>NZ_JBKFBC010000011.1:50504-53847 GCF_053345995.1 Comamonas sp. C24C | reverse complement strand
CGGTCGACCTGAAAAGGTCGCCGGCTTTTTTGTGTCCGGTCTCCGTAGTTGCTATATAAATAGAAGCTGCCTGTGCATGATGTATAAGCGCTATAGCTTGATTTGATCCGAATTTATGAAAGGCGCTCCATGCCGCTGTATCAGTGTCCGTGCTGCGACTATTTCTCGCTGGATGAGCGTGGCGAGTACAGCATTTGCAGCGTCTGCTTCTGGGAGGACAGCGGTTGGGATGTGGACTGCCCGGATGAATACTCGGGCCCCAACCATATGACGCTGCGCGAAGGTCGGCGCAACTTTCAGTACTTTGGTGCCTGCGATTACCGAATGCTCAAGAGCGTGCTCCCACCGGCAGCGCGCAACCACTATCGGCATGGACCGCGCGTTCTGCGCAAAGTGGCATCAATCCGCGTGGGGCAGTGATTGCCGTGCCTCGTCAACCCAGCGCAGAAATCGTATGCCTGGGTGTTCGTGCAGCAGCGGATAGCGTTGGCGGTGGTAGCAGTCCCAGTAACTGGCGGCCTGCTGCTTGCAGGCAGTCACAAAATCGGGGTTTTCGGCAGCAAAACGCCCGTAGCTGTGTGGCGATAGCCTATGGGTCTGGGCTGTCAGATGCTCGGAAATTTCCAGTACATACTCGCCAGCCGCTCGGACCACAAACGGCAGCACCCAGTCGCAGTCATGCGCCAGCAGCTGGCGCAGACAGGTTTCGCGCACATGGCCGTTGGCGTGGCGGCTGCCCAGGCACAGGGCCAGTTGGTGTGTGGGGCCGCTGCTTTCCTGAATGCATTGCTGCAGCTCAGGTTCGTCGTAGTACACGCGGTAGGGTGCATGCAGTAATTCGCCATCAATCCTTGCCGTGAAGCCGGGGCAGGACTCAAGCGCTTGCGATTTTTCCAATCTCCGCAGCAGTGCAACGGCGATATCGCTCAGTGCCTGTGGAAACCGCGGCTGGCAGAGCACGAAGGATGCGGATTCTGGCGGTGCTTAGCGATTGAAGGGCGCACCACCCAGCTTGGTGCCGGCCTTGATGCCGCGCTTGGTGAACCAGCCCTGGTTCATCTCCAGCACATAGCGCACGGGCTTGGCCGAGCAGTGAGAGTCTTCGCTCATGGGCTTCATGTCGGCCAGATTGACGATGGTGCCGTCATCGGCCACAAAGGCCGCCGTCAGCGGCAGGATGGTGTTGCGCATCCAGAAGCACTGCACGCCGGGCACCTCGAAGACAAAGAGCATGCCTTCCTGCTGCGGCATTTCCTTGCGGAACATGAGACCGATTTCGCGCTGCTGCGGCGTGATGGCCAGTTGGGTATCGATGCGGTACATGCCGGCCGTCAGGTCGATGCGGCGCAGATTCATCTGTGGCTGACCTTCGTCGCGGGCCATGGCGGGGCTGCCGAACAGGCCCAGCAGGGCGGTACAGGCCAGGGCCAGCAGCGGAGCGCGCCAGCCGGATTGTTGGGGTGTCTTGGTGGAGAGGGTCTTCATGAGCCTTGCTTGCCAAACAGGAAGTCGGAAGTCGCAAGCCTATAGCAATCCGGGCGGGTTGCGGTGCAAATCCGCGTCATGGGGATGCGGCCGCAGCCGGTCTGCAAAATGCAGGGCCTGCAGAACTTGCGGTCCGGCAGGCCCTGGGGCGAGTCAGATCCGGCGGTCAAGGCCATGGGCCTCGATGCCGCCGGCTGCTTTCAGCGGGCGATCAGGCGGGCTTGTGCATCTTCTTGGTGCTGTGCTGCATATGATGCTTTTTGGCCGGCTTGGCCTTCATATGTTTGGCGGTAGGTGCCGCTGCTGCAGCGGCAGGGGTGGCAGGCTGCGCCGGCGTGGCGGCTTGAGCAAAGGCGCCAGCAGCGAACGAACCAGCAATCAGGACAGCGAGTAGTTTTTTCATGGATGCCAATTTCCCAAATATGCGGCAATGCCAGGTTTCAGGTTGAAGTGTGGAGCAGCCCATCTGCCTCCACACCCTCTCAACGGCAGCCCTGTGCCGCCGTTGACAGATTTTTATGCGGCATTTCTTAAAATTTGCTGAGTTCAAGGTGCCAAAATCGGGGGCAAGAAGCAGCACCAAAAAGGTGCGCCACCGCGCAGTATTCAAGACTAGGAGATTCCACAGCATGAGTAAGTCCCAGCACATCCAGGTTCCGCCGCAGGGTGAGAAGATCAGCATCAATGCGGACAAGACACTGAATGTTCCGAATCAACCCATCATTCCTTTCATCGAGGGCGATGGTGTCGGCGTCGATGTGACGCCGGTGATGCGCAAGGTGGCTGACGCTGCCGTGGCCAAGGCCTATGGCAGCCAGCGCAAGATTGCCTGGATGGAAGTGTATGCAGGCGAGAAGGCTACGCGCATCTACGGCCCCGATGTCTGGCTGCCCGAGGAAACCGTGGCCGCCGTGCGCGACTATGCGGTGTCCATCAAGGGCCCGCTGACCACGCCCGTGGGCGGCGGCATCCGCTCGCTGAACGTGGCACTGCGCCAGGAGCTGGACTTGTATGTCTGCCTGCGCCCCGTGCAGTACTTCAAGGGCGTGCCTTCGCCACTCAAGGAGCCCGAGAAGACGAATATGGTGATCTTCCGCGAGAACTCGGAGGACATCTACGCGGGCATCGAATACGCGGCCGGCAGCGAGAAGGCGAGGAAGCTCATCGACTTCCTGGCCAAGGAAATGGGCGCCAACAAGATCCGCTTTCCCGAAACCTCGGGCATCGGCATCAAGCCCGTCTCGCGCGAGGGCACGGAGCGCCTGGTGCGCAAGGCCATCCAGTACGCCATCGATAACAACAAGCCCAGCGTGACCCTGGTTCACAAGGGCAACATCATGAAGTACACGGAAGGCGCATTCCGTGACTGGGGCTACGCGCTGGCGCAGCGCGAGTTCGGTGCCGAGTTGATCGACGGCGGCCCCTGGTGCCGCATCAAGCACCCGAAGACCGGCAAGGACATCATCATCAAGGACTCGATCACCGACGCCTTTTTGCAGCAGATTCTGATGCGTCCGGCCGAGTATTCGGTGGTGGCCACGCTCAATCTCAATGGCGACTACATCTCGGATGCGCTGGCCGCGCAGGTGGGTGGCATCGGCATTGCTCCCGGTGCCAACCTGTCGGAGAGCATTGCCTGCTTTGAAGCCACCCACGGCACGGCGCCGCGCTATGCGGGCAAGGATTATGTGAATCCGGGCTCCATGATCCTGTGCGCTGAGATGATGCTGCGCCACATGGGCTGGCGCGAGGCTGCAGACCTGATCGTCGAGTCGCTGGAAAAAGCCATTCAGAGCAAGCATGTGACCTATGACTTCGCCCGTCTGATGGACGGTGCGACTCAGGTGTCCTGCTCGGG
>NZ_JBKFBC010000011.1:0-50348 GCF_053345995.1 Comamonas sp. C24C | reverse complement strand
CGGTGCGTCTTTTTTTGCGCGCGCGAATTCGCGCTTGTAGTCCTGAGGCTGGCGTGCAAACCCTCGAAAGTATGTCGATGTGTATCGGCGTTAAGGCGTGCAATACACAAATGGCAATTAATTTCAGGTGAGGCTATGGCTCCTTCATCCAATGACGGGCGCTGGTACTGGCTTGTGGTGGGGCTGCTGATGCTGCTGATGGGTCTGTACATGACCATAGGCGGCGGCATTCTGCTCGGCAAGGGAGGCAGCTGGTACTTTGTGCTAATGGGGCTGGCGCTGCTGGTCTCGGCGGCATTGCTGCTGGCGCGGCGCAGGGCCGGTGCCCATCTCTATGCGCTGGCCTTTGTGCTGACCCTGATATGGGCCTGGTGGGATGCGGGCTGGGAGTTCTGGCCGCTGGTTTCGCGCCTGATGGTGTTTGCCGTGCTGGGCCTGCTGGTGGCCCTGGGCTATGCACAGCTTGAAGCGGGCAAGCTGGTCATGAATGACTATGGACGCCTGGGCGCTGCCGTATCGGTGGTGGTGCTGGGCCTGGCCATCATCGCGACGGCCGTCAGCGCTTTCTCGCCCAAGGGCGTGATCGCCCCCGAGGTCACCGAGCTGCCATCGCTCGGCTCCATGGAGATCAAGGCCTCGGACTGGACGGACTGGGGGCAGGGCCCCGCAGGCCAGCGCTTCGCAGCCGTCGAGCAGATCAGCCGCAACAATGTCGACAAGCTGGCCGTGGCCTGGACGGCACGCACCGGCGATGTGCCCCAGAGCACGGGCTCGGGCGCCGAAGACCAGAACACGCCGCAGCAGATCGGGGACCGCTTGTATGTCTGCACGGCCTACGGCAAGGTGCTGGCGCTGGATGTGGACACGGGCGAGGAGAAGTGGAAATTCGACCCCGAGGCCAAGTCGCCCAACTGGCAGCGCTGCCGAGGCCTGGCCTACTTTGACGGTAACGAGGCCGCGCCCAGGGCATCGGGCGCGTCCGGCAGGTCCGGTGATGTCGCTGCGGGCTGCCGACGCCGGCTGTTTCTGCCCACCATCGATGCGCGGCTGATTGCGCTTGATCCCGATTCGGGCAAGCCATGCACCGACTTCGGCAAGGACGGTGTGGTGGATCTGACCCAGGGCATGGGCGAGGTCAAGCAGGGCTGGTATCAGCAGACCTCGGCACCGCTGGTGGCCGAGAACCTGGTGATCGTGGGCGGCCGCGTGGCCGACAATTTCTCGACCGACGAGCCCTCGGGCGTGGTGCGCGCTTTTGATGTGCTCAGCGGCAAGCTGGTCTGGGCCTGGGATCCGGGCAATCCCGACATCACCGGGCAGCTGCCGCAGGGGCAGACCTATACGCGCAATTCGCCCAATGTCTGGGGCGGCATGTCCTACGACGCCAGATTGGGCCTGGCCTATCTGGGCACGGGCAATGCGACGCCGGACTTCTATGCGGCCCAGCGCACGCCGGAGATGGAGAAGAACAGCTCCGCCATCGTGGCCATGGACATCAGGACCGGCAAGCCGCGCTGGCTCTACCAGACCGTGCACCACGATCTGTGGGACTTCGACATTCCGTCCCAGCCCGCTTTGGTCGATGTGACCAATGCCCAGGGCGGGGTGGACCCCGCGCTGCTGCAGGTGACCAAGCAGGGCATGATCTTCATGCTCAACCGCGAGACCGGCGAGCCTCTGGCAGAGGTGCAGGAGCTGCCCGTGCCGCAAGGCCATGTACCCGGCGAGCGCTATGCGCCGACCCAGCCACATTCCACGGGCATGCCCAATATCGGCAACCAGACCCTGAAGGAGTCCGATATGTGGGGCGCCACGCCCTTCGATCAGCTGCTGTGCCGCATCGCCTTCAAGGACATGGATCATCAGGGCGTGTTCACGCCGCCGGGCATGGGGCCGACGCTGCAGTTCCCGGGTTCGCTGGGCGGCATGAACTGGGGCAGCGTCTCCATAGACCCGATCACCCAGACCATGTTCGTCAACGATATGCGTCTGGGCCTGGCGAACTACATGATTGCACGCGCTGATATGAAGCCCGGCGCCAGTGGCATCGAGATGGGGGCCGTGCCCCAGGAAGGCACGCCGTTTGGTGCCATGCGCCAGCGCTTTCTGTCGCCGCTGGGCATTCCCTGCCAGAAGCCGCCTTTCGGCACCATGACGGCCGTGGATCTGAAATCGCGCCAGATCAAGTGGCAGGTGCCCGTGGGTACGGTGCGCGACACCGGCCCTCTGGGCATTCCCATGTGGCTGACTATTCCCATCGGCATGCCCACGCTGGGGCCTTCCATGGTCACCAAGTCGGGACTGGTGTTCTTCGCGGGCACGCAGGACTTCTATCTGCGTGCCTTCGACAGCGCCAACGGCAAGGAGATCTGGCGCTCGCGCCTGCCCGTGGGCAGCCAGGGCGGGCCGATGAGCTATGTCTCGCCCCGAACCGGCAGGCAGTATGTGGTGATCACCGCCGGTGGCGCACGCCAGTCGCCCAAGCGCGGTGACTATGTGATCGCCTATGCCCTGCCGCAATAGCGAAGGCAATGGCGACAGGGTGCGGAGTGGTGGGCAGATGGATTAAAAAAAGATAGCTGCTTGCGCTTGATAGATAAGGAATTCAGGTTGAATAATGCCTGAAATCTTTAAATAGCAAGCGCTTTGAGCTATGAATAAAAGAGTATCTGCCACGCTGGCCGCGCCGCTCAGCGCGGTGGTAGCTCGCAGCCGTCGGGGCCGCAACTGGGGTCGCCACTGGCGTCGGTATCGCCGGCCTGCTGCTGGTTGAGCTCGGCAATCTGCTCGGCCCAGTCGGCCAGCTGCTGCTTCCAGCCGTCGACATCGCCCAGCCATTCGCCGATCTCGATGCGCTGCACGGCGCGTTGGCCAGCCTGCTCGGGGTGGTCGAACTCCAGCGCCAGGGTGGGGAAGCCCTGGCCCTGCACCATGCCCAGCCATTCGCGGCTTTCGGCGATATGCTTTTGCGTGGCCGCGCCGCTTTGCTCGGCGTAGGCCGCGTCATAGGCTGCGCTGTCCAGACCGATGCCGGCTGCCAGTTCGCGCAGCACGGCGGGCTCGCTGATGCGGCGGCCCTCCACGTAATGGGCTTTCTGCTCGGCAGCCAGCATCTCCAGGCCCTTGCCGGCCAGCGCTTCGGCGGCCAGCAGGGCCGTGGTCGGGGGCTCGGAATCCAGCGGCGCGCCGATGTCATTGAGCAGGCCGTTGAGATAGGCATCGCCAAAAGGCTGGCCCGTCATTTCGGCAATGCGCTGGTCGCTGGGCATGACTTTGTCGCGCCAGTCTGCGGTGATGGTGCGCGTGTGGGCACCGGTCAGCATGCCGCCAGCATGCCATTGCACGGCGATGCCGGGCACTTCGCGCGCGGCCTTGACCAGCGGGGCGGCGGCATAGCACCAGCCGCACAGGGGATCGAAAATATAGTGCAGCACCAGAGCGGGCAGCTGGGATGTGTTCATGGTTGGACGACCTGCAAGGCCGTTGGATTTTGCAAACAAGCTTCAATGTAAGCGCTGCTCGGGCCGCAGTGTCGCAACCCGGGGGATGACCTTGGCGCCGGTCTTGGCAAAATGGCTGCATTGTCCTCAGCTTCTTTGCCTGTCCATGCGCCTGAATGTCACGCCGCCGCCCCAGTCCTCGCCAGAGTCCGAGCCTTCCCCGCAATCCGTGGCACGGCGCAGCACCATGCTGTTTCTGCTGTTCTGGCTGGTGGTCATGGCCGCGATGTATCTGGCCATGCAGCATTTCCTCAAGCCGGCCCAGGCCAAGGTCCTGGCCGATGGCACGGTGCGCATAGAGCGCGGCATGGACGGGCACTTCCGTGCCAAGGGCTACGTCAACGATCAGCCAGTCACCTTTCTGGTCGATACCGGGGCCACCTCGGTCAGCGTGACCGATGCGCTGGCCGAGCGTGCCGGGCTGGAAGGCGGCGAGAAAGTGCGTTTTCGCACGGCCAACGGCGAACGTGACGGCCGCATCGTCACGGCCGACGAGGTGCGCATTGCCAGCCTGCGTGTGCGCGATGTGCGCGTGGGCACGGGCTACACCGGCGACGACAGCGAAGACGCCTTGCTGGGCCAGAACTTTTTGCGCTTCTTCGATGTTCAGATGAGCGGCGACGAAATGCTGCTGCGTCCGCGCAAGTGAGCAGCGTCAGAGCTGGATTCGGTCCAGGCCCGGGTGCGCCGGGTTTTGCTTGCCGGCGCTGAAGCAGGTCGCCACATCTGCGAAAATGCAGCACACAGGGAATGACCGCAGCGGGCAAGCTTGCCGCAGCGGTTGTGCGTATCGAGGCTCGATCCACGCCCATGCTTCGTGGCCTGCCGGGCTCCATCGTTGGATGAGGCGGCAGGTTTTTCATGTTGCCGAGCCTCAAGTCGAATCGCAGCCCATCGCGATTGCCGCTTCACGCCCGAGCACACGCCATTTGCCCGGCGGCCATGCAGGCCGTCAGGCGCAGCCATGGATAGTCTGCCGTGTCCCACCGCCAGCCCGTTCGCGTTCCTGAACGCCACCAGTTCGATGCCCTGATCGATGCCCGCTCGCCGGCCGAGTTCGCGCTTGACCATATTCCGGGCTCCATCAACTGTCCGGTACTGAGCAATGCCGAGCGCGCCGAGATCGGCACCATTTACAAGCAGGTCAGCCCCTTCGAGGCCAAGCGTCTGGGCGCAGCCTATGTGTCGGCCAATCTGGCGCGCCATCTGCGCGAAACCTTTGCCGACAAGCCCGCCAACTGGAAGCCCCTGGTCTATTGCTGGCGCGGCGGCCTGCGCAGCGGCTCCATGGTGACCTGGCTGCGTCTGGTCGGCTGGGATGCCCAGCAGCTGGCCGGCGGCTACAAGGCGTTTCGCGGCCATGTGATCGCGCAGATCGAAAGCCTGGTGCCGCAGCTGCAGATGCGGGTGCTGTGCGGCGCCACCGGCTCGGCCAAGACGCGCGTGCTGCATGCGCTGGCCCAGAGCGGCGAGCAGGTGCTGGACCTGGAGGGCTATGCCAGCCACAAGGGCTCCTTGCTGGGCGGTCTGCCCGGCATAGAGCAGCCCAGCCAGAAGCGTTTCGAGACCCTGATTGCCGAGCAGCTGGAGACCTTCGATCTCTCGCGCCCCGTCTATGTGGAAGGCGAGAGCGCCAAGATCGGCCGTGTCGGCTTGCCGCTGGTGCTGGTGCAGCATCTGCACAAGGCGCCGGTCATCGAGGTGCGTGCCACGGCTGCCGCACGGCTGTCCTATCTGCTGCGCGACTATGCCTATCTGGGCGACGATCCCGAAATGCTGGCCACCAAGCTGGGCTGGCTCAAGGAGCTGCAGGGCAAGGAGGCCGTGGGCCGCTGGCAGCAATGGGCGCGGGCCGGGGAGCTGTCTGCGCTTTTCGAGGAACTGATGCAGCGCCACTATGACCCGCACTACGAGCGCTCCCAGTCGAATCACTTCGAGCAATGGCCCAAACGCCAGGTGCTGGAGACCGACCAGCTCTCGGACGAGGCCATCGCCGGTCTGGCGCAGCAGATCATTGCGATGCAGGCCCGCTGAGTCAGGTCGCCTGTTCACTGCAAGCGGCTTGACCAGCCGTCAGGGGCTGGCCTGAGGCTGGCTCAGCTCCTGCACCATCAGCACTTCGTCAAAGTACTCGCCGCCCACATAGAGGGCCGCAGGCTCTAGCCCGTAGGCGCGAAAGCCCGCTTGTTCGTACAGGCGCAGCGCCTTGTCGTTGCCAGCATTGCAGCCCAGCATCAGCTGGCGCAGCTTCAGCACTCTGCCGTGGGCCACGGCCACCTCTAGCAGATCGCGGGCCAGGCCCCGAGCACGCGCCGGTGCAGCCACATACATGGCAAAGAGATGGCCTTTGTGCGCGGTCTTCTCTCCCTGGTCGCGATGCAAGCCCAGGCTGGCGCAGAGTCTGCCGTCTGCATCAAAGCCTCCCCACATGGCTTGGCCCAGGGCGCCGCTGAAGCGGCTCAGCAGCTGCGCATCGCCGAGTGCCTGCTCGGTTGCGGGCGTGGCGCCGAAGGCTTCGGGGTATTCGGTCAGAGCCTGCAGTCGCAGGGCTCGATAACTGCAAAGATCGGACTCGCTCAGCTGGCGTATGGCATAGGACATGGGCCGAGTTTAGACATGCTCGGCAAAGATGGGCACCAGCGACAGCAGCAGCAGGCCGGCCATCACGCCGTTGAACATGCGCAGGGCCTGTGGCGTGCGCAGTGCGCGCCCCACGGTGCTGCCGAACAGGGTCCAGACGCTGATGCTGGGGTAGTTGACCAGGCCCAGCACCAAGGCCGACAGCATCAGATTGACAAAAAAGCCTTCGCGCGGCGTGTAGGTTGCGACCACACCCACTGCCATGATCCAGGCCTTGGGGTTGACCCACTGGAAGGCAGCGGCCTGCCAGAAGCCGAACGGACGGTTGCCCGACTGGCCCTGGTCCACGCCGCCGGCACGGGCGATTTTCCAGGCCAGCCAGATCAGATAGGCCGCGCCCACATATTTGAGCAGGGTGTAGATGCGCGGCTCGGCCTCGAACAGCTTGCCCAGGCCCGCGCCGATCAGCAGCACCATGATGACCACGCCCAGGCAGATGCCCAGCATATGCGGCACGCTGCGGCGGTAGCCGAAAGTGGCCCCCGAGGCCGTCAGCATCACATTGTTGGGGCCGGGCGTCACGGAGCTGACAAAGGCAAACATGGCCAGTGGCAGGATGAAGGCTGAGGATTCAGGCAGGAATGACATGGTGAACCTTGGGGCGACAGAAGCGTTGTGCCTCTATGCTAAGCTTGGATATCAGTACACTATCAGTGCACTTTTGCAGGCCAGTTGATGAGCTGGCCTGCTCTAATTGACCTGACACTTTGAGAAAGCGCCCGATGCTGGATGCACAGATCGACGGCGGGGCAGCGGCCCCGGCAACATTGCCCGTGGCCGGGACGGGATCCATGGGCTGGCAACCCATGCGCTCCAGTGCGGTGGGACTGGTGGATCAACTGGTCGAGCATTTCGGAGGCCTGATCCGCAACCATGGCCTGCGCGTGGGCGTGCGCCTGCCTTCGGTGCGGGCGCTGGCGGAAAACGCCGGTGTCAGCCGCGACACCGTGGTCCAGGCCTATGACAAGCTGGCGGCCCAGGGTCTGCTGCAGTCGCGGCGCGGCAGCGGCTTTTATGTGGCGGCCCAGCGCCGTGTGATGGAGCCTGCGGCCGCCGCTGCAGCGTCGGCGCAGCCGGCGGACTTTGACACCGCCTATCTGCTGCGCGGCATTTTTCGCGACGATAGTGCGGGCACCGGAGGCGCGGGCTGTCTGCCTTCGAGCTGGATGGATCAGGGTCTGATCACCGGCGCCATGCGCGCCATCACCCGCAACAATGCGCGCGCCGAGCAGAGCTTTCTCAGCTATGGCCACCCACAAGGCTTTTTGCCGCTGCGTCAGCAGATCGCCTCGAATCTGCAAGCCCACGAGGTGCCGGCCCATCCCGAGGCCAATCTCATGACGGTAGGCGGGGTGACCCATGGCCTGGATCTGGTCGTGCGCTGTTTTCTCAAGCCCGGCGATACCGTGCTGGTCGAAGACCCGGCCTGGTTCCTGATCTTCGGGCGGCTCAAGTACATGGGCGTGAATGTGGTCGGCGTGCCGCGCCTGCCCGGCGGGCCCGATGTGGCGGCCCTGGCATCGCTGGCCCAGAGCCACAAGCCAAAGCTCTTCATCCTCAACACGGCGGTGCACAACCCCACGGGGCTGAGCCTGTCTGCCGGCGTGGCCCACGAGGTGCTGCGCATTGCCGAGCGCCATGATTTCCTGCTCGTCGAGGACGATACCTATGCCGAGTTTCTGGGCGCCATGCCGCTGCGGCTGGCGGCCATGGACAGATTGCAGCGCGTGATTCTGGTGGGCGGCTATTCCAAGACCTTGTCGGGTGGCCTGCGCGTGGGCTATATCGCGACCAAGCCCGAGTATGTGCACCGGCTCACCGACATGAAGCTGCTGGCGGGGCTGACCTCTTCGCTGCCGGCGGAGCAGATCGTCCACCATATTCTGGCCGACGGTTCCTTTCGCAAGCATGTGGACCGGTTGCGTGAGCGCGTGGACCGTGCGCGCGGGCGCTGTCTGCGCAAGCTCGAAGCGCTGGGCTGTCATGCGGAGTACGAACCCGTGGCCGGCACCTTTGCCTGGGTGGACTGCGGCGTGGATACCGAGGTGCTGGCGCGTCAGGCGGCGCTGAGCAATCTGCTGCTGGCACCGGGCCTGCTGTTTTCGCCGCAGCAGGCAACGAGCAGCAAGCTGCGCGTGCCCGTGGCGATGGCCGACCAGGCCGAGCCGTGGCGGGTGCTGGAGCAGATCCTCAGGCAGCTACGCAAATAGCGTCCTGGCCGGTGAGCAGGCCCGGGCCTTGTTCACGATTGATAACAATCGCGCGCCTTCGGCGTGACTGAGCCGGCAGCATCTGCTGTTATGTTTGTAGCATGACAGCAGCACGAGCTTTGCCCCTTGCCGCCGCAGGCCACTGCACGCGCGATCCTCAGCGCGGCGGCTCGCGCATGGGGCTGCGGCTGCTGTCAGGGCTGGTGCTGTGCAGTCTGGCTGCTTGTTCCAGTGCCCCCACGAATCATGGCGAAGTAAAGGGCGAGAACTTTCACTCGCGCGAGCTGCTGCAGTCCGACAGCAACCGCATGGCGACGCTGGCCATGAAGGAGAACCTGGAGAGCCTGTTCCTCATCATGGACAAGCTCTACCGCCGCAATCCCGCCGAATGGAGAAAGACCGCCTCCAGCCGGGAAGCGGCCATGACCTATGTGCGCATTGCCGTCATGGAGCGCCAGCCCTGGCATGAACTGCAGGACAAGCGCGACGTGGCGGCGCTGTCCCTGGCCTTGCAGCCCGAGTTTGCCGGGGACCGGGTCGCGGCCTTCGTACATGCTGCCGCCGATATGCTGATCACCGCGCATGGCGGGCGAACCAGCTTCACGCTGATCGACGGGCTGGACCCGCAGCATGTCTTCAATGCGGCGCGCAATCTGGAGATTGCCAACTGGATCCTCAACTCGCGCAAGGCCCCCGGCGGAAAGCCCTTGCTGCTATCGAACCAGATAGCAGAAGAGGGGCGCAATCTGAGCTTCGAGCGCGAGATGGGCAAGATCATCGGCCGGCTGGATCTGGTGGCGGACTACACCACCGAGCGCTACCGGCGCTCCGTCATCGGCTATGCCCAGGGCCTGCTTGCCGGCCCGTTCATGCAGTTTTTGCCTGTTCGATAGAAATTCTTCAGGCCTCACAGAGCACGATGGTGGCAATCGCAGACGAGTCTTCCATGGCACGCACGGCGTGGGGCATATTGGCTGGCAGATGTATGAGTTGCTTGGGGCCCAGTTCATGTACGGTCTGACCGATGAGAACCTCGAGCCGACCTTCCAGGCATTGCAGGCTGACGCTGCCAGGTACGCGATGCGGCGGCAGCGACTGGCCCGAGCGCAGCACGACGCGAATGACTTCCAGATCTTCCGCCTTGAAGAGCACGCTCGAGTGAGCGGCTGAAAGCCTGGCTCCGTAAGGAGCGACATCCAGAGCTTGGTGGGTGGGCGTGGAGTGGATATGGTCCATGACAGCACCTGAGCGAAAGCGGTAATAACGCATTCTCCCCCGAGCGTGGCCCAAGTTCAATCACCGTTTTGTGACAGCGCTGTAGGGCATCAGGCCTTATCGCCTCGCTTCGTTGCTCATCAGCGCTGGTCAGTGCATATCACCCAGGTCCGGGGGCGCTCGCTGCGATCATGCAACTGCCGTAGATTCTCTGCAGGCATGGGACTGAAGCCCGATCTAGCATTGATCGCAGGCCGAGCACGGGTTGCTGCGGCCACCCCAAAGGCATAAGGGCTGCGGACGCAGGTACGGATCCGGCTCATTTCGCCCCGGAAGGGGAAGCGAAGCGCCGCGTCCAGCGGGAGCGAATGCACAGCAGGAGTGAGTGATTGGCAAATCGAATCATTCACTCTGTTTAAACAATTGGACTTGAATGCTTGAACGCCTCAGCATGCACAGCAGGCACCGGATACAGGTGCCGCAGCCTGAACAAGGAGACAAGCATGAACAAGCGATTCTTACTGCGCGCCTGTGCCAGCGCAGCCCTGGCAGCCACCATGGGCATTGGCCTTGCGGGGACGGCGCTGGCGCAGGAGGGCTATCCGGCGGCCCCCATCACGCTGGTGGTGCCGTTTGCCGCGGGCAGCGGCACCGATGCGGTGGCCCGCGTGGTGGCCAACAAGCTGGGCGAGCGGCTCAAGCAGCCCGTGGTGGTGGACAACCGGGCCGGGGCCAATGCCCAGATTGCAGCCGCGCATGTGGTCAAGGCCAAGCCGGACGGCTATACGCTGTTCATGACCACCAACACCTCGCATTCGGCCAACCCCTGGCTGGCCAAGGGCCTCAAGTACGACCCCATCAAGGACTTCACGCCCGTGGCTCGCGTGGGCGAGCTGCCATTCGCGCTGGTGGTCCATCCCTCGGTGCCTGCAAAGACTGTGGCCGAGCTGATTGCCTATGCCAAGTCGCATCCGGACAAGCTCTCCTACGGCACGCCCAACAGCACCTCGCTGGTGGCTTCGGAAACCTTCAAATACATCACCGGTACGCAGATCACCGGCGTGCCCTACAAGTCCAGCCCGCAGGCATTGACCGATGTGATGGGCAACCAGATCCAGATGTATGTGGCCGACCTGGGTTCGGCCTGGGGCACGCTCAAGACCGAGCGCGTGCGCACGCTGGCCGTGACGGCGGCCAAAGGATCGCAGCTGCTGCCCAATGTGCCGGCCATCGGCAAGACGCTGCCGGGTTTCGACATCACCTCGTGGAATGGCATCTTCGGCCCGGCCGGCATGCCCAAGGCCATAGCCGAGCGCATCAACGGCGAGCTGCAGCTCATTCTCAAGGACAAGGCCGTGCAGGAGCAACTGGCCCAGGTCGGCTTTGAAGTCTGGCCCACGGCCACGCCCGACGAGTTCGCGCTCTATGTGAAGGAGCAGCTGGCCAAATGGGGGCAACTGGTCAAGCAGGCCGGCATCGAGGCGCAGTGATATGACGAGCATGCACAGCGATAGCCGTCAGGCTGTGGGTACTTCAGCCGGGCCATTGGCAGGCGTCAGGATCGTGGACATGACCTCGGTGATCATGGGGCCGTTTGCCACGCAGATTCTGGCCGCCCTGGGCGCCGATGTGATCAAGGTGGAGTCACCCGAGGGCGACAACATGCGCCATGTAGGCCCCATGCGAAACCCCGGCATGGGCCCCATTTTTCTGCAGGCCAACCAGGGCAAGCGCTCGGTGGTGCTGGATCTCAAGCAGGCCGAAGCGCGCCAGGCGCTGCTGCAACTGCTGGCCGATGCCGATGTCTTCATCAGCAATGTGCGGCCTCAGGCCATGGCCAGACTCGGCCTGGACTGGCAGACACTGGAGCAGAGCCATCCGCGGCTGATTCATGTGAGTTGCTGCGGCTTCGATCAGGCCGGCCCCTATGCGGCCAAGCCGGCCTACGACGACCTGATCCAGGGCGCGACTGGCGTGCCCTGGCTGGCCCAGCAGTACGGCGGTGGCGAGCCGTCCTATGCGCCCATGACGCTGGGCGACCGGGTCACGGGCCTGCATGCGGTCTATGCGGTCACGGCTGCGTTGTATGCGCGCGAGAAGAGCGGCCAGGGCCAGGCGGTGGTCGTGCCCATGTTCGAGGCCATGACGCAGTTCATCCTCGGCGATCACATGGCGGGGCTGAGCTTCGAGCCGCCGCTGGGCGATGCCGGCTATGCGCGGCTGCTGACACGCCATCGCAAGCCCTACCGCACCAGCGACGGCCATCTCTGCGTGCTGATCTACAACGACAAGCACTGGCACAGCTTCTTCAACGCCATAGGGCAGGGCGAGCGCATGCGTGAGCCCATGTTTGCCACCCACGGCCAGCGCGCAGCGAATATCGATGCCGTCTATGCCGAGGTGGCAAGCCTGATGCGCGAGCGCAGCACGGCCGAGTGGCGCGCGCTGCTCGATGCGGCCGACGTGCCGAATATGCCCATGGCCTCGCCCGAGGACTTGCTGGCCGACCCCCACCATGCGGCCACGGGCTTTGTGCGCGAGATCGAGCATCCCAGCGAGGGGCGGCTGCGCACCACGGCCAATCCCACGCAGTGGAGCGCAACGCCCCCGGGCCGCGAGGCCAGTGCGGCGCCGCAACTGGGCCAGCACACGCTGCAGGTGCTGCGTGAAGTGGGTCTGGACCAGACGCAGATCACCGCGCTGCAGGCCAGCGGTGGCTGCATGCAGGCTTCATCATCCAACGATAAAAGAGAGACAGACATATGCCCCGCTATCTGATCCGCGAGCAGGACGTACAGGGATACAGCCCCGCCAACCACCACGGCACGGTGAACCGGCGCCTCGTCAGCCAGGCCAATGTCGGTGCGCAGCATATGGAAGTGGTGCTCGGAACGCTGGAAAAAGGCGGCGGTGCGCTGCCGCATGCCCACCCGGGCATGGAGCAGGCCTGCTATCTGCTGGACGGCACGGCCGAGGTGGAGGTGCAAAGCCAGGGCCAGACCGAGCGCTTTGCCATGCAGGCGGGCGATACCTGCTTCTTCCCTGAGGACTGCATGCATGTGTTTCGCGTCACCAGCGACACGCCCGTGCGTCTGCTGGTCATCTACAGCCCGCCCTATGGCGAGAATCCGGCACGCGTGCGCCGGCCTGATTGATAAAAATAATAGCTGATAGCGCTTGTACGACGGGCGTTTGAGGCGGATTTCATTGAAATTTAACCGATAGAGAGAAGCCGCCATGGATTTTTTATGGAGCGCCGAGCAGGAACAGATCCGGGATGCCGTGCAGCGGGCCTGCGCGCCTTTCGACGATGACTACTGGCTGAAGAAGGACAGGGACGGCGGCTTTCCGCACGACTTCCACCAGGCCCTGGCCGAAGCCGGCTGGCTGGGCATTGCCATGCCCGAGGAGTTCGGCGGCGCGGGTCTTGGCATTACCGAAGCGGCGCTGATGATGCACACCATCTCGGCCACGGGTGCGGGCCTGTCGGGCGCATCGGCCGTGCACATGAATATCTTCGGTCTGCACCCGGCCGTGGTCTTCGGCACGGACGAGCAAAGACAGCGCTGGCTGCCGCCGCTGATCGCGGGCCGGGACAAGGCCTGCTTCGGCGTGACCGAACCCAATGCCGGACTCAACACCCTCAAGCTGCAGACCCGTGCCGTGCGCGAAGGCGATGTCTATGTGGTGCACGGGCAGAAGGTCTTCATCTCCACGGCCCAGGTGGCCAACAAGATATTGCTGCTGGCTCGTACCAGGCCCGTGGAGGAGTGCAAGGGCACCGAGGGCCTGTCGCTGTTCTACACCGACCTGGACCGCAGTCGCATCGCCGTGACCGAGATCGAGAAGATGGGTCGCAAATGCGTGGACACCAACCAGCTCTTCATCGACGGTCTGCGCATCCCGGTGCAGGACCGCATTGGCGAGGAGGGCAAGGGCTTTTCGTACATCTTGCACGGCCTCAACCCTGAGCGCATCCTGATCGCGGCCGAAGCCGTGGGCCTGGGCCGTGCGGCCCTGGCGCGTGCCACACAGTATGCGAACGAACGCGTGGTCTTCGACCGGCCCATAGGCCAGAACCAGGGCGTGCAGCACCCGTTGGCCCAGGCCTGGATGGGCCTGGAGGCCGCACACCTGATGGTGCAGAAGGCCGCCTTCCTCTACGACAAAGGCTTGCCCTGCGGCGCCGAGGCCAATGCCGCCAAGTACCTGGCCGCTGAAGCCTGCGCCAAGGCCTGCGAGACCGCCATCTTCACGCACGGCGGCATGGGCTATGCCAAGGAGTTCCATGTGGAGCGCTATATGCGCGAGTCGTGGATTCCGCGCCTGGCGCCCGTGAGCCCGCAGCTCATCATGTGCTTTATTGCGGAGAAGGTGCTGGGATTGCCCAAGTCGTATTGATGGGCCGAGCGGCAGGGGATGGAGGGTCGAGCCAATGACCCGATTGACCTTTCTTCGCCAAAGTCAGAGGGCGGGTCTCGGCCCGCCAGCCGCCTCACTTTCTTGCTTGTGACGGAAGGCCGCCCCCAAGAAAGTAAGCAAAGAACACAGCCCCGCTGCCCCGTCCCTGCGGGCAACCTGCGTCGTCAAGCTCTTGCGGCTGTGCGGCCCAACTCGCTGCGCGTGCCTTGCACGCTTCGCTCAGACAGACGGCCGCAGATTGGATGACGATGCAGCTGCACTCTGCGGTGCAACTGGGCGCCGCAAGAGCTTGTCGTTGCAGGCGTGGGCACAAGGGGCGAGACCAACAACCGGCTTCGTCCCAATTCTTACAGGCCGCCCGTATCCACCCGTGTGTCTGCGCCTGCGGCACGCGGTTCAGGCTGCGGGCAACACTGTCGCAGGACAGCGTTGCATCGTGAACTGGCTTGCCGCCGTCTGTCTGAGCGAAGCGGGGTGCCGCGCGGCGAGTTGGGCGGCACCGCAGCCTGAATGGCGTGACGCAGGTTTGCCCGCAGCGAAGCGCAGGGACGCTGACGGTAGGGAGGCGCTCTTTGCTTACTTTCTGACGCGTCAGAAAGTAAGTCGCCCGCCGGGGCGAAATCCCGGCGTGGCTGGCAAGGCTCTGTCGTTGGCGACAAATCTGCTGGCTGTTTTGATAGCTGCTTGCGCAAGCTGTGAAAGGGCTAGAGGCTGAACTGAATTTTCTATTGCAGCTACATGACCGCAGGAGATGGTGAGCGAGACACATGACCCACCGAGGCGAACTCCCGGTGTCTTGCCGCATCGAGTATGGTCTTGGCCAAACTTTGCGAATCATGATGAAAACCCATTTGCTGCGTTACTTTGTGGTTCTGGCCGAGGAGCTGCACTTCGGCCGGGCCGCCCAGCGCCTGTGCATCACCCAGCCGCCGCTGAGCATGGCGCTCAAGGCGCTGGAGCAGGACCTGGGCACGGTACTCATGGAGCGCGACGCCAAGAACGTGAAGCTCACGCCGGCAGGCGAGGCCTTTTTGCATGAGGCGCGCAAGGTGCTGGCCCAGCTCCAGCATGCGGCCGAGGTGGTGCGCGGTGTGGCCCAGGGCTTGCAGGGGCGGCTGGACATCGGAATCACGGGGTCCATGGTCTACCGGCAGGTGCCTGGGTTCTGCCGGGCCTTTCGCGCCGAGCGCCCGCTGGTCGAGCTATGCCTGCACGAGATGTCGACGCGCGACCAGCTGCAGGCCATTGCCAGCGGGCAGATCGACTGTGGCTTTCTCAACATCGGCACGCCGCACGACGATATGCGCACGATGTCCATAGGCGAGGAGCCTTTTGTCTGCTGCCTGCCCAGCGACCATGCGCTGGCCCAGCGCGGCGAAATCGATCTGCGCGAACTGGCCCAGGACACTTTTGTCATGTTTGCGCGCGAGGTGGCGCCGGCCAACTACGACAACGTCATCGCCTGTCTGCAGCAGGCCGGCATCCATCCCCATACACGCCATGCCGCGCGCCAGTGGCTGACCGTCATGGCTCTGGTTTCGGCCGGGCAGGGGGTGGCCCTGGTGCCTGCCTGCATGCAGACCGTGGGCATGAACGGCGTGCGCTTTGCGGCGCTGCGCGGCAGCCGGGTGACCACGCCGGCCGTGCTGGCCTGGCGGCCACAGGGCATGCCGGCCGTGCTCGAGGCCTTTGTGGCCAGTGTTCAGAACCTGGTGGAAGCCGGGCAGCCAGGACTCTTGAACGGAGTCCGTTAACCCCGGAATCCGCGTTGCATGGCCTCCCTGGCACTCAAGGGCTGCGGTACCTGTGGTTCACCCGAATTGAATGCCCTGGGCCAGCGGCAGCTCGCGCGAATAGTTGATGGTGTTGGTCGTGCGGCGCATGTACTGCTTCCAGGCGTCGGAGCCGCTTTCGCGATCGCCGCCAGTCTCTTTTTCACCGCCAAAGGCGCCGCCGATCTCGGCACCGCTGGGCCCGATATTGACATTGGCCATGCCGCAGTCCGAGCCGGCCGCGCTCAAGAACAGCTCCACCTCGCGCAGATCGTTGGAGAAGATGCAGGACGACAGGCCCTGAGGCACATCGTTGTTGAGCGCAATGGCCTGCTCCAGCTCGTCGTAGCCCAGCACATAGAGCAGGGGGGCGAAGGTCTCGTGCCGAACGATGCCGGTCTGGGCCGGCATGTCCACAATGGCCGGAGCCACATAGAAGCCCTGTGGAAACTGCTGCTCCAGCTGGCGCTGGCCGCCCGTCAGCAAATGACCTCCGTCTTTCAGTGCCTGGCTCAGCGAGTGCTGCAGCGCTTCAAACGATGCCTCGTTGATCAGCGGGCCGACCAGGGTATCCGGCTGCAGCGGGTTGCCGATGCGCAGGCTGCGGTAGGCCGGCAGCAGCCTGTCCAGCAGCGGCTGTTTGACATCACGGTGCACGATCAGGCGGCGCAGCGAGGTGCAGCGCTGGCCGGCCGTACCCACGGCGCTGAAGACGATGGCGCGCACGGCCAGATCCAGATCGGCTGCGGGCGTGACCACCATGGCATTGTTGCCGCCCAGCTCCAGAATGCGCTTGCCAAAGCGCGCTGCGACCTTGGGGCCCACGGTGCGGCCCATGCGGCTTGATCCCGTGGCCGAAACCAGCGCAATCCGGGGGCTGTCCACCAGCGCCTCGGCGGCAGCTGCGCCGCCCAGCACGATCTGCGCCAGACCTGCCGGAGCCCGGTCGCCAAACCGGGCAATGGCCCGCTCCAGCGCCTTGAAGGTGGCGAGGCCCGATAGCGGTGCCTTGTCGGAGGGCTTGAAGATCACCGGATTCCCGCAGACCAGGGTAATCGCCGCGTTCCATGCAAACACGGCACTCGGAAAATTGAAGGCTGTGATGATGGCCACGGGCCCCAGCGGATGGTATTGCTCCATGATGCGGTGGCCGGGACGCTCGGAAACAATGGTCTTGCCATGCAACTGGCGCGACAGTCCCAGCGCAAACTCGCAGATGTCCACGCCTTCCTGCACCTCGCCAAGGCCCTCCTGCACGATCTTGCCGACCTCGCAGCAAATCACATGGCCTATATCGGCCTTGGCGCGGCGCAGCTCCTCGCCCCAGAGCCGCACCAGCTCGCCGCGCACCGGGGCGGGCACCAAGCGCCATTGCTTGAAAGCCTGCACCGCGTGGTCTATGACCGGCGGAATCTGGGCACCAGGCAGGGCGGCAAGACTGGCCAGTTCCGTGCCGTCGATGGGCGAGTGCACTCTGATGTCCTTGCCCTCAAGGGCCTGCAGCACTATGCCGCAGCGGCTCAGCACGGTCTGGAAGTCTGTTGCGGAGATGGCAGTCATGGCGTTCCCTCCTGATGGGTGTGAGATACAGGCCTCAGCCGAGCAGGCCTTCGAAGTAGGGGGCCTCGCGGGTGCTCGAGAGTGCGGCCAGCGTGCATTGCTCCTGGCGCACAAAGCCCTGTTGGGGCAACTGGCCCGTGGCGAACAGCTCCACGGCGGCCAACATGCCGGCCGAGGTCGTCAGCTCTATGGCCGTGCGCTGCTTGCCGCGCAGTGCAGCGCCAAAGACACGGGCGCCGCGCGTCAGCTGCTCGAGCCGGCCCGCGCGCATGCCGCTGGCCATGGCGGCAATCACCACCATGTCCTCGCGGCTGTGGGGCACCGCGCCTTCCAGCACCTGACGTAGCAGATCGCGTCGCTCGATCAGGCGCAGTCCATGCAGCAGCAAATGCATGGCATCGCGGTGTCCGGGGTGGCGTATGGTCTTGTAGTTGAGGTTGCGCACGCGGCCCAGCAGCGTCTCGCACAGCGTGCCCAGGCCGCCCGAGGTGTTGAAGGCCTCGAAGTTCTCACCGTCCAGAATCAGGGGCTCGACCCCCTCCAGCGGCGGCACCAGCATGGGCTGTCCGTTGACGATGGTGTTGCAGGGCTTGCAGTACTCGTTGATGACGCCGTCCACGCTCCAGGTGAAGTGGTAGCGCAGCGCATTCGTCGCATGGCGCGTGAGCGCGCCCACGCGCAGCTGCAGATCGAACAGCTCGTCGAACTGCTGGGCCAGATGGCCGCCCAGCATGCCGATCAGACCCGGCGCCAGTCCGCACTGTGGCATCAGCACCGAGCGCGCCTGCGCCGCCATCTCCTGTATGGCGCGCATGGCCGCCACATCCTCGGTCAGATCGAAGTAATGCACGCCCTGCCGCGCCGCAGCCCGGGCCACGCGCTCGGCACAGAAGAAAGGCAGGGCATTGATGACCAGCGAGTGCTGCTGCAGTGCGCGGTTCAGAGCCGTATCGTCGTCGATGTCCAGCTGCAGGGGGCGGATCTGCGGGTCGCTGCCGGGCGGGGGCTGCATATCGGCCAGTGTGACGGTGGCTTCATGCAGCTCGGCAGCCATGTCGGCGATCGTTGAGCCGATCTTGCCGGCGCCGAGGATGAGAATGTTGTGTCCAGTCAGCTTCATCATGGAGAACTCCTTGAGAGCAACGCAGCGATCACTTCCTCTGGGGCCATCTTAAACACAGGGCAGCGATTTGCACCACTGTGGCAAGCGTCAGCAGGAGTCGATTTGCGTGGGCAGACAAGAAGTCTTCTGACTTCAGAAACAATAGCCGCCAGCGCTTGCCGGATAGGCGCTGTCAGCTTGACGCCCTCATGCCAGAGGCTGGCGCAGACATCCGCCGGGGCCGAGCGGGGCTGGACGGTCGGCTGCGGCAGCCAGCAACTAGTGGCTGTGCAGCACGATGGTGATCAGGGCCGAGGAGTCGAACTCAGCCTCGACCTCATGCATGGTTTGGGCGGGCAGAAACAGCAACTGCCCCGCGCTCAATGTCTGGCGGCTTGCGCCCTGAATGACGGTGAGCTGCCCCTCCAGACATTGAATCGTCAGTTCGCCTTGCACCTGATGCGCAGGCAGGCGCTTGCCTGCCATCAACACCAGACGTATCACTTCCAGGGTGTCGGACTTGAACAGTGCAGCGGTCTTCTGGTTTCCCAGCGAAGTGCCGTAGGGCTGCACTTCGACGGGAACCCCGGGCTGAGCGTGGGGCAGGGCCATGGCCTCAGGCCTTTTTCTGCAGCATCTTGATGATGCTGGAAAAGTCTTCGCCGCCGTGGCCGGACAGGCTGTGCGCCGCATAGATGGAGCGCGCCATGCCGCCCAGCGGCGTGCTGGCGCGATTGGCCGTGGCATTGTCCTGCGCCAGGCCCAGATCCTTGAGCATCAGGTCCGTGCCAAAGCCGCCTGCATAGCCCTTGCTGGCCGGTGCGTTCTCATGCACGCCGGGGAAGGGGTTGTATTTCTCCAAAGCCCAGTTGCCGCCCGAGCTGCGGCGCATGATTTCGGACAGCACTTTGGGGTCCAGGCCATTGGCCACGCCCAGTGCAATCGCTTCGCTGGTGCCCACCATCAGAATGCCCAGCAGCATGTTGTTGCAGATCTTGGCCGTCTGGCCCGCACCCACAGCGCCAGCGTGGAAGATATTGGCGCCCATTTTTTCAAGCAAAGGCTGGGCGCGTGCCAGCTGCGCATCGCTGCCGCCCACCATGAAGGTCAGCGTGCCGGCAATCGCACCGCCGGTGCCGCCCGAGACCGGGGCGTCGATAAAGTCGATGCCTGCCGCCTGAGCCGCCTGCGCCACCTTCTGGCTGGTGGCTGCGGCGATGGTGGAGCTATCGATGACCAGTGTGCCCTTGGCGATATGCGCGAGCAGTCCGGCCGCGCCCTCGCGGCCCAGGAACAGGCTCTCCACATGCTGGCTGGCGGGCAGCATGGTGATGACGGCTTCGGCGCCTTGTACGGCATCCTGAGCACTGGAGGCTTGCTGGGCACCCGCGGCCACGACCTTGGCGATGGCCTCCTGGCTCAGGTCAAAGGCCTTGACGCTGTGGCCGGCCTTGGCCAGATTGATGGCCATGGGTGCTCCCATATTGCCCAGGCCGATAAAAGCGATTTGCATGTCTGTCTCCTTGCTGTTATTGAATTGATAGCGTCTAACGCTTTATCCATAAGCGATTGATCGGTTTTTCGCTTAATCCTTGAGAGTTGCCCCTCTGTCCGCGAGCAGGCTGCGCAGGATGCTTCGGTGGCAATGCGCCTCGTCGTCGCAGTAGCAGCCCAGAGAAAAGGCGCAGCTATGCGACAGGGCCGCAAGCAGGCCCAGTGTGCGATCGGCGGCGGGCTCGGCCAGTTGCTTGCGAAACTGCTTTTCAAACTGCTTCCAGAGCTTGTCGGCCTGTGCCTCCTGGCCTGCCTTGCGCAGCTTGATGGCTTCCAGGGCCTGCTGCATCAGCTCTGCCTCGGGCGAGAGCTCGGGATACCAGCAGTCGTAGTAGTTGCGGCTTGCGAACTCGGCCTTGGGCACGCCGCGCGGCGGTCTGCGCACCGTACCTATGCGCAGGCCCTCGTCGGGGGCGCGTTCGCTGCCTAGCTGGACTATGCGTATGGCCATGAGGTCGGTCCTTTGTGCTTATTCGCTGTCGAAAATGGGGTGCTTGCGGGGGGCGTTGGTATCCAGCGTCTTGGGCGACGGCTTTGAGCGCTTGCGTGCGCTGCTCGCGCGTGGAACGCCAGGGCTTTCTTCGGCGGCTGGCTTCCTGCTATCGGCCTTGTTCGCGGCCTTGCTGGCTGTCTTGCGTTTTGGCGTGGCCTTTGCCAGCGGGTTGAAGGCCAGGGCCTCGCCTATCCAGTACAGCCATTGATCGCGCCTGGCATAGGCCGTGGGGCCGACGAGAAAGTAGCCGTCCATCAGTCCGCGCGAGGACAGCGGACGCACGCCCGGCATCTCCGCAATCTGCGCATGACTGGCGGGGGGCAGGCGTACCAGCAACTCGTCGTTTTCCACGCCCAGGCACATCTTGCCGTCGACCATGAACACATGGCAGCCGAACATGGTCTTCTCTTCCACGGCTGTGCAATCGAGCAGCGCATCGCGCACGGCGTCTATGAGCTGCAGGGTTTCAGGGGCGATGGGTTTGGCGGGCATGGCAGTCCTTGCTTGATATGACAGCTGCAGCTTAGCGAATGAGCTCCGGTGCATCGCCCTCCAGCATGCGCCTGGCAATGATGACGCGCATGATTTCGTTCGTTCCCTCCAGGATCTGGTGCACGCGCGCGTCGCGCATCAGGCGCTCCAGCGGGTATTCGCGGATGTAGCCATAGCCGCCATGCAACTGCAGGGCCTCGTTGCAGACCATGAAGCCGGCGTCGGTGGCAAAGCGCTTGGCCATGGCGCAATAGGTCGAAGCGTCGCGCGCGCCGGCGTCCAGCTTGGAGGCCGCCAGACGTACCATCTGGCGTGCCGCGACCAGCTCGGTCGCCATGTCTGCCAGCTTGAACTGCAGGGCCTGGAAGCTCGCAATGGCCTTGCCGAACTGCTTGCGCTCCTGCATGTACTGCTGCGCCTGGGTCAGCGCACCCTGGGCAGCGCCCACCGAGCAGGTGGCGATATTGATGCGACCGCCATCCAGGCCCTTCATGGCGATCTTGAAGCCTTCGCCTTCGCGGCCCAGCAGGTTGTGCGCGGGAACGCGCACATTGTCGAAGCTGATGACACGCGTGGGCTGGCTGTTCCAGCCCATCTTCTCTTCCTTTTTGCCATAGCTCACGCCGGCCGCATCGGCAGGCACGGCAAAGGCCGAGATGCCCGAAGCCCCGGAGCCGGCATCGCCGGTTCTTGCCATCAGCACCAGCACATCGGTGCTGCCCGCGCCGCTGATGAAGGCCTTGCTGCCGTTGACGATGTACTCGTTGCCCACCAGCTCGGCGCGGGTCTTGAGCGAGGCTGCATCCGAGCCTGCGCCGGGCTCGGTCAGGCAGTAGCTGGCCAGCTTGCTGCCGCTGGTCAAGGCCTCGCCCCACTGGGCGCGCACGGTATCGGTGGCCCAGGTGCCCAGCATCCAGGTCGCCATATTGTGGATGGTGATGAAGGCCGTGGTCGATGGGTCGACGGCCGCCATTTCCTCGAAGACCAGGGTCGCATCGAGTCGCGGCAGGGCCAGGCCGCCGATGCTCTCCGGAGCATAGAGACCGCAAAATCCCAGCTCGCCTGCCTTGGCAATGGCCTCGCGCGGGAAGATATGCTCGCGGTCCCACTCTGCCGCATGCGGCGCCAGCTCGGCCTGCGCAAAAGCACGGGCGGTATCGGCAAAAGCGCGTTGATCTTCGCTGAGTTCAAAGTCCATTTCATGTCTCCTTTTTTGTTCTATGCGCCGGCTGGCCCTGCTGGTGCAACCGGCTCTCAGTCCGGTGGACCCTGGTGCAGCCAGCGCTTGAGCACCGCATCGCGGGCCGTGATCTGCTGCACCAGACAGCCGTGGTAGCGGCTGGGCCAGTCGGGCTGCGCTTCAAAGGCCTTCGTGGCCTGCTTGCAATGGGTGACGCGATGGCGGCTCCATTCGCCTTGCTCCTTGCGCAGGGAGGGGCGCTCATGGGCCGATAGCGCACGCATCACATCGCCGTAAAGAATCTGGTGGTCGGTGTCGGCCTGCTGAAAATCCTTGATGGCGCAGGCATTGGTCTGGGCCGTGGTGCCGCCGGGCACGCAGTCGGCACCGGCCTGGGCCAGTGCGTGCTGGCTCAAGCTGGCTGCCATCAAAAGAGCTGCAAGCGATTGGCTGGCAACGGCTGCAGGCCATGTGCGCCTGCTTTGGGGAGTGCGGATCGTCATGCCCGCATCATCGCAGCCCATTGGGGGCTGCAGGCGCTGTCGATGTGGAATTGCCCGGTTCATGGCTGCTCGCCGCCTTGCGCGTTTTTGGCCAGCGGATGCCACTGGTTCTTGAAGACCACGACCCGACTCAGGGCCATGCCGATGCGGCAGGCAGCCATGTCTTCTGCCTCATGGACATAGCCATTGGGCTGGCAGCGTCGGTCGCGCTCCTTTGTCCAGTCTTCCTGCTCGGTCTGCAGAGCCTGGGCGCTGGCCTGCGGCAGCCGGCCCTGCAAAGACAGATAGAGCACCTGCATGCTGCGTTCTATGACCTGGGCCTGCTGCTGCAGGCAGGCAAGCGACAGCGGCTGGCCGGATGGGCAATGCGGTGGGGTCTGATCGCCATCCTGGGCTGCAGTTGCAGGCAGATGGATGAGCAGCAGGCTGCTGACGGCCAGGGCGCAGAGCCGGGCCAGCGGCCGGGCGGCAATGCCGGCTGTGCCGATGGCAGAATGCAGAGATGGGAAACGGGACAATTCTTGAACGTACATGCCTGCCATCATCGGCAAAGCCGCCCAGTGCAGCCCGGGCCTGGCAAGAGGCAGGGCTGCACTGTCGGGTTTCATGGCCGGCTTACTTCAGGCTGATGGTGGTGTTCACGCCGTGGCTGGTGGTGCTGTCGTCGAACCAGCGCGCCGTGATGGTCTTGGTCTGGGTGTAGAACATCACCACCTGCTTGCCGTAGGGGCCCAGATCGCCCAGCTTGGAGGCTCGGCTGCCCGTGAACGAGAACAGCGGCACGGGCACGGGAATGGGCACATTGATGCCGACCTGGCCCACATCGATGTCTTCCTGGAATTTGCGCGCGGCCGCACCCGACTGGGTGAAGATGGCCGTGCCGTTGCCATTGGGGTTGGCATTGATGAACTCGATGGCCTGATCGATGTCCTCGGCCGCGACCAGACACAGCACGGGGCCGAAGATTTCCTGCTCGTAGATGCTCATGCCGGGCTTGACGCCGCTGAAGATGGTGGGGCCGACAAAATTGCCCTTGGCATAGCCGGCCACCTCCGGTTTGCGGCCGTCCAGCTCCAGCGTGGCGCCGTCGGCCAGGCCGCGCTCGATCAGGCCTTCGACACGCGACAGGGCCGCGCAGCTCACCAGCGGGCCGACATCGGTGCCGGGCTCGGTGCCGCCATTGACCTTGAGGGTCTTGGACTTGGCCACCAGATCGGGAATCCAGTTGCGGGCTTCTCCCACCAGCACCGCCACGGAGACCGCCATGCAGCGCTGACCGGCAGCACCGAAGGCCGCTCCCAGCAGTGCGTTGAGCGACTGTTCCTTGTTGGCGTCGGGCATGACGATGGCGTGGTTCTTGGCGCCCATCATGCATTGAACGCGCTTGCCGTTGAGGCTGGCGCGGTTGTAGACATGGGTGCCGACCTTGGTCGAGCCCACGAAGCTGATGGCTTTGATATCGGGGTGGTCGCAGATGGCGTTGACCACGTCTTCGCCACCGTGGATCACATTGAGCACGCCGGGAGGCACGCCGGCTTCCAGTGCCAGCTCGGCCAGGCGCATGGTGACGATGGGGTCCTGCTCGGAGGGCTTGAGGATGAAGGTATTGCCCGTGGCGATGGCCATGGGGAACATCCACAGCGGAATCATGGCCGGGAAGTTGAAGGGAGTGATGCCTGCGCACACGCCCAGCGGCTGGTTCAGCGTATAGGTATCGACGCCGTTGGCCACATTGTTGGCCAGCTCGCCCAGCTGCAGCGTACCGATATTGGCCGCATGTTCCACGACTTCTAGGCCGCGGAAGACATCGCCTTCGGCGTCGGGCAGGGTCTTGCCCTGTTCGGCCGTCAGCAGGGCGGCCAGCTCCTTCATGTTCTCGCGGATCAGCTGCTGCAGCTTCAGAAAGATGCGCGCACGTGCGCCGATGGGGGTCTTCTTCCAGGTCTTGAACGCCTGCTTGGCATTGGCCACGGCAGCGTTGACCTCGTCGGGCGTGGCGAACGGCACGCGCGCCAGCACTTCCTGGGTCGCAGGGTTGACCACATCGCGCCACTGAGTGGTTTTGGATTCGACCATCTGCCCGTTGATGAGCAGCTTGACCGTGGGCGCCAGAACCTTGGCGGAAGTCGGTGCGTTCATGAGGTGTCTCCGTTGGTGAATTTGTTCCTCATGGTAGGTGTGCGGATTTGCTCTAGCAATAGCAAACACTGCACATAGGGTGTGCAAATGTGCACGAGTGGATGCTATGTCTGCCAGCGCTTTGGGGCTTGTGCTGCAGGCATGGCTGCCGCGCCTGCGGGGGCAGAATGCAAAACGGCCCGGCCCCGCCCCAGGCATTGCTCCAATGCTTGCGGGTGGGCCGGGCCGCGAAGGCCGAGCCGCGGAGGCCGGGCCACATCAGACTGAGCTCTTTCGCAGGGCTCGGACGCTCTTAGAGTTCGCTGAACATCTCGTCAAAGGCTTCGCTCGCGAAGTCGTTGCGCCATGCCTTGTCCTTGTCCTTGGGCACCATGCCCAGAGACAGCGTGCCCTCGTAAGTGTGGTTTGCGGGAACCGAGTAGGCAGCCTGCAGCTTCTTGAGCTCGCCCTGAACCTGATCTACGCTGAGCTTGTTGCGCGCCATGCGCTGAATGCCTTCGGCCCAGGTCTCGGGAGTCTTGACCAGCTGGCAGCTGAACTTCACCTCGGTATTGAGCACGCCATGCTTGTCAAGCTTGGGCTTGCTGGCGGAGACGGTCTTGCACTGCGATTGCTGGCGTGTCTTTTGCACCGTGCTCATCAGGCTTTCCACGGGCGCGCGCAGGGCATTGCGCTGAGCTTCGGGGAACAGTGGCAGGGCCACATCGGCGATTTCGCGCGGGAAGTCCTTGTCGGCCTCTTTCAACTCGGCTGCATTGGCATAGTCCGCGCTGCGGCCCGAGCGCAGGCGGTCGGGTCGCAGATAGTCATTGAGCTGGCTGATGGCCTGCTCGTCGTGATTGACCAGGGTGCGGATGTACAGCTCGGCCGCAGCAATGGGCGAGGGCGGCTCGGCAGCCTGTGAGGCTGCAGCCAGAGGCAGCAGCAAAAAGGCGATGGCTGTCTTGATGGAATTGTTCATCTTTTTATAACGATTTGAAGGGTCTGAATCGCGTGGAGTCACGTGAAAACAGAAAGAAGCCCGGCGCTGCGGCCTGGGCGGGAAGCTGCCTTGAGAGCGGGCCTGCCGCGGATCGGCTGCAGCCTCTTGGCATGCGGGCGCTCCAGAGTCTGGATGCAAGTCCGTGGGAGCGCCTCGCAACAAGTGTAACCCCGGCTTGCTAGCATTTTTGCAGGCCTGCTGGAGCTGAGCTGCAACGGGGTCGAGAACTGCCGGCCGTGCGCCGCAACTGTTGCCCAGTGTCGGTGCGGCAGGCAAAAAAGCCCCGTTCAGCCAATGCTGACGGGGCTTTTGAGGGCTGGGGGGATGTGACCGGGCCGCGCTTTCGGAATGGCCGCAGCCGGCTCTCAGTCGAGGCTGATCTGGGCCTTCTCGATCAGCAGCTTGTATTGCTCGGACTTCTTCTTGGCAAATTGCTGCATCTCGGGCACGGTGAAGCTCATGGGCTGGAAGGCGAAGGTGGAGAACTTCTCGCGCACCTGGGGGTCCTGCAGCACGGCCACCACATCGGTGCGGATCTTGTCGCGCACGGCGGCGTCCACGCCCTTAGGGCTGAGCAGGGAGACAAAGGAGTTCACATCCAGCTCGGCAGGGCCGCCCGCTTCGGCGACCGTGGGCACGTCCGGCATTTGAGCGATGCGCTTGGGGGCGGCCACGGCCAGATAGCGGATCTTGCCGCTTTTGTAGATGCCCTGGCTGGAGGGTAGGCTGGCAAAGCTCCAGGTCGGGTCGCCATTGGCGACCGAGGTGAACAGCTGGCTGACCTCGCGATAAGGCACATGGGTCATCTTGCTGCCCGTCAGATAGTCCAGCCATTCGCCGCCCAGATGACCGGGGCTGCCGACGCCCCAGGAGCCGTAGCTGATCTTGCCGGGTTCGGCCTTGGCGGACTTGATCAGATCGCCCATGTTCTTCCACGGCGAATTCGTGGGGACGGCCACAAAGAAAGGAGTCAGGAACAGTGGCGCAACAGGGTCGAAGTGGCTCAGCGTGTTGAAGTTCTTGTTCTTGTAGAGATAGGGCAGGGCCGAGATATGTTCGCTGTCCAGTTGCAGCAGGGTATAGCCGTCGGGCTTGGCGCGGCGCGCGTACTCGATGGCGACAAAGCCGCCTCCGCCGGGGCGGTTGTCCACGGTCACGCCCTGCTTCCAGCGCTGGGCCAGCTTTTCGCCCACGATGCGCAGCACGGCATCAGGGCCGCTGCCCACGGCAAAGGCCGTGACAACGGTCACGGGGCGGTTGGGATAACCGGACGCATCGCCCTGAGCCAGCGCAGGGCCGGCTACGGCCAGCAGAGCGGCTGCGGAAACTATGGTTTTAATAGCTGTTTGCGTATGTGTGGATTGGCTTTTTGGCTGATTTTGCTCGTGTTTCACAGTTTGTCTCCGGTGGGTGTTTTTTAGGGACTGCAAAGCGTTGCTGGGCAGCCGCGTCTGGGCGCGGCCGCACGGGAAGGGTCTAGTGCGGAGCGTCGGGCTGGGCCAGAGGTGCTGCCTGGGCAAAGGCGGGCAGGGCGCTGCAGGCCGCATCGACGGCGCTGATCAGCGGCCAGCGGGCGAGATCCACGCCAAAGCGGCGTGCGCTCTCGACCTGCGGAATCAGATAGACATCGGCAAGGCTCGGTGCATGGCCAAAGCAGAAGTGCCCGCGTGTGCCGTCCTGTGCCAGCAAGGCTTCGATGGCGTCGAAGCCGGCCGTGATCCAGGTGGCGCACCAGGCGTTGATGGCGGTTTCGTCGGCACCGAACTGCTGGCGCAGGGTCTGCAGGATGCGGCGGTTGTTGATGGGGTGCACATCACAGCCCACGATGGCCGCCAGGGCGCGCACATGGGCGCGGGCCTTGGGGTCGGCGGGCAGCAGCGCGGGCGTGGGGTAGCGCTCTTCCAGCCATTCGATGATGGCCGGCGACTGGATCAGCGTCTCTCCGCTGTCCAGCGTCAGCGCGGGCACCAGGCCTTGCGGGTTGATTTGCCTGAACGGCGCTTCGGCCTGCTCGTCCACGCGCAGATCGACAGGGAGGTAGTCGGGCGTAAGGCCCTTGAGCTTGAGGGCGATGCGCAGACGATGCGAGGTGCCGCTGCGAAAAAAACTGTAGAGCTTCATGGTCTGCGCGCCTTACTCGGGCTGGCCCACGCTCAGTGCAACCTCGCCCACGCCTTCCACGCGGCCCGTGATCCGGTCGCCGGGCACTACCGCCCCCACGCCCTCGGGCGTACCCGTGTAGATCAGGTCGCCGGGTTGCAGGTGATAGAACAGGGACAGGTCGGCAATGATTTCGCGGATGTTCCAGATCAGCTTGTTCACATCGGACTGCTGTTTGACCTGACCGTTGACGCTCAGCTCGATCAGGCCGGACTCGATCACCTTTCCGGCCATGGGCACGATTTCGCTGGAGACGGAGGACTGCTCCACATCCTTGCCCAGATCCCAGGGGCGTCCCTTGTCGCGTGCCACCAGCTGGAGATCGCGGCGCGTCATGTCGAGGCCGCAGGCATAGCCGTAGATATGTTCATGGGCCTGGCTGGCAGGAATGCGAAAGCCCGCTTTGCCGATGGCCACGACCAGCTCCATCTCGAAGTGGTAGTTGGCGGTTTCGGGGGGATAGGCCACGCAGGCACCCGATTCGGTCAGCGTCTGCGGGGCCTTGGTGAAGTAGAAGGGGCGCTCGACGCTTTTGTCCACGGGGCGGCCCATCTCCACCGCATGGGCGTGGTAGTTGCGCCCCACAAAGAACAGGCGGTTGACAGGCAGGCGCTGCTCGCTGCCGCGCACGGGCAGAGATTGCACCGGGGACGGCGCCCAGAGATAGTTGGCTTGGGTCATATGTGATTCCTGATGGGTATTGGTGACTAGGTGCTTGAAAAAGACACGTTCTATGGGTGAGGCAGCCAACAAGGGCCTAGGCGGCCCCGCCGCCCCACAACAAGGGCTGTTGTCCCCTTGAGGGGGAAGACGCGAAGCGGTTCAGGGGGTCTCCACCCTGTACGCATGGACGGACTCGAAGATCGGCGTATCCGCAAAGCGGAACAGGTCCAGCTGCGGTTGATCGACATCGCATTGCACGCTGAACAGCTGCCAGGAAGGCACGACGAACATGTCGCCACGGCGCACCTGCCATTGGCGCTCGCCTACGGTCACCGTCCCCTGGCCGTCAAAGACCTGGAAGACGGCAGAGCCCACTTCGCGCTTGGCCCGGGTGCTGGCGCCGCGAATCACGCGGTGCATTTCGCAGCGTATGGTGGGCAGCACATCGCGGCCATTGCAGGGATTGGTGTAACGCACGGCGGCATGGCCGGGACTGACCGTGGCGGCGCAGCCTTCGGCTTCGAGCGCTAGTTGCTCGGTCAGCGCGCGGTCGGTATCCACCCAGCGGTAGGCCAGCAAGGGCGTGCTCGGGCTGTCCTGCAGGTGAGCCACAGGGCACAGCCCGGGGTGAGCCCAGAGGCGCTCGGAGCGCGAGAACTCAGGCGTGATGCGCTCCTGCGGGTCCAGATGCAGGCGGCCATGCTCGAAGAACTGGGACTCGGTGTAGTAGGCAAACGGAATATCCAGTCCGTCTATCCAGGCCATGGGCTGGCTGGCCGCATTGTGGTGGGCGTGCCAGTTCCAGCCGCCCTGGGGCAGGAAGTCGCCGCGCGACATGCGGATCGAGTCGCCGTTGACCACGGTCCACACGCCTTCGCCTTCGACCACAAAGCGGAAGGCATGCTGGGTGTGGCGATGCTCTGGCGCATCTTCGCCGGGCATCAGGTACTGGATGGCAGCCCATAGCGTGGGGGTGGCAAACGGGCGGCCGCCCAGAGCCGGATTGGCCAGCGCAATCGCACGGCGCTCGCCGCCCCGGCCCACGGGCACGATGCGACCGGCTTCATCTGCAAGCTTGAGCAGATTCTCCCAGCGCCACAGATGCGCGGCGGCCTGGCTCTTGGGGTGGGCGGGCATCAGGCCGCCGATTTCCGTCCACAGCGGCACCAGCATTTCCTGCTCGAAGCCCCGGTACAACTGCTCCAGCGCAGCGGTGGGTTCGGGTTGGCCGGGTGTGTTGCGGGCCGTGAGCTTGACCGGTGAGGGTTGGGCTTGCACAAGGCTCATGGTTTGTCTCTTTCTTTGGTATCTGCCGGGCAGTGCGTTGCTGCCTTGCTTCAGGTTCTGGCGGCCTTGAGTTGGGCCAGGAAAGGCTGTGAATCAAATAAACAGCACACTGATGATTAGCATAATGTTGATCTGCATCAGCGTTGATTGGGTGAAACCCGGTACCGGACTTAGCGCGAATCGGGGCGGCAGTCGTGCGAATATCGGGGTCTTTCAGTCATGGCCTTTCAACTGCCGCGCGGCAGGGCGGGCCCCGGCGTCGGCCCTCAAGACATGCAATACCAACCCGCAGAACTAGAAAACTATCCCGGCTATCACATCCGCAGGCTGCAGCAGATCGCGGTGGCCGTGTTCATGGAAGAAACCGAGGAGTTCGGCGTGACGCCCGTGCAGTACGCAGCCCTGTCGGCCGTGCTGCGTCAGCCGGGCATCGACCAGCGCACGCTGGCACGCAATATCGGCTTCGACACCTCCACCATAGGCAGCGTGATCGACCGCCTGGAAGCGCGTGGCCTGATGGCGCGCAACGCCAGCCCTGCGGATCGACGCGTGCGTTTGCTGAGCCTGACCGAAGAGGGGCGCGATCTGCTGGTCGCTGCCGAGCCTTCGGTGTTGCGTGCCCAGCGCCGCATGCTGGAGCCTCTTGCCGATGACAAGCGGGCGCAGTTCATGGAAATGCTGTCGCTGCTGATTCACGAGAACGACGAGTTCGCGCGCGCCCCGAGCGCAGTCGCCCAGCGCAGCGCCGAGCGCAAGCGCAGTGCTGCGGTAAAGGCAGTCAAGGGCCTCACAGGCAAGGCGCAGGACAGCGGAAACGACTGAACCACGGATCGCAAGGAAAGACATTGGACTGGGACCATCTGCGTTTTTTTGGCGAACTGGCCCGCAGCGGCAGCATGGCTGCGGCTGCGCGGCGCATGGGAGTCGAGCACACCACGGTCTCGCGGCGCATTCAGGCGCTGGAAAAGCAGCTCGGTGCCGTGTTGTTCGCGCGCGAAGGCGGGCAGTGGCGGCTGACCGAGGCCGGGCGTCAGTTGCAGGAAGTGACCAACACCATGCAAAGCGCAGTGGACGGCCTGGAGCGAGGCCCGCTGGCGCATGCCGCCGCCGCTGAGGGGCCGGCCGGTCTGGTGCGGGTGGGGGCCACCGAAGGCTTTGGCACGCAGATGCTGGCCTCCGAACTTGCCAGGCTCACACTGCGCTACCCGCTGCTCAGCGTGGATTTGCTGGCGCTGCCGCGCATGCTGCATCTGTCTAGCCGCGAGGCCGATATCGTCATCTCGCTGGAGCGGCCCAAGCGAGGTTCGGTCGTCGTCACCAAGCTGACCGATTACCGGCTTTATCTCTACGGCCAGCGCGAATATCTGGCGCGCAAGCCATTGGTGGCCAGAACCGAGGACCTGCGGCACCACAGCTTTGTGCACTATGTGGACGATCTGCTGTTCACGCGCGAGCTGCAACTGCTGGATACCTTGCACCGGCCCGAACGTTTTGCGCTGCGCAGTACCAGCATCACTGCGCAATATGAGGCCGTGCGTGCCGGCGCCGGTCTGGCCGTGCTGCCTGCATTTGTGGCCGACAAGGACCCGATACTGAGCCGTGTATTGCCCGAGCAGGCCTGTTTTACGCGCACTTTCTGGATGAGCATGCCTGTGGAGTCGCGCCAGATTCCACGCATAGCCACGACCTGGAGCTTTCTGCGCGACGCCGTGCAAGGCATGCAGAAGCTGCTGCTGCCGGACTCATGAATATTTGATAGCGCCTTTCGCTTGATGGTATTGCGATTGAGCGGCATTTGATGCTGAATATCGACGCGAGATAGATGCAGCTTGGCATTGCTGCATTGACGTTTTGCACGTCCTGAAAAGTGGCTAGCCATGGTGCATGGTTTACATGTCTATACTGGGCTTGGCGGATTGCACCGATCCTGCTGCCAGGCCCGTCTGCATCTGCTGCATCAGGGGCTCTGAGCAATACCCAGTAGTGCGGACGCGCACCGATCTCGGTGTGCTGTTTTTTTGAAAGCCCAACATGATTGTCACCACCACTCCCTCCATCGAAGGCAAGCGCATCACCCGTTATTGCGGAGTGGTGGCGGGCGAGGCCATTCTGGGCGCCAATGTGTTTAAGGACTTCTTTGCCGGCATCCGCGATATCGTGGGCGGGCGTTCGGGAACCTACGAGCGCGAGTTGCAGAAGGCGCGCGAGATTGCCCTCAGGGAACTGGAGCAGCGCGCTGCCGAGGCCGGAGCCAATGCGGTGGTTGGCGTGGATCTTGATTTCGAGGTACTGGGCCAGGGCAACGGCATGCTCATGGTCTCGGCCAGCGGGACGGCTGTCGTGGTGGAATAGGCGGCCTGGTCCTGAACCTGCTGGATGGCTGGGCGGCTGCAAACCTATTCCATGTGCAATTGCACATTTTTTGGCTACTTCGAAATTTGTAGCGGAAACTCGTTGTAGAATTCGTTCCATCGTAGGGGAGTCGCCAAGCTGGTTAAGGCACTGGATTTTGATTCCAGCATGCGAAGGTTCGAATCCTTCTTCCCCTGCCAAAATTCAAAACCCTGCTCATCACCGTGAGCGGGGTTTTTTGTTTGTGGACTCAGCGATGCATGCCCTGCGTTGGTCGCGAACCCCGAGTTTTCTGGCGTCTGCCCTGGGCACAAAGGTGCACCATCCGGCGGTCGGCCGCCCTGCCGGATACAGGGCTGCAATGATTGAGGGTAGCCATGTTGTCTGGCGGAGTCGGGCATGAAAGAAAACGACGCGTAGGCTCAACGAGTTGCCTAGGGTAAGTACTTACCATTTGCAGATAGTTGTGCTAAACCAGCCAAACTTACCGAGCGATTTCGCCGTATCGTCGGTGGTTTGAATGGGTGCGGGAAAACAGCCGGTAGACTCTTTGCTCTTTTGTGTCGCTGTTATTCAATGAGCGCTCCTGGGTCTTTGTGAACGAGCTGGAATGCTCGTTGCAGAAGCCTGACTTTGGCAGTAATCCGGCTGAAGGTATCGCAGCGCGCTCTTGCCCTGGCCACAAGCACAGGCAAGTGCAGATATGTTGAATATCTTGCCTGGATGAAACAAATGTATACAGACTTGCCATCTGAAAAGACAAGCTCGCTACCAAACTGGGTTAGCTGACACAATCATTGGCAGTTGGGTGCAACTGATGCTCGCGCCAAGCGTTTGGCCGATAGCAAACAGGAACACAAGCCACTTGGCAAATGAATGGCTGCAGTTGCTGGCAGAGAGTTCTTGGGGATGAGTGTCTGGCGCAGCGTTTGCGTAAGAGCACGGCAAGATTTGGATAGACAAGGTATGGAATATCGACTGGATGAAACGGACCGCCAGCTGCTGCGCCTGCTGCAGACCAATGCGCGCGCCTCGACCGCGCACTTGGCCCGGCAGATGAATCTGGCGCGCACCACGGTGGTCGCTCGCATCGCCAAGCTGGAGCAGGAAGGCGTGATCGCCGGGTATGGCGTTCGCCTTGGCTCTCGCATGGAGCAGTCCGCCGTGCGTGCCTACTGCGGTATCCGTGTCCAGCCCAAGACCGCCACTTCGGTGATGCAGGCGCTCAACCGCTTCACCGAGGTGGAAGAAGTGTCGGCTGTCAGCGGGCAGTACGACTACATGGTGTTTGTGCGCTGCGAAAGCAATGAAAAACTGGATGCGCTGCTTGACCGCATCGGCCTGATCGACGGCATTCAGCAGACCTATACCTCGGTGGTGCTGAGCCGCAAGATCGATCGCCGCACCACGGCCGAGGTAGTCGGTGAGACTTCGGCGCCCTGAATTCATCAGGCGCCTCCATGCAAAAACGCCCGGTCTATGCCGGGCGTTCTGCATTCAGCGGGAGATGGAAGCAGGAGGGCTTGTGTCCCTTCGTCCCGTTTTTCCGATTTCCAGTCGCGCTCAGTCAACAAAGACCTTGGGTGCGCCTGCTTCCATGCGTCCAATCACTGCGGCATCGGCAAACCCGCTGTCGGCAAAGACTTGGAGCACTTGCTGGACGGCATCTGCGGTACAGGAAACCAGCAGGCCGCCGGAGGTCTGAGGATCGGTCAGCAGTGCTTTCTGAGCATCGGTCAGAGACGAAGCCAGCTCGACATGTTCGCCGTAGGATGTCCAATTGCGTCCCGAAGCACCCGTGAAAATGCCTTGCTCTGCAAGCGCTTGAACACCCGGAAGCACAGGCAGCTTGGCACTGTCAATGCGTGCGCTGAGCTGGGCACCACGGGCCAGTTCCAGGCCGTGGCCCAGCAGGCCGAAGCCCGTCACATCGGTCAGCGCATGCACGCCGTCAAGCTTGGCAAGTGTCGTGCCGGGGCGGTTGAGCTTGGTGGTTGCATCCACCATGGCACGGTAGCCCGCATCGTCGAGCAAATTCTTCTTGAGCGCTGCCGAGAGAATGCCCACGCCGAGGGGCTTGCCCAGAATCAGCACATCGCCGTCTTTGGCATCGGCATTGCGCTTCATCTGCCTGGGATTGACGATGCCGATGCCGACCAGGCCGTAGATGGGTTCGACCGAATCGATGGAATGGCCGCCCGCCAGCGGAATGCCGGCATCGCGGCAGACCGATTCGCCGCCTTCCAGAATCTTGGCGATGACATCGTGCGGCAAGACATTGATGGGCATGCCCACGATGGCCAGCGCCATCAGCGGCGTGCCGCCCATGGCATAGATATCGGACAGCGCATTGGTGGCGGCAATGCGACCAAAGTCATAGGGATCGTCGACGATGGGCATGAAAAAGTCCGTCGTCGCCACAATGGCCTGCTCGTCGTTGATCCTGTAAACGGCCGCATCGTCTGCGGTTTCCGTGCCTACCAGCAGATCGGGGAAAAACTGCTTGGGCAGATTGCTTTTGGCCAGCAACTGCGACAGCACGCCGGGCGCAATCTTGCAGCCACAGCCGCCGCCGTGAGACAGAGATGTCAGGCGCGGTGTCGCGGGGGAGGCGGTTTGTTGAGTAGTGTTCATATCAATCCAGACGGCAAGCAGCTCTGATGTTGCTGCGGTGACGGTAGCGATGTTTGTGCTCGGTCAGAAGTTCATCCTGATTGCACAGTAGGCTCTCATTATTGACTGCCTGGGGTGTTGGTCTGCAGTCTATTGTCGATTCTCTTTGGGGAGTACTTGGAGATGCATCAAGATGGCTCCGCTTTGTACTTGGCGTTGTGGAATATTATTTTTTGAACATTCGATAACTAGATTTTAATGGTCAAATGCCAGGAATCTAGGTTTTTTATTATTGACTGATATTTTCGGAAATCGGTGCGAGAGATGAATGGCATATTCATACGCTAATTTACTCCTCAGATTGAAAAAATTTCAGCTGACTGCCTTTGCATTGAAATACTAAAATAGTCAAAATAAATTGAACTCATATGTTCAATAGTTTATTTGTAATGTAATTGAATGTGAAACGGGTTAGATGGCTGGTTGTAATAAGGTTTTGCTTATGTTTTCATTTACAATCATCCGATTGGATTTCAGTGCGTCTTGAGTCCAAAAGAACGAGGATTTATTTTGGACTCAGCCCCGTCTTCTGGTGAGAACTCTACTCCACGCGGTTCACTTTCCGTTACTTTTGCGGTATGGAACGCACTTTTCCTGCGCGAAGCCGTTGCGCGCCTGAGTGCCACGCGCGGTGCCTGGGTACTCATCGTGCTGGAGCCCGTGTTGCATACGGGGTTCATGCTACTGGTCTTCACGGCTTTGCGCGCCCATAGCATGATCAATGCAGACACGGCTGTCTGGCTGGTGTTGGGACTGTCTAGCTATTTCACTGTACAGAATGTGTTCCAGCGCGCTATGGGGGCCATTGATGCCAATAGGGCGCTGTTTGCTTACAGACAGGTGAGGCCCATTGATACGGTAATTGTGCGGTCCAGTCTTGAGGCTCTGCTGGGCTTGATTATTTTAGTATTTTTGCTTTTGATCTTGGGCTATCTGGGCCATCCCATCATTCCCGACCAACTACTAGAGGCCTGTGCTGCCTTTGTCGGGTTGATGCTGTCTGGATTAGGGGTAGGCCTAGTTTTGTCAGTGGCCAGTCATTTAGTTCCGGAAATTGGTAGTCTGATGAATTTCTTGTTCAGGCCGCTGTATTTCATATCAGGTGCGGTAATACCTCTCTCGATTATTCCTGTTAATTATCGTGAGTGGGCATTCTGGAACCCCTTTGCGCATGGGATCGAGTTGTTGAGAAAAAGCTATTTCCCTGTATATCACGCCGCTCCCGAAGCTAATTTCGAATATCTATATACATTTGCGGTCGTCTCAATATTTTTGGGGCTGGTTCTGCAACTGCGTTTTGCACGGCAATTGAGGGCGCAATGATTATTGTGAATGACGTACACAAACGCTACCGATCTCCTCAGGGGGTTGGGCGCTGGGTGCTCAATGGAGTAAATATCACTATCCCATCCAATGTGAGTGTGGGGTTGGTGGGGCGTAACGGGGCTGGTAAGTCGACGCTGCTGAATATGATTGGCGGGGTTGATACCCCGACGCGAGGTTTGGTAGAGAGGCGTTGCCGTGTTTCCTGGCCAATGGGCTATGGCGGTGGGCTGCAAGGCTCCATGACGGGCAGGCAGAATGCCAAATTCGTCTGTCGTATCCATGGATTCGATACTTCGGAGGCCATAGCAGAGAAGATTGCCTATATTGAAGACTTTGCAGAACTCGGATCTTCATTCGACGAACCTGTGCGCACCTATTCATCCGGAATGAGGTCACGGCTGCAATTTGGTCTGTCTTTGGCATTTAATTTTGATGTTTATATTTCCGATGAGGCAACCTCTGCGGGGGATGCGGCATTTAGAAAAAAAGCATCTGATGCATTCAAACACATCGCAGATCGTTCTGGCTTGATTATGGTTTCGCACAGTGACGGAACATTAAGACAGTTTTGTCAGGCCGGTATTTTGCTGCATGAGGGGCAGGCTCATTGGTTTGACGATATTGAAGATGCTCTGAAAAACTATAAAGACAGTACTATTAAATGACCGATTTTTTGAAAAAAGAGCGCTTCAAGGGAATTTGCCGATCCATTCTTCGAATGAAGATCCTTGCTATTGCAATTTGGGCTTCCCTGCTGGCCATGATTTATTGGGCCGTAATTGCCTCGGATCGTTATGTCTCCGAGGCTCAAGTATTGATTCAGCGAACCGACATGGCTTCTTCGCAGGCCCTGGATTTCACTTCTTTGCTTAGCGGTGGAGATGGTGTATCTCGCTCGGATCAGATGCTGTTGCGAAACCGTCTGCTGTCGCTTGATATGCTGCAATTGCTGGATAAGGAACTTGGCCTGCGTGAGCACTACAGCAGCCATGATCACGACATCCTCTCTCGGATGTTCTTTCATGACGCTTCGTTGGAGTTTTTCCATAAGCATTTTCTCTCACGCGTGAGCGTTGAGTACGACGAATATGCGGGCGTGCTGGTCATTCAGGCTCAGGCATACGATCCCGAGATGGCGCAGAAAATCACTGCGGCTTTGGTTCGTGAGGGCGAACGCTTCATGAATGCCATGGGGCACCAACTTGCGGCAGAGCAGGTGAGCTTTCTGGAAAAACAGGTCAAGCAGCGTGGTGAACATGCGCTGGATGCGCGTCAGCGCATGCTTGCCTTCCAGAATGCCAAAGGCCTGATTTCACCGCAGTCTGCTGCTGAAAACCTGGCTGCAGTGGTCAACAAGCTTGAGGCACAGCTTACCGAGCTCAATGCCCGCAAGGCGGCGTTGTTGGGCTACCTCGCTCCCTCTGCGCCAGGTGTTGTTGAGGTGGATCTACAGATTCAGGCGGTGGAAAAGCAGATCAAGGCTGAGCAGACACGGTTGACCAGTGCCAAAGGGCAGTCTTTGAACAAGACGGTGGAAGAGTACCAGCGCCTGGAGCAAGAAGCCTTGTTTATGCAGGATGCCTACAAGAGCGCCTTGGTGGCACTGGAAAAGGGCCGGGTTGAAGCCACGCGCACATTGAAAATGGTGCTTGTTTTGCAAAGCCCGTCTTTGCCTGAGTATCCCATGCAGCCTAGGCGTCTGTACAACATTGTTTCGTTTCTGATTGGTGCGCTGCTGTTGGCAGGACTGGCACAAATTCTGTTGGCGATCGTGCGTGATCACCGAGACTGACCGTTAAAAAATACCAAGTACTATGCATCGTTTGATATTCAGCTATTGCCTGGGATCAGCAGTAATGCTGGCAATGGCGCCCCTGCATGCTCAAAGTGACACGGATCCATTGCAGCTGCGCCAGGCTTTGGGCCTGAGCGGAAGCGCTGTTTCACTGACGGCAGCCCGTAGTGAGGGACCCGTTGCCGCACAGGTGCCTAATTTACCGCAGGCGCCACAGACTGCAGATTACACAGCGAATCTCGAAAGTGATGTATTTGGTGCAAACCTTTTCACCGGGAATTTCGCGCGTGCAGGTGCCACCCAGTTCAATCCCGATTACCTTGTGGCAGTGGGCGATCGCATCCATGTTCGGCTCTGGGGAGGTTTCACTTTTGATGAGACCGCTACAGTTGACCCGCAAGGCAATATCTTTTTGCCTCATGTAGGTCCTGTGAAGGTATCGGGCATGCCTAACAAAAATCTGCAACTGCAGATCGAAGCAGCAGTGCGGCGGGTGTTTCGTGCCAATGTCTACAGCTACGCCAGTCTGGCAGCAGCTCAGCCTGTTCGTATCTTCGTGGGCGGAAATGTCATGCGCCCAGGCTTGTACGGAGGCACCAGCATGGATAGCCTGCTCAATTACCTCGATCAAGCCGGCGGTATCGATCCTGAGCGCGGCAGCTTTCTGGCTGTACAGGTCAAGCGTGGCGCCACTGTTCGCGCTACCTTCAATCTCTACGACTTTTTGCTCAACGGACAACTTCCGCTTTTACAACTCAGTGATGGTGACGTAATCTTTGTGCCCCCTGCAGGTGGCAGAGTCCGTGTTTCAGGTTTGGTCAATAACGCCAAGCGCTTTGAATTCGCCAGTGGTTCTGAAACGGTGGCCCAGCTCATGCAACTGGCCAAGCCCAAGGCGCAGGCGACGCATCTGCGCATCACGCGCAATACCGGCACCGTCAGAAATACCGAGTACTACCCGCTTCAGCAGGTTCAATCTTTGGCGCTGCAAAGTGGCGATGAGCTTGAATTCACTGCCGACAAGAAGCCCGGCACGATTACCGTTCGCGTCGAAGGCGAGCATATGAATCCGCAGGAATATGTTCTGCCATATGGAACGCGCCTAGGGTCTTTGATGCAGAGCATTGAAACGGCACCCGATGCCGAGCCTGAGAGCATTCAGCTTTTTAGGGTTAGTGTGAAAGATCGCCAGAAAGAATTATTGGCGACCAGTCTGCGCAGTTTGGAAACGGCCTTGCTTACGGCCCGCAGTGGAAGTAGTGACGAGGCAAGGCTTCGTCAGGAGGAGGCTAACTTGGCTCTGCAATGGGTGGAGCGCGCCAAAAAAGTGGAGCCTTCCGGCCAAGTGCAGATCGCCCAGGCCGCCCAACGCGACAACATGCTGCTGGAAAACGGCGATGTCATTCGTATCCCGCGTAAAGATGGTCTGGTGCTGGTGAGCGGTGAGGTTCTGTTTCCGAACGCTGTGGCATTCGATGGTTCACTCAGCCTCAAGAACTATATCGACCGCGCCGGCGGATTCACCCAGTCTGCAGATGCTGCTCGCGTTGTGATCGCGCATAGAGATGGGGCTTATGAGCAGGTGGATACCGGCAAGCTTTTTGAGAACACGCGGCTCAAGGCGGGCGATCAGGTGCTGGTATTGCCCAAGGTGGATGAGAAAAAGCGTCAATTCTGGAAAGACATGACCCAAATCATGTACCAGATCGCTATCAGTGCAAAAGTTGTTTTAGGTCTTTGATTTGTTTATGACTAAAAAAAGAAATTTAAAGGCTAATCAGCCAGAGTTGCTTGGTGAAGATTTTCGAGCGAATGAAAGTAATTCTAAAAATTTGGAAGAGCTTCAAAAAGAAAATGATATTCTTCTGAAACAACTGCATTTTTTACAAGAAAAAATTGAAAAAATGTATGCTGAGGATTACCTTGCCAAGAATCAGAAAAAACCTTTATATGGTGCAGGCGAGAGAGTTAAAAGTAGCTTGAGTTATCGGGTTGGCAATACATTGGTAAAGAGATCAAAGAGTATCGTAGGTATTCTGCTTTTGCCTTCCGCTTTGCTGAAAGAGGTGAGGGTGTACAGGTTAGAAAATGAAAAGATGGCTTTTAAAAATATGCCACCACTAGAAGATTATTCTGATTATGCATTGGCATTAAAAGCTAAGAAGCACCTGTCCTATAGGGTAGGTGAAGTTATAGTCGGAAATTGCTCGAGCATATCTAAATGGCCATCGATGCTGAAATCCATATTTTCCTTAATGATAAAAAAATGAATAAGAAAAGCGCATTAGTAGTTCATGTTTTTTATGAAGCTATATGGGAAAAGATTCTTGATTATTTCATTTACAATAACTTGGAAAAGTATTTTGATATTTTTATAACAACGCCTACAGTATGTAGTGAGTGGGTGAAAAAATCAGTAATTGGCAAGAATTATGTGAAGTCCGTTCATGTTTTTGAGAACAAAGGAAAAGACATTCTTCCATTTTTGAATGTCATTGGCGAAATATCGGAGAATTACTCTGAGTTTTGTAAAATACATACAAAGAAGGGCGAAGATCAGCCTTCTAGATGGAGGGCATCTTCAGCTGCACAAATTCTAGGTTCGAGTGAACTAATACATAAGATTCAACTTGATTTTCGTGCACGGCCTGATTTAGGGATGATCGGTGCATCTGCACGCTATTTTGATCTCGAAGAGAAGATGTATAAAAATAAGGAAAATTTTGAGAAAGTAGTTTCCGCCGTTTATGGTGAGACAACTAATGAGATCGAAGATATGGGATTCTTTGGGGGTACTGTATTTTGGGGAGATGCTCAAATTTTTTCAGACTTCTCTAAAAGATTTCTTTCGAAAGATTTTGAATTTATTGAAAATGATGAGAAAGATGGCATGCTTGAGCATGCTATCGAAAGAGTGTTCGGTATTTTGCCAAAGATATATGGCTGTGAAACACGACTTGTTGTAAATAATTCTGTGATTTTGGGGGCGTATTGAAATGAAGCTTTTGTCACTGCGATATGCCAATCAAAAAATGCGCCAAGGTCAATACGAGGATGCTCTATTTATTTATGAGGAAATAAATCAGCGTGAACCATATATATATCCAATAATAAAATTCAATATTGATTACTGCAAGTATAAAGTCGGTAAAAATAAACAATTTCTTAGCAACTCATCTGAGTCCTTTGGGGAAGAAGGTGCTGAGACTGCAACGTTGAGAAATTTTGGCGGGGCTTTGTTAGGGCCCTTGATTTTGATGTTCTTCCAAAGGTTGGAGAAAGCAAATTTTGATGGAGCAAAGAAAATATTCTTCTTTGGTCGAGAAGGTTTTTTCCTAACCAAAGCCTATGATGAATTGATAAAAAAAAGAAAAGGTACATCATTGGAGGCGGTTTACCTGAATATATCTAGACGATTTTTGTTTAAATTATGTCTCTGTAGGTCTGAGATGGTTAGTATGAGTCTTGAACGCTCATACACGGGAAGCGTTGAGGATTTTCTTGAAGATCGTTACGGATTCTCCGCTCAGGAAGTGGAAATCCTTTCCCCTATTTTTCACAGATGTGGTGTATTCTCCCTTGCACTTCCAGTAGATGCAAAAATGATAGAGGGAATAATTTTTGAAAATAGAGCTATTTTTGAAAAAATTGTATTGCCGAAGTATTTGGCTTATAAAGATTACTTGAGAAATCAAGGTCTGTTCGACACGAATACGGTTAACTGCTTAGATCTTGGTTATTCTGGAACAACTCAGAAGATCCTTGGTAGATTGTTTGGATTTTCCACTATCGGTCATTATTTCTTTACTACCGAAAATGCAGTTGACTCCGAAAAAGAAAAATATATAGGATATATATTGCATCGAGACAAAATTTCGAGTGGTAATGCACTTATTGAGCGCTCATCTTATGTCGAGGCTGTGTTGACAGCCCCTGTTGGAACATTGTTGGATATTAAGCGCAACGAAAATTCAATAGAATTTGTGTATGACAAAAAAATGCGACCTCAAATATATTTTGATGCCATTGAGAATATGGCCGAAGGTGCAATTGAATATGCAGTGAAAAACTTCGATTACAAAAATCCAATGGATTACGCTGAATTACATAACTACTATACTAATTTCGTAAATTCAAGGAATAATTTCCCTCAAAGAGCTCAAGATATTCTGGAAATGGATGATGCCATCTCTGGGATAGATAATCTTAATCCTGTGAAATATTTTTTGGGGTAAGTTAGATGAATAGTAGTTTGAAGAAAGCCATTGATATTGGTGTTTTTGACTCTGAATGGTATAGCCAGCTAAGGGGTAGGCAATTCAAGTCTGCTGAAGATGCATTTAACGATTATTCCCGTATCGGTGTTTTTTCCGACGTTCCCCCATCCGCGAACTTTGATGGGGTGCAGTATCTTCAGCACAACTTTGATGTTTACTTGCATCAAATGAATCCTATGATTCATTATGTTTCCTATGGAAAAGAAGAGGGGCGTTATGCTGGAGCACCGAAGAAAGAATGGCTGCCTCAGAGTTCCATTGATGTCAGTACTCCCCCTATAAGGCATGAAGTCGATTTAGCGATTGTGTTGCATATCTACTATGAAGATTATGTAGAGAGATACGCGAAAATTCTATCTGAATATTTTATAGATTTCACACTTTATATAACCACTCCATTTGTAAACGTAGTAAAGAAAGCCGAAATGGCTTTTGGAAAATGTGGACGTGCTAAGGCGGTAAAGATAAAACAAGTTCCTAATAAAGGTCGGAACTTTGGTCCTTTTCTGGTGGAGTTTGCTGATGATATTTTGAAGCATGAGTACATGATTCATTTACATTCAAAAAAATCTCTCCATTCTGGGCGCGAACAAAATCATTGGGCGAATTACCTTACTGAGTATCTTTTGGCCGATCAAATCCATATCGCAAAAGTTATTGATATATTTGAGAAACATAAAGATTACGGCTTATTTTACCCTAAGTCATTTTGGAATATGCCATCTTGGGTGAACCATTGGCTCAAAAACAAGGGGCGTGGCGTAAATTATTTACGTGAGAAAGTTGGTATTGAATCTCACAGTGATTTTTTTGCCTATCCCGTTGGCGGAATGTTTATGTGTCGAGTAAAGGCCTTAGAAAAGCTGCTTAGACAACGGTGGACGCACGATGATTGGCCAGATGAGCCTTTACCCGCTGATGGAACAGTTCTTCATGTGCTTGAGCGCGTACTACCGTTTTACGCAGAAGAGGCTGGGTTCAAACAATTCTTCTTCGATGCCCGAACGGGGAGTTATACGGAAGATGATTCATTTATATTCTCATATTATTTGAATGATAGCTATGAAAAACTGAAAGCGACAATTTCAACCAGGCCAGTTATATCATTTGATATCTTTGATACCTTATTATGTCGAGATAGCCACCAACCAGATCTACATAAGAAGTCTGTCCCTGCAAAATTGGGCCTGAAGATTGATGGTGACGCTTATCATGAACTGAGAGACCGTTCTGAAACTGAGTTGCGGCGCAGGAATGGATGGTCTGGTGACGTAGATATTCTTGAAATATGTGAAGAGGTCGCAAAGATATTAGCTGACGACGTTGATGCGCATATGCTTGCTGAAGCCGAGTTCGACTTAGATTTTGCTCGAATTCAGTCTAAACCAGAAATGGTGGAAATGCTGAACTCTTGTTTGCAGGAAGATAAAAAAGTCTTGATTGTTTCTGATACTTATTACAATGAGTCTCAGATTCGGAAAATATTGAAACATATTGGTGTCTTGCCCGGCTATGAGCTTTTTGTTTCATCTAATCTTAAGCGTCGTAAAGATCGTGGCGATCTATGGGATTACATCGCGAAAGAAGTCTTGACAGAACGCCTAAAGCTAACCGATTTGACTGGTCAGTTTCTGCATATTGGTGATAATGTTTGCGCTGACGCTCAAAATGTGGGTGATCGCAGAATGGGATTTTTTCATATATTGAATCCTATTGATAAATGGCAAGCAATGCAGACATATAAGAAGCAAGGTAAAAGAAGTGTAGATGCGGATTACTGGCGATACTGGGGACCTTTAGTCACTGCGCAAGGTCGAAATCCATTTCTCTAAGAGGTCCCAGATGAAGTACTTTATTCGGAAGCAAGATTCTCTTCCTGATTATCTGGAGCGTATTTGCCTAGACTCTCCATCGCTCGAAAACTACGCTTATGAAGGTGAGCGTTTTTATATATCGGGGTGGATTCTCGCAAGAAAGCCTGGAGTCCAAATTTTTTTGGAAAACTCTATGGGCGATGACTTTGAGATTTCTCTTAATAAATTACGTCCAGATGTACTGAGGAAGATAAAAAAAATAGATATCTCAGCTATTGATGATGAGAATTCAAGAATAGGATTTAATCATGAATTTTTATTGCGTGGGAACTTTTCAATTGTAATTAAGTATAAAGAGCATAAATTTGTATGGATTAATGGAACTGTTTCTTTATCTCAAGACATTATTGATTTTTGGCAGCGGGCTCGTTCTAATCGGAAGTTGGATGTTCGGTTAAGAGATCAAATTTATAAAAATATTAATAAGCATCAAGGATTCTCTAAAGAAGTCGTGGCGCGAACATTTGGTATAGATTATTGGGATTCATGTAAAAAATTTGAAGGTAAATTCAATAATTTTTCTAATTATGTAGATTTATTAAATAAAATTGAGGAAGGAAAATTCCCATTTATTATTGAATCTTCTAATTCAAGAGTAGTCAGTAATTTTTTGCATGCTGGATATAATTATATTTTTGTGTGTAATGGGGATGTTGAGTATTTTCATATTCAACATGTTTCGTCTGCAGATGCAATATTTTTTCCGGCGACCAATGATCTCGTTTTTTTGAGCGACTATATTGATGCATCAGCAATCTTCCATCTTCTGAACATTGCAAATGACAAATTTTATATAAACAAAGGATTAATAGAAAAACCTATCGGATATGCTTTTGGTTTTTCTAGGCCATATCATTTTCTATATGATCAGTATCCTGTGGTTAATTTTCTGCTGGAGTATGGAATTATTGAGAGAAAGAAATGCTTTTTTGTCAGAGAAAGTCATAACTTTCTCTCTTTAAAGAATAGTCATTCTCTTGATAATTTGTGTGTTTATGATAGTGATGAATTAATAAATGGAATTATAGAATCGAAGAAAAGCTATGTTTTTAAGTTAGGTTTTAGCTTTCAGCATGGAGCCATAAATGCTGAGAAAATTATTTCTATCGGAGCAGGTGATAAAAATCTGTTGAAAATTGCTAGCAGTAATTATGACTCTGAAAAAGGTTTAGAGTCTTTTAGAAATTGTGACTTTAAATTGTGGGTAGGCATAACTGGTCAGAAGCGTTCGTGGTTGGAGCAAGTAGAAGGTAGTATTAAAATAATTAATTATATTGCCGAAAAATATAAAAATCCATGTATTGTGATAGATGGTTGGACCTCTGTCTTGCATGAAAACATGACTGATACCTTGGAAATTGAGAATGATATGAAGATATTTAGAAAAATTTCTGAAGGAGTTAGATCGAATGTTCAAATTCTGAATTTGATTGGCGAAAGTATTTTGAAAAAAATATATGTAGCATCCCATGTTGATTTTTTCGTTAGTAATGCACTTACTGGATCAATAAATGTTGCCAGAATTTGTGCTAAGCCAGGCGTAGCTCACTATAGCAAAGTGACACTCCCTATTGTGATGAAGCATCATATTCATCCGCGCACTTTTTTGCCGAGTACTAATATAATTGAAGATGTGCCAGATGAAAATAATAGTCGAGTGGACTTTTGTAGCTATAGTATAGATACCGATGCTTTTCTGGAGTTTTTTAAGACTTCACTGAAATCCGCGCAAGCTAATGATTTTTCATTAGCTACTTCCTATAGAGATATTTTGAATTGATTTATCTTTCTAGCATTTCTAGATTTACCAGAGTGAATATATGAAAAAAGTTATTGCATTTGTCCCCCTTAAGCTGAACAACGAGCGCTTGCCTGGAAAAAATACAAAATTATTTTCCGATGGTGTTCCACTGGTCAATTGCATTCTTTCGACATTGAAAGAGGTTAAGAATATTGATGAAATCTATGTCTATTGCAGTGATCCAAGCATCAAAGAATTCTTGCCAGAAGGCGTGATTTATCTCTCTCGATCCAAGAGCTTGGATCAGTCCTCGACGAAAATTAATGAGGTGCTTTCTGCTTTCGCTAAAGACCGGCCGGCTGATATCTATGTCCTCGCGCATGCCACAGCTCCGTTTATAAGGTCTGAAAGCATAGAGGTTGGTGTCGATAAAGTGCGATCTGGAGCGCATGATTCTGCATTGACAGTCCATAAAATGCAAGAATTCATGTGGCGTGATGGTATGCCCATGAACTACGATCTTGCTGAAATTCCTCGCACACAAGATCTAGAGCCAGTGTATGTCGAAACGACAGGGCTTTATATTTATAAGCAGGAATTAATTAATCAACAGAATAAACGTATTGGTGAAACTCCATTTTTGGTGGAAGTGTCAAAAATAGAAAGCGTAGACATTAATGAACCGATTGATTTTGATATTGCTAACGCAATATATATGCAGGGTTTAACGAAGGAGTCTTGATGCTTGCAGCACATTGCTTGGCAATTGTATCTATCATCAAAGGTCGACTTGATGAGGTCCTGGGCTTGCGTTCTGATTTCCAGGAAAAGGAAGATGGAAGCTATGTCAGTAAAGGTGACTTGCTGGTTCAGTCATTGATTTTTGATTATGTCAAGGATAATCTGCCAGGGCATCATCTGATTTCAGAAGAGCTAGCTCCATTTCCCAATATGGAATGGAACGAAAATGGGTCCTACGTGGTTTTGGACCCCATTGATGGAACTGAAAATTTTGTTTCGGGCTTGAAGGAGTGGGGCGTGGGTGTCTCTATCTACACCAATGGAGCCCACCAAGAGTCATTAATATATCTTCCGGAACTGAATGATTTTTTGTCGACGGGAATGAGTGCTAGGAAATTCAAATCAAGAATTATTGGACTTTCTTCATCACTGAAGACAGATGATTTGCTGTCTCTTCCCATCGGCGATTTTGAATTTCGTATCATTGGATGTTCCATGTACAACACGTTGAGTGCTGTGCGTGGAGCATTTGCAAGATTCGAGAATGTCAAGGGTGTGAATTGTTGGGATATACTGCCAGGCTTGAACTTGGCTTTGGAGCATGGCTGTTCTGTCTGGGTTGATGAGGTTCCTTATTGCGGAGAAATCTTATTCCCAATAAAGAAGTACAAAATACGAATTTCTAATATGGAGAACTGAAATGTACGATGCTTTGAAGCAAATTGCTCAGTCCAAGGATGACAAGGATATTGTTATTATTGGTAAAGGGCCTAGCCTTGATAAATTGGATCTAAGCTTGTTGGATGACTGTATTGTCATTAACACGAATGATTCGGAGCTGGTGTATCCTGGAGATATAGCTGTTTTCCATCACGGCTGGGTTCTGGATATCTTTGATATTGAGCCACCTAAATGTAAGCTTTATATTTCAGATAAGGAGATTCCTGCAGGGGCTAGGAGCATCAAAGCTGAGTACATTCCTTATAATCCTGAATCTGCAGATTTTCTACTTCATCGTTTCTTCTCTGATGAAATTTATATTGAGCATGCAATTATTGTTAGTGCATTGCGAGTAGCTAATGAAATTGCGAAACAGAGTGGGAAAAGTAAGAATGTTTACCTTATTGGATTTGACTTCACGACCAAGCATGGATTTACAAAAAGAATAAGCAATGCGGCCGCACACAGCACCGATGATGCGCTTACTGAAAGGCTTGTTAGCAGTCAGGAGAAGCTTCTTCAGATGATATTGGGGGAGAAGCAGAGATTATCTGTTAATATCTTCCATGTGGGAGATAAGCCATACAGTGTATATTCTTCCGAGGCTTTCTTAAAAATATTCTCTGCTCGAAAAAAAGGAATATCTCTTGGTGATATAACAAAAGAAATTCCTAAAGAAAGTTATAAAGTCAAGGTTATTGCAGAGATAACTACCAATCACTTTGGTGATATGGATAGATTGCGATCCATGATTGTTGCTGCGAAGCAATCCGGAGCAGATTATATCAAGCTGCAAAAGCGTGATGTTGACAGTTTCTATTCTGCGGAAAAGCTTCAGAGTGCATACAAATCCCCATTTGGTACCTCATTTAGGGACTATAGGATGGGAATTGAGCTCGATCGTGAGCAGTTCAAATTTGTTGATGAATTCTGCAAGGAAATAGGCATTGGCTGGTTTGCCTCTATTTTGGATATGCCATCCTACGAATTTATTCGTGAATTTAATCCTGAGATGATTAAATTGCCTTCGACTATTTCAGAGCATAAAGAATATTTGAGCGCGGTTGCCGCGGAATTTGACAAGGATGTTGTAATATCAACTGGATATACTGATGCGGATTATGAGGAATTTATTTTAAGTACCTTTAAAAAAGCGAGAAACATTTATCTCCTTCAATGCACATCTGCCTATCCAACTCCGACAGAGGACGCTCAAATAGGTGTGATTAGGCATTATTATAATCTTAGCAAGAAAGATCGTAGAATCATTCCTGGTTTTTCAAGTCATGACATTGGTAGCGTGTGTTCAATGATGGCTGTTGCTGCTGGCGCTCAAATGATTGAAAAGCATGTGAAGTTTGGCGATGTTTCATGGTCTCATTTTGATGAGGTGGCTGTTGATTTGGTAAATGGTGAGTTCGATAAATTGGTGGCAGATATTCGTCTTGCTGAACGAATAGTCGGTGCAGAAACCAAAGAAGTAAAAAAATCGGAGCACCATAAATACTGGCTTCCCCAGAATTAAGAGTTATTTTTGAAAGAGAAATAGATGATTTTTGTAACCGGCGGTGCAGGCTTTATCGGCGCCAACTTTGTTCTCGACTGGCTGGCGCATGTGAACGAGCCCGTGGTCAATATCGACAAGCTGACCTATGCGGGCAATCTGGAGAATCTGGCCAGCCTGAAGGGCGATGCCCGTCATGTGTTTGTGCAGGCCGATATCGGCGATAGCGCAAAGCTTGCGCAATTGCTGGCGCAGCACCAGCCTCGCGCCGTGGTGAACTTTGCGGCCGAGTCGCATGTGGATCGCTCCATTCATGGCCCCGAGGATTTCATCCAGACCAATGTGGTGGGCACTTTCCGCCTGCTGGAAGCGGTGCGCGCCTATTGGAATGGCCTGGAAGGTGAGGCCAAGGCCGGCTTCCGTTTTCTGCATGTCTCCACCGACGAGGTCTATGGAACGCTGGCGCCCACGGACCCTGCGTTTACCGAAGAGCACAATTACGAGCCCAACAGCCCGTACTCGGCCAGCAAGGCGGCTTCCGACCATCTGGTGCGGGCCTGGCATCACACCTATGGACTGCCGGTGCTGACGACCAATTGCAGCAACAACTACGGCCCGCTGCACTTCCCCGAAAAGCTGATCCCGCTGGTCATTGTCAATGCGCTGGCAGGCAAGCCGCTGCCCATCTACGGCGACGGCATGCAGGTGCGTGACTGGCTGTATGTGCGAGACCATTGCAGCGCCATCCGCCGTGTGCTGGAGGCCGGCCAGCTGGGCGAGACCTATAACGTGGGCGGCTGGAACGAGAAGGCCAATATCGATATCGTCAAGACCGTGTGCAGCTTGCTCGACGAGCTGCGCCCGCGCGCCGACGGCAAGACCTATGCCGAGCAGATCACTTATGTGACCGACCGTCCCGGCCATGATCGCCGCTATGCGATCGATGCACGCAAGCTCGAGCGCGAGCTGGGCTGGAAGCCTGCCGAGACCTTCGAGACCGGCATCCGCAAGACCGTGCAGTGGTATCTGGCCAACCCCGAGTGGGTGGCCAATGTGCAGTCGGGCGCCTACCGTGACTGGGTGCAAAAGCAGTACACCGGCGAGGCTTCGGCATGAAGCTGCTGCTGCTGGGCAAGAACGGTCAGGTCGGCTGGGAGCTGCAGCGCAGTCTTGCCCCTCTGGGTGAGGTGATTGCGCTGGACCGGCAGAGCGTGAATGTGGATGGAAATGGCCTGTGCGGCGATGTCAGCGATCTGCAGGCGCTGGCGCAGACCATTCGCAGCGTACGCCCGGATGTGATCGTCAATGCCGCGGCGCATACGGCAGTGGACAAGGCCGAGAGCGAGCCGGATCTGGCCCTGCGCCTGAACGCCGAAGCCCCCGAAGTCATGGCACAGGAAGCCAAAAGCCTGGGCGCCTTGCTGGTGCACTACAGCACCGACTATGTCTTTGATGGCTCCGGCAGTGCGGC
>NZ_JBKFBC010000010.1:177290-245134 GCF_053345995.1 Comamonas sp. C24C | reverse complement strand
ACATGCAACACCCAGCGATCTCCTTGCGCTGTCGTCCTGCCAGTCACCAGGCCCGCATAAGCCTCCTCGATATCCGCATTGCTACGCGTCCGGTCGGTAAACAGCTCCCTGCCTTTTGAGCCAGTCAGCATCACGCTGCCGCTGCCGTACAGATAGGTATGGGGGCTAAGCGGAGTCAGGCCATAGAGCCCGGCATGGACATAGCCCTCCATCCACCCCTGGTAGCCAGCCCCCGAAGGTCGCCCCTGCACCATAGGGTTGCCGGCCAAAAAACGATCGGGTCGGCCATACCAGGCATTTCTGTTGCCGTAATACAGACCCAGCGCCTCCAGCTTGACACGCAGAAAACTCCGGCTGTCCTGATACAGCAATGGAAAGCCTTGTGATGAGTCCTTGACCAAGGCACCAGCAGGCTGGGAGCGATCGGGGGCGGCGTGGGTAGCCAGCTCCACATTCACCTGCACCACCACGCCACCTGTCGGGCCCCGCTGAATATCGAGCTCGGCGGCCGACACATTGGGGTTGCTACGTAGCCTGGCGAGTTCAAAGTCCAGCTTTTCCTGGCTTACCCGGTCTCCTGGAAAAATGGACATGGCCTTGCGCAGACGATCGATGGCACGCTCCACCGAATAGGCATCCTGCCCGGGATTGCTCACCTGAAACTGAACCGCCTCTATGCGCGGCGTTTCGTCCAGCCCCAGTGAATACTGGGCATATGCAGAATGTGCCAAACCCGCGCAAAGCAGCAGTGCATGGCGCACACGCAGCCCTTGCATGGCAGACGTTGAAAGCAAAGTCTTTGCAGACTGCAACAGTTCGGCGTGCAAGCGCTTCGCGGCCACCGGAGACCGGGTGGCTGAGACATCTCGAGCGCTCCGGCTCGAATCGGGGTCAAGGTCTCTGACTGTCATCAGCCGACCTCAGGGCTTGAGAAAGCGCTGCCACTCACCGGCACGCAGCAGACGCCGACAGCTTTGCCCATTGAGTGCTGTGCCCAAAAACTGGCCGCGCTCGAGTGCCTTGTCCCTGGCGGCCAGCGCGCGCAGCCGATCGGAGCGGTGCATGACAGAAACTTCTTCGGCGGCACGCAGCTGCGCCCATCGATAGCGCCGCTGACGATCGTCATGCTGGTCGCCGCAGAAATGCATGGCACCGGCAAAAGCGCCTAGCCGAAAGGCCTGATCGGCATCCTGTGCCCAGGCATGGGGAGCATCCATCCCGGATACAGCAAGAAAACTGACAGTAAATACATGTGACTTGATATTCATAGAGGGAGATTCTCATTTCCCCTCATGTGGCGTCAATGCAATATTGCCCAAAATGGGCACGCTGCACGAATCGACCAGAATCAAGTTCTTGCCATTGACATTGATCAATGCTATGGTTGAAATGTCTATACAAAGATTTTTACTGACCAGCATCAATATGCAATCAGACCAGCAAATTCTCTTTGCAAGACATTCATATAGATAAATTCATTTACATGATTTATATCAAATTCAATTGAAAACCGAAAAAGGAGACGGCATGAATGAGAGAAAAGAAAAACTCAATATCGGATTCAAATCTCACACAAGAATCAGCTCCCTCAAGAATTTTCAGAATTTCGATATTGCCTACAATAAATCTTTTGTTCTAGTCGCATATATTGCCAATCGGTTCCTTATAGATCACATGCTCCGATCAGCGCGGCTTTTTGCCAACAATGATTTCGAAACCATGGTCATCTGGGGGGTCCTGGCCCATCAGAACGTGGGCCATCTCATGCCCCCCGGCATTGCCCCCGAAGCCGTCCTGTCCGAACGTGGCCGTCTTGAGAGCGAAGAGAAACTGCGTCCATTGCGCTTGCGCGATGTCTCAGCCATTACGGGTATTCCACGAGAAACTACACGCCGCAAACTGGAAGCAATGGCCGACAAGGGATTTGTGCGCAAAACAGATTGCGGCTGGATTGTGATTGGCGAAAGAGCAGAGCCCGAAATACGTGAATTCACCAAAGAAACCATTATGAGAATGGTTTCCGCGTGTGACGATGTACTGGCGGCCCTGAAGAAGTCGGATTCTGCCGCTGTGACGAGATATGCGGCATGACACAGCAACTCCTAGAAAAAGACACTGTAAGTCGGTGTCTTTTTTTATTGAGATCTTGGATCAGAAATCATCAATCAGATCAAGAATAAATGCATTCGACTTCAACTTGAAATAAAATCAACATGATTTGAAGAAATCTAAAAACTTGTAAGCAGGCTGCTCCATCAAAAAATCGACCAATAAAACAATTCTTACATGAGATTACCTTCTTCGAGGCAGAGGATATTCCCAGCTGAATATGCCAGCTGCTTCGCAGAAGCCCTCTTCAATCAGGCGTCGGGGCGGATCTTCAGTCCCAGATGAGGCTGCGACAGCTGCTGCCACGCCATGTACCAAGAGCAGGCATGGTCGGCTAGCGTCAAATCAGTCAGGCTTTTCCGAAGTTGCAGCCCCCTGCCTCAAGCGGGCTGCGCTGGCCGCCAACAAATATCAGCAAAACAAGCATAAGAACCTTACCCTGCTTGTGAAAACAGCTATCAAATAGATATCAAAATCTTCAATCTCACCAACTCAGCGCCTGGGCCAGCTGCTCGGCCCGCGTTTGCTCGCGCGGGCCCGCCACCGAGGCGCGCAGGATGGCGCGGCTTTCGCCCTGGTCGACAATCCAGAAGACGACGCGCGTGACGGGAGCTGCGCCCGGTCGGCTCTCCTGCGGGCTCACTTCAAACGTCCATTGACGGCCTTCAGGCCGGCGGTCCCTGGAGCGTGTCTGCGCGGTGAAGCTGCGCTTCTTCATGCTCCCCGCCTTCAAGCGGAACTGCTTTTCCAACGCTGTGCGCAACAGCTTCTCCTGCGCTTCGTCGGACTCGGGGATTTTCAGCCCCGTGGTCAGGCCCAGCAGTTGTCCGGTCATCAGATCGCGGTACATCATGCGCTGCGAGTCTCTTGGCTCCTGCAGATGAAAGCCCGCAGCACGCATGGGCAGCACCATGCCGGTATGCCGATTTTCCAGGTCGGCCACCTTCGGGTCCCGGGCCTGCACCCAGATGTTCTGCAGCCCGCCGGCATTGCGCAGGTACTGACGCATCAGTCGCGCGGCATCGGCATCGCGTCCCTGCTGCGCCGCCAGCTCTGCCCCATATTGCTGGGCCAGGTCTACCAGCTCGGACTCCAGCCTGAACAGGCTGACATAGGGCCAGGCCTGCAGTGCCTGATCCAGATAGCGGCCAGCCTCGGCTTGCTGACCGGCCTTGAAGGCCGAGATGCCAGCCACCGTATTCAGGCGTGCCAGCTCGGCGGGGAACTGCGCATCGGCCAAGGCCGCGCGGGCCAGTTGACCGGCCCTGGACCAGTCGTCATCGACCCGCCAGGCATGGCTCACCTCGCGCTCCTGGCGCGGTAGCTCAGGCGGCAGCTCGGGCGCTTTGGGCCACTGCATGGCCTGCCACAGCTGGGGTAGCTGCTGCAGCGCGCTATCACGCTCGCTATCCATTTGCTCGGCGTGCAGGCTCAGTTTCCAGTTACCGCGCACCAGCCCCCAGTCCAGATGCAGGACATCGGGCCTCCCCTCTTCTCTTTTCTCGCGGCTGGCCTGCTGGCTTTGCACAGCATCGGCGAACGGCAGGGCCGGCATCCTCAGCCCAGGCTCTGGCATCTGCTCACTGGCAAAAATGCCATGTTCCTGCTGCAACGACTTCTGCCTGGCTGCAGTGTCCATGTCTTTCAGACCATCGTCATAGCCGAGCCGCATGCGGACCCGCAGGCGCCTGCCATCGGGCTTCAGATAGACATACTCCAGATTCGCGACCTCCTTGCGATCCCTGGCCGGCTCCAGCTGGACCAGGACCCAGCGCCCCTGCACCAGCGGCACGCTGAACTGAGCGGCCTGGTAGCGCAGTTGCTGGTCTGCCGTATTCCACTGCCACAGCGGCTCAAAAGCCTTGGACTCCTGCTTGAGCGCCTGCAGATAGCGAGTCAGTGCGCCTTGATCGCCGGCCATCATGGCGGCCGTCAGACCGCGCTGTATCAGCGCCTGCATCTGCCCGCTGACCGGGTCGTAGCCCTCGGCTGCAACCAGAGCCATCATCTGGTCGGTCTGCAACACGGCCTGCCGGTACTGCCCTTGCTGATAGAGCAAGGCGTAGAGCAAGCCCGAAGCATCGAGCTGTTCGTAGGGATTGCCGCGCGGCAGCGTCATGTCCAGCAGCTTGTGCGCCTGGGCGATGGCCTCGTCCCAGCGCTTGGCCTGTGCGGCCTCAACCACGGCACGGCGCAGTCTGAAAAAAGGCGAATCCTGTTCGGCGGGCGAATCCGCCTGTCCGGCAGCCCCCGTCTGCCTTGCAGGTTCAGCCGCCTGCGGCGCAGGGCCCGCCAGCAACAAGGCCACCGCCATGGCGGTCAGGGAAACAGGCGCGGGGATACGAGGCAAAAAAACCATGAAGTCGATCCACAAGACAGTTCAGCAGACTTGCAGTATAGAAAACCGCTGCCTGCCCGCAGGCCTGGGACGGCTCAGGGCAAAAAAAGAGCGGCTCCAGGGCCGCTCTCTTTGACATGCTGCAATGGCTTCAGTCCACCAGACCGGCGTAGACATGCTGTACGTCGTCGTCGTTTTCCAGACCGGCCAGGAATTCCTGCACTTCTTCTTGCTGCTCGGCAGACAGGCTGCTCATGCTGATGGGGTTCTTGGCCTTGTAGCCCAGCTTGACCGACAGCACCTTGATGCCTTGCGCGGGCAAAGCCTTGCTCACGGCGTCCAGATCGGCAATATCGGTAATGAACAGGGTGGTGCCTTCTTCTTCGCCAGCTTCGAAGTCTTGCGCGCCGGCTTCGATGGCAGCCATTTCGACGTCGGCGCCGTTTTCAGGCTCGCCTTCGATCATGCCCACATGGTCAAAGTCCCAGGCCACGGCGCTCATCTGGCCCTTGCGGAAGCAGACGCGCATGTTGGGAGCCGTGCGATTGGGATTGTCGGTCAGGCACTCCACCATCACGGGCACGCGATGGGGGGCATAGCCTTCAAACAGCACGCTGGAGTAGTTCACGGCGTCGGCGCCAACGCCGGCACCCTTCTTGATGGCACGATCCAGCGTGTCCTTGGGCATGGAAGCCTTGCGGGCCGCTTCCACCGCCATGCGCAGACGCGAATTGGCTGCGGGATCACCGCCGCCCAGGCGCGCAGCAACCATGATTTCCTTGACCAGCTTGCCAAACAGCTTACCCTTGGCATCGGCGACCAGCGCCTTGCCCTTTGCTTTCCATTGCGCGCCCATGGCTGCGTTCCTTGTTGAATATGGTCCAAGCCTGCGTTGTGCACACACAGGCCGCTCGCCAAACTGCGGCGAGCAAAAGCCGGATTTATACACCTGCGCGCAATCTTTTGTTGGCAAACTGCATCAAGCCCGGGTCACAAACACAGGCAAACAGCGCACTGCCACCCAGCCACCCAAGAGGAGAAAACATGCATCGCATCACCATTCAAGCCCTGAGTTGCAGCGTGCTGGCCCTGCTCGGTTCGCAGACCCTGGCTGCCTCCGAGCTGGGCACCCAAACCGTGGCAACAGGACTGGAGCACCCCTGGGCACTGGCCTTTTTGCCGGACGGACGCTATCTGGTGACAGAGCGCCCTGGCCGCATGCGCATTGTGGAGGCCGGGGGCAGGCTCAACGCCCCTCTCAAAGGCCTTCCCGCCATCGCCGCAGCCGGGCAAGGCGGCCTGCTGGACGTGGTGCTGGACAGCAACTTTGCCAGCAATCGCCAGCTCTATTTCTGCTTCTCGGAGCCGGGTCAGGGTGCGGACCGAGGCAAGAACAGCACGGCCATGGCCAAAGCCCGGCTTTCAGCCGATGCAGGTTCCCTTGAAAACGTGCAGATTCTGTTCAGCCAGCGCCCCAAGATCGATTCGGCCCTGCACTTCGGCTGCCGCATCGTGGAACGCAAGGTGAACGGCAAACCCGACGGCTCACTGTTTCTGACGCTCGGAGAGCGCTACAAGGCCATGCAGGAGGCCCAGAACCTGCAGACCCATCTGGGCAAGATCGTACGCGTCAACAAGGATGGCAGCGTGCCTCGCGACAACCCCTTTGCTGGCAGGCCCGATGCGCTGGCCGAGATCTGGAGCTATGGCCACCGCAACAGTCAGGGTGCCGCGCTGGGGCCAGGAGACGAGCTCTGGATGACAGAACATGGCCCGCAGGGCGGTGACGAACTCAACCACATCGAGCCGGGCAAGAATTACGGCTGGCCCGTCATCACCTATGGCGAAAACTATGGGGGCGGCAAGATTGGCGCCGGCATCACCGAAAAGGCAGGAATGGAGCAGCCCCGGCATTACTGGGTACCGTCCATCGCTACCTCGGGACTCGCCTATCTGAGCAGCGAGCGCTATGGCGTGGCCTGGAAAGGCTCGTTCATCACGGGTGCGCTCAAGGCCATGCAACTGCAGCGCCTGCAGATTGCCGATGGCAAGGTCACCGCCACCGAAGTGTTGCTGCCGCGTCTGAGCCAGCGCGTGCGCGATGTGCGCCAGGGACCGGACGGCCTGCTGTACCTGCTCACCGATTCATCCGATGGTCAATTGCTGCGCGTGCTGGCAAAACCCTGAGCAGCCCTCGCCTCCCTGCAGCTGCGGCGATGCTCAGCACAGCACAGCCCGTCGCCGCAGCCAGTACAGATAAGCCACAATGGCCGACCAGAACAAGGCTTCGGCAAGCCAGAAGCCGATGGACAACGCATCGATACGGCTGCCCAGCCTGGAGACATACCAGGACATGGCGCCCTGGCTGGCAATGCCAAGAGCCACATAAAGAGCGCCCACCAACACCGCTGCGCGATTGCGAGTCCACAGCAGCCACACCAGCGTGAAGCACAGAGCCGAGTTCAGCGCCAGCAGGGCCTGCAGCAACAGCGCCCACCAGGCTCGTCCTGAAGAGTGCCAGCCGTCGGAAAAATCCGCCTCCAGCAGCATCCAGCCGCTCATCAGGCCCAGAATTCCGAACATGCACATCAGCAGCGACAGGCCTTTGCCGTGCGGCTGCTCCCAAAGCGTCTTCGTTGTTTTCATCAATGCAAGGCTTCCCGTCTGATCCTGCGAATCGGCGTGACTGCCGTGACGGTACGCAGCCGTCCCTAGACATGGGCTGCGTGACCGCTGACATCCTACTGCGGGCAGCTTCGCGGTCTTGTACCAGGCGCGGTACTCAAAGACGCCCATGCTCAGGTCGGGCGATATCTGGCCATCGAAGCTGGCCACCGAGAGCATGCATGCGCCCCGAAAGCAAAAAGGCCTGCGCGGCCGAACCGCGCAGGCCCTTGACTGGCAAGCCGGTTCAGCTGGCCAGCGTGATGGTCACCTTGGTATCGCCATAACTCACAGTGGATTTGGCAAAGCCATCCACGGCAACGCTATCGAACCTGTTGTGTACGCCCTTGGCGGTGAGCACCACGATCTGATCGCCAGCCTTGGGAACGTAGCCCTGGGTAAAGCTCACCTTCAGCGCACCGGCCAACGCTGCGTGCTCGTTCACCACCAACGCACCGGCGCTGCTTGCGGACAGCGCCAGATTCAGCGTACCGGATTTCTGGGTGTAGCTGCTTGCCACATTGACCTGGAGACCGTTGGTGGCCAGCGTGCCGCCATCGACATAGACCGCCCCCTTGCCCATCGCGGACGAAGAGTCGGCGCGTAATGTGCCCGCAGCAATGACGGTGCCACCGCTGTAGGTATTGGTACCTGTCAATGCCAGCGTGCCGTCTCCGCGTTTGGTCAGCTTGCCGCCGCCGCTGATGTCGTTGCGCCAGCGGTCAAAGGAGCAGAAGCCCGAGACGCAGAAGCCGTCGGTACGGTTGTTCATGGTGACGCTGACATCGGCCTCAAACCGGCCATAGCCGCTGGCCGCATCGAACAGGTTCAGGCGGCCAAAGCCTTCCTCGTCATCCAGCACCGGATAGCCCGAATCAATGGCCGTGGTCTTGAGCACTGCGCGTCGCTGGTCTGCACTCAGGTAGGGGAAACGGGTTTCCAGCAGAGTTTCCATGCCCTTTGGCACGACGGCGGGCTTGCCTGCCTTGGCGCTGTCCTTGGCAAAGCCGAAGGTCAGGCGGCGCAGATAATCGGCTCTGGCGGCCTGGAAATCCGCGAAGCGGTCTTCGCTGACACTGGCCGAGTGGGCGATATTCCAAAGCTCGACCCCGGTCTTCGCGCCGAGCCTGGTCCGCAGCTGATCCTGGGCCTGCTGGAAAACGACCGCACGCTGGGCTTCGGTATAGGCCAGGCCCCGATCCCCGGCACCTTTGAGGAATGGCATCCAGACGGAGGAGCCAAGCATGCGCCCGCCCATGACGCCCAATGCCGAGTGCATGCCTGCACGGATGCGGTTCTCTCCGGCCTCCAGTCCACGGGCGACCGCTTCATGGAAGCGCTGCGGTGCTACATAAGCAACGGCCATGGAGTAGCGCACGAATTCGGCAGTGTGGCCGCTGGGGAAATCGGAGTCCTGCTGCGCTTTCGTCTGGGCTGCCGCCGCGTCATCGCCTGCCGCGCGGCGCGACAGCAGCTCGGGCAGTACCTTGACCACCGGAAGGCTGCTGTCTGCTGCAGACCAGCGATAGGGACGGGCAAACTTGTAAAAGCCCTTGGGCCCGTTGTCCGAAGCAATATTGCCCACCGTGGCATTGTCCACAAACTGAAGCACCGCGCCGAATTCGGGATTGGTCTGCGTGCTGGTGTCGCCCCATCCCGATTTGGGATTCTTCGCAAGATCGTCCCAGGCTTGGCCCAGCGGGCCCAGCGAGCCGCCCATGACGGTGCGAGTGACCTTGTTGCCGGTATCGTCCAGCTTGATGTCTTCCTTCTGCGCATCGGTGTAGCTGGTCTGCGTGGTCAGCTTGGAGGAATACGCCATGTTCTGCAGGAACAGATCGTTCCTCTTGACCGATCCCGTAGTCCCGGCCGTTGGCGCCTGACCTGGCGTGCCATTGGTGTTGTCGGCAGTCAGCACATGCCAGACGCCATTCCAGGTGGTCAGGGCGAACGCATCACAGGCTTCCTTGCCGGCCACATTCTTGTCCGGCGTGGTCGCACCGGCGGCAAAAATGCCGGCATAGTCGGAAGCCTTGAAGCCGTTCATCTTGCGCTCGGAAGGCTCCCAGATATCGAGAAAGCCCGACAGGATGCGCAGCGTGCTGTTGGTTGTGTGATCGGCGTAGCAGGAATTGTTGCCGTCGGCCGTTGCATCGTGTCTGCCGGAGTTGTAGACCGTGGCATCTTCCCGGTACCTTGGCACATCCGTGCGCGACGCAGGCATGCTGGTGGCGGCTTGCGGAGTGGTGTTGAACGTCTCCGTGCCCAGTCCTGCGGGCGGGCCGGGGATGACATAGCCCTCGGCGGTCTCTTCGGCGCCCCCGCCGCCGCATGCTGCCAGGGTCAGGAGAGTGGCCAGGGCGACGGCGCGGAGCGCGAAGCTTGTCCTGGGCGCCGAAAAATGAACGGAAGTTTGCATACGCTAACGGATCTCTATGGGCGAAAGCTCGCCATGTTCAAGACCAACTATGAAACCGTCGTGACATAACAAGTCGGTACGGTACGGTTATTCCCTCCTGCAGCTTGCGCCTGTAGCTGCCAGGGTTGGCCGCAACCGGCGTGCCAGGCAAGGTTCGAGCGACCGCGGCTGCAGGCCGCCATTGAACGTCTGAAGCTGCCGGACTCAAGCCGGACCAGCGCTCCTTGCTTCTCTCGAACCGGCCTTCGCATCTGCGATGGATAGCGGGCGCCAAGCATCATTCACCCCTGGTTTCGCGCCAAAATCGGCAGCAGTACAGAACAGGCGCTCATATGCTCAATGCCTTGTGGCTCGGTTTTTTCTTGGTGGCGGCCGTGGCGGCGCTCGCGCAATGGTTGCTCGGCGGTCAGGCCCAGGTGTTCTCGGCCATGGTGCAGGCCCTGTTTGCCATGGCCAGGCTGTCGGTCGAAGTGATGGTGCTGCTGTTTGGCACGCTCACGCTGTGGCTGGGCTTTCTGCGCATCGCAGAAAAGGCAGGCGTGGTCGAATGGCTGGCAAAAATGCTGGGCCCGCTGTTTGCCAAGCTCATGCCCGAGGTACCGCGCGGCCACCCCGCGCTCGGTCTGATCACGCTGAACTTTGCCGCCAACAGCCTGGGGCTGGACAACGCAGCCACGCCAATGGGGCTCAAGGCGATGCGCGCGCTGCAGGAGTTGAACCCCCAGCCCGACAGCGCGACCAATGCGCAGATTCTGTTTCTCGTGCTCAATGCCTCGTCGCTGACGCTGCTGCCGGTCACCATCTTCATGTACCGCATGCAGCAGGGTGCGGCCGATCCGACGCTGGTCTTCCTGCCGATTCTGCTGGCCACTTCCGCCTCCACGCTGGTGGGCCTGCTCAGCGTCGCACTCGTGCAGCGGCTGCCTCTCTTCAGCCCCGTGGTGCTGGCCTATCTGCTGCCCGTGGGGCTGGCGCTGGCAGCCTTCATGGCCTTTCTGGCCACGCTCAGCGCGGCGGCGCTGGCCCAGCTTTCCGCGCTCATGGGCAACCTCACGCTGTTTGCGCTGATCGTGCTGTTCGTGGGCCTGGGCGCATTGCGCAAGGTGGCCGTGTACGACAGCTTTATCGAGGGCGCCAAGGAGGGCTTTGATGTAGCCAGGAACCTGCTGCCCTATCTGGTCGCCATGCTTTGCGCCGTTGGCGTGTTTCGCGCCTCGGGGGCACTGGAATATGCGCTATCGGCCATCCGCTGGACGGTGGACGTTCTGGGCATGGATGCCCGCTTTGTCGATGCCCTGCCCACGGCGCTAGTCAAGCCCTTTTCCGGCAGCGCGGCACGCGCCATGCTGATCGAGACCATGCAAAGCCAGGGTGTGGACAGTTTTGCAGCTCTGGCCGCAGCCACGATTCAGGGCAGCACCGAAACCACGTTCTATGTACTGGCCGTGTACTTTGGAGCCGTGGGCATTCAGCGCGCGCGCCATGCCGTGCCCTGCGCGCTGGTGGCCGAGCTGGCCGGCGTGGTCGCCGCCATCGTGGTTTGCTATCAGTTTTTTGGATGAATCCCTGAACTGGCGGGCGTTGCAAGCCATTTTTCATCAAATCACCCGGAAAGAGCAATGCCATGGACATCGCAGCTTCCCTGTTCCAGGCCTCCTGGCAGCGCACATGGCAGGCCCTGGGGCTTACGCCGCCCGCAGATCTGCTGCAACGCCTGCTCGAGGCCTGGGCCGAACCCCCAGCGCCACTATCACACCCAGCAGCATCTGGCCGAATGCCTGGGCCAACTCGACTGCGTCTGGGAACAGGCGCTGCGCCCCGGCGAAGTGGCCGTGGCACTCTGGTTTCACGATGCCGTCTACGACGTCAAGGCCAGCGACAACGAGCTGCGCAGCGCCGACTGGGCAGCTCAGGCACTGCAGGACAGTGGCGCGCCCGAGGCCTGCTGGCGCCAGGTGCATGAGCTGATCATGGCAACCTGCCACACCGCCACACCCACGCAGGCCGATGCCAGGTTGCTGGTCGATATCGATCTGGCGATTCTGGGTGCCGACCCCGTACGTTTTGCCGAATACGACCGTCAGGTCGCCGCCGAATATGCCTGGGTGCCGCGTCTGGTCTATGGCTTCAAGCGCAGGCGGGTGCTGCGCGGCTTTCTGGACCAGGCCTTCATCTATGCCACACCGCACTTTCGGCAACTGCTGGAGGCCCAGGCCCGCAGCAATCTGCAGCGGATCACCTGAACAGGTCTACATCTCGTCAATGACCGTGCTGGCCGTGGCGCTCAGCGCGGGCGCCCTGCCCTCAAGGGCCTCGACGGCAAAGCGGTCGCGGCAGTTGACGTAGAAGCTGGCCCCGAAACGCCCTACCGGGAAGAACTCCTGCAGACGCACCCGCCATTTCTCGGTGTCCACCAGCCCTTCGCGCACGGCCAGCCACTGGACGCCGCCGATAAAGACATAGCGGCTCTCGGTCTCCAGCGTCTCGTGCAACACGCATTCAAAGGCCACTGGCGCCTGGGCAATGCGCGGCGGCTGCACGCTCTGCGACGGGGTCGCTGTCAGGCCTGTGTGCTGCAACTCGCTGTGCTCGGGCGGCAGGCTGTCGCCGCAGCGGTGCATGGCGGCGGCCATGGCCTCGTCGGTGATGTGCACCACGAACTCGCCCGTGCGCAGGATATTCGTGGCCGTGTCCTTCTGCGCCATATCCTGGCGCTTGTTGACGCTGAGCATGACCACCGGCGGGTCCTCGCCCATCATGTTGAACATGCTGAAAGGCGCCGCGTTTACCGTGCCATCGACTCCCAGCGTGGTCACGAGTGCAATCGGGCGCGGCACGATCAGGCTGGCCATCAGCTTGTAGCGGGCATAGGTGTCCAGTTGCGCAAAATCAATTTCGGTCATTGCAGTCTCTCCCGGCCCTTGCGGCCGTTCTCGCCCTGGCGGCGGATCTGGTATGGATTCGATAGCAGGCTGCGCAATCAGCAGCAGCCCTGAAGCTGTACAGGACTGCAATATTCATGCCGGACGCCTCCGGACGACCCGCTCTCGATCTGCGCACGGCCACGCACCATCGCAGGCACCCCATGCACCAGAGCCGGACATGCAGGTACGGCACGCACCGTCGCAGTGCCCTCTCCAGCGGTTCACACTTTGTATACACATTGGCATCGATCTTGCGCACAGGCAGCAGTCCCTTCGCCATCGATAAACCAAGGAGTCATATGCGCAAACGAACCTTTCTTCAGGCCGCCACGGCCGTTGCAGCCCTGAGCTGGGGCGCTGCCCAGGCGGCGGACACGCCGCTCAAGTTCCAGCTGGACTGGCGCTTCGAAGGACCTGCAGCCCTGTTTGTCCACCCCGAGCAAAAAGGCTATTTCAAACAGGCCGGTCTGGATGTGAATGTGGAGGCCGCCAGCGGCGCAGGCGCCATCCAGCGCGTGGCCTCCGGCACCCATGATCTGGGCTTTGCCGACCTCGCCGCACTGATGGAATTCCACGCCAACAACCCCGACGCGCCCATCAAGCCCGTGGCGATCATGGTGATCTACAACACCACACCGGCCTCGGTGATGGCACTCAAGAAGTCGGGCATCACCAAGGCCGCCGACCTGACGGGCAAGAAAATGGGAGCCCCCATCTTTGACGCCGGCCGCCGCACCTTCCCCATCTTCGCCCAGGCCAATGGCGTGGGCGAGGTGCAATGGAGCACCATGGAGCCGCAGCTGCGCGAAACCATGCTGGCGCGTGGCGATCTGGATGCCGTCACCGGCTACACCTTCACCAGCCTGCTCAATCTGGAGGCCCGCGGCATCAAGCGCGAGGATGTAGTGGTCCTGCCCTACGCCACACACGGCGTTCAGCTCTACGGCAATGTGATCATCGCCAGCCCCAGGCTGATTGCCGAAAAGCCGGAAGCCGTACGCGCCTTCCTCAAGGCCTTTGCGCGGGGTGCCAGGGAAGGGATTGCCAATCCCGAAGCCGCCATTGCGTCCATGAAAGCCAAGGATGGACTGGTCAACGTGCCGCAGGAGGTCAAACGCCTGAAGCTGACGATCGAGACCGCCATCGACAGCAAGGGCGCACGTGAAGAAGGCTTTGGCCAGTTGCGCACCGAGCGCCTGGCCAGGATGGCCGAGCAGGTTGCCAAGGCCTATGCCACCAAGAACCCGGTGCCGGCCAACGCCGTATGGAACGGCAGCTTCCTGCCCACCGCAGCAGAGCTGGACATCCTGCCCAAACGCTAGGCCTACATTGAGTCAGCCACCGCCGAGGCCTCAGGCCTCAGGCCTCGGGCACCATGGCGTCGGCATAGTCGTAGAGCTCGCCCAGAATCTCCTCGGCGCGCTCGTCGGCGGTTTCGGACAGGGTGTCGATCATGGCGAACATCTGCTCCGCCGTGCGCGCCCCACCCTGGCCTTCGATCAGGCAGGCAGCGCGGTGCTGCTCCCAGCGCTGCTGCTCGCCGGCATCGAGCGTCTGCGGGAAGTTGCGCGCACGGTAGCGCCAGACCAGCTCGGTCAGGCGTGCGTCATCAAAGCCGGTCTTGTCCAGCGCCAGCTCCTGGGGCGAGAGGCGCTTGATGCGCTCCAGACGGCGGCGGTCCTCGTTGCCTACAAAGCCGCCATACAGATCCTGGTCGGCATCCAGCGGCTCACCCGCCTCGCGCGTGAAGACGGCCTTCCATTGCGCGCTCATATCGGGCAGGTCTCGGGCCACCGCCGCATGCCGCATCGCCAACTCCATGTCCACGCCCCATTTTTCGGCCATGGCCGGGCTCAGGGTCTTGAGGCTGCCCACCACCATGGGCGACTTGTTGACGTGGATGCTCTTGATGGGCAGACGGCTCACACCCTCGGGCAGCTCGGCCTGGCGCGTAAACAGGCGCAGACGCAGGTCTTCGATGCTGATGCCGGCCAGCTCCGAAGGGTCAGCTGCCAAGTCCCAGCAAATCACCTCGTTCTTGTTGGTGGGGTGGGTAGCCAGCGGCCACATCACGCCGATGCAACCACGTGCGGGGCTGATCATGCCGGTCACATGCAGAAACGGGCGTGCGTGCTCCTGCGTGGCGGGCAGGCCCATCTCGCGCAGAGCGCCTTCCTTTTTATGCAGACCAAAGGCAAAGTCAAACAGGCGCGGCTGCTTTTCTCGGATCAGCCGAGCCAGGGCGATCGTGGCGCGCACATCGCTCAGCGCATCGTGTGCCTGCTCGTGCAGCAGACCATTGGCGCGGGCCAGGTCCTCGAGTTTGAAGCTGGGCGTGCCGTCCTCCTTGGTCGGCCACTGAATGCCATCGGGACGCAGCGCATAGACCATGCGCACCACATCCAGCAAATCCCAGCGGCCGCAGCCATTCTGCCACTCACGCGCATAGGGGTCGGTGAGATTGCGCCAGAACATGAAGCGCGTGATTTCGTCGTCGAATCGAATGGTGTTGTAGCCCACGCCCACGGTACCGGGCTGCGCCAGCTCGGCCTCGATCAACGCTGCAAACTCATGCTCGGCAACGCCTTCCTGCAGTGCACGCTGGGGCGTGATGCCCGTGATCAGGCAGGATTGCGGATCGGGCAGATAGTCATTGGCCGGCTGGCAATACCACATCACGGGCTCGCCGATCTCGTTGAGCTGGTCATCCGTGCGTATGCCCGCAAACTGCGCGGGACGGTCATAGCGCGGCTGAGCGCCAAAGGTTTCGTAGTCGTGCCAGAAGAAGGTATGAGCCATGGGCCCGAAGTATGCCTGCGAACCGGCACAGCTTAGGACTCAGCCCCATCAACTTCAAGCCTTTTTGGCCTTTATCCCTTATGGATAAAGCGCAAGCAGCTATCAATATGATTGTTTGAGCTGCTCCCAATTCAAACCAAATTTGTGCAGAAATTTACGCAGCCGGTCTGCATCGTTGACCACGGCTTTCTGCTGGCGCGACTGATCAAACAGTTTGCGACCCGCATCGGACAGCGTGGTCGATGCGCGGCAGACGGCGATGACGGACTGCAGTTGCAAGCGGTCAAACAGATCGATCTGGGCGATGGCGTCTTCGGACAGATAGTCGCCCAGATCCACCTCAGCCTTGGGCAGGACATGGCTTTGCGAATGCTGCCACAGCCAGTCCAGGCGCTTGATCTCGGCCTCCACCTGCCTGGTCGTGATGCGACCGCTGTCGGCCAGTGTGGCCAGCCGCGTGATGCTGGCCGCAAGGTCGCGGAAGTTGCCGCTCCAGGGAGCCTGGGCAGACTTGGCGAACTGCAGATACAACGCCCTGGCCTCGGCGTTGAAACGCACGGAGCTGCCGGTCTCGGCCACAGCGCGCAGCAGCAGGTGGTCGATATTGGGCTCCAGATCCTCGGGGCGCTGTGCCAGACCTGGCAAGGTATAGGACCAGAGATTGATACGCGCGAACAGGTCTTCGCGAAAGCGCCCCTCGGCCACATCGACGCGCAGATCGCGATGGGTACCGGCTATGAGCTGGAAGTCGCTGCTGACCTCCTTATCACTGCCCATGGGGAAAAAGCGCTTTTCCTCCACGGCCTTGAGCAGCATGGCCTGCTCGTCCAGACCGAGCTCGCCGATCTCGTCGAGAAACAGTACGCCTTCATGCGCCGTGCGCAGCAGGCCAGCACGGTCTGCCGCCGCCCCGGTGAACGCGCCCTTTCTGTGGCCGAACAAGGTGGAGGCCGCGCCGTCGCCACGCAAGGTGGCGCAGTTGACCTCGACAAAATCGCCAACCACTTGGTGGCGCGATTTCTTGAGCTCGAAGATGCGCCGCGCCAGATGAGACTTGCCCGCACCCGTGGGCCCGGTGAAAAGAATCGGTGCACGCGAACGAATCGCCACGCGCTCTATCTCTTCAATCAACTGGTTGAACTGCGGGTTGCGCGTGGCAATGCCGTTCTTGAGGAAGTCCAGCGCCTCGGTCTGGGCCTGATGGAAGCGCTGGGCCAGGGCTTCGTAGCGCGTGAGGTCCAGATCGATCAGGATCATGCTGCCTGGCGAGCCCGCCTGCTGCTTGCGCGGTGGCGAGGTCTGCAGCAGCACACCCGGTATCTGGCGCGACTCCACCATCAGGAACATGCAGATCTGGGCCACATGGGTGCCCGTGGTGATGTGTACCCAGTAATTCTCGCGCTCGGTATCGAAACGGTAATTGCGCGCCCAGTCGTAAAGCGCGGCATACATCTCGCCAAAGTCCCAGGGGTCCTGGACCTCGGAGTCCACCAGGTTGACCCGGGTTTCGGGCGAGACATTGGCAATGTCCTGCACCAGGGTCTGCGCCAGCTTGTCATAGCGGCTGGAGTACAGCAGCTCCAGCCGGTCTATCACCTGGTCTTCATGCTGCATCAGAGACACCGTGGGCCGCCACTTGCTCCAGCGCCCTGCTCCCTGCCCTGAATCGAGCTGCGTGCCCATGAAGCCAATCACCACATTCTTTTTGGACATATCTTTCCAGATAAATATCTATCTTTAATTCTAATAATCTTTCAATCTCTCTTCCACCACATCTACCACAACAAACAGTCGAAATGAAATTTATCCAATAAATTCAATGACTTAAAAATTAATCACTCCCTCCTCAAGAAGTTGGCACACCGCTTGCAATAACCAAAGCATCTGCAAGTTGAATGCAAACAGGAGAAGAAGAATGGTCAACACGCAATTGTTTCAAACCAGCCGCGGCGCACTGGCTGCAGCCGCCAACACGGTCAATCAGCAAGGCGCAGCAGCCTATGCCTTCAGCCCCCGCCACCAGCTGGCCCAGATGGCCGTGACCGGCTGCCTGAGCCAGACTTTCTATGCGGATGGTCAGGATCAACTGGAGCAGCTGAGCAATCTGGTGCTGGAAGTGGACACGCGCTTTACAGCCCAGACGGCCGTCTATGCCCGCCAACGCGGCTATATGAAGGACATGCCAGCCACCCTGGCTGCCGCGCTGGCTGTCTGGGATACCGCGCTGCTGAGCCAGGTGTTTGGCCGCGTGATCGACAACGGCAAGATGCTGCGCAACTTTGTGCAGATCGTGCGCAGCGGCGCCATGGGTCGCAAGTCCCTGGGCTCGGCACCCAAGAAGCTGGTGCAGAACTGGCTGCTCAATGCGAGCGAGAAGCAGCTGCTCAGCGCTGCCGTGGGCAAGCAGCCATCGCTGGCCGATGTCGTGAAGATGGTGCACCCCAAGCCTCAGGAGGCCTGGCGTTCCGCATGGTTTGCCTGGTTGATCGGCAAGCCTTTTGATGAGGCATCTCTGCCTCCCATCACCCAGGCCTTCGAGCGTTTCAAGCGCGATGCGGCCCAGGGCCTGGTGAGTGCCGAGCTGCCTGATGTGCCGTTTCAGATGTTGACCGCGCTGGAGCTGAACGCCCAGCAATGGGCGCAGATCGCCCGCAGCGGCTCATGGCAGATGGTGCGCCAGAACCTGAACACCTTTGCACGCCACGGCGTGTTCGAGATCAAGGGAATGGCGGAACTGATCGCCCGCAAGCTGGGAGATACCGACGCCGTGGCCAGGGCCCGTGCCATGCCCTACCAGCTGCTGTCGGCCTACCAGGCTGCCGGTGAGCAGGTACCGGCCCAGGTGCGCGATGCGCTGCAGGATGCCATGGAGCATGCCATTGCCAATGTGCCCTGCTTTGCGGGAGCGGTAGTGGTCTGCCCCGATGTATCGGGCTCCATGCACAGCCCTGTGACGGGTTATCGCGCCGGAGCCACCACGGCGGTGCGCTGCATCGATGTGGCCGGGCTGATGGCCGCCGCTGTGCTGCGCAAGAACAGGACGGCCCGCGTGCTGCCCTTCGAGCAGAAGGTGGTGAAGCTGGAACTCAACGGCCGCGACTCGGTGATGACCAACGCAACCAAGCTGGCAAAGATCGGCGGCGGCGGCACCAACTGCAGTGCACCACTGAAGCAGCTGGCCGATGAAAAGGCCAGGGTGGATATGGTGATCATGGTCTCGGACAACGAGTCCTGGGTCGACGGTGTGCGCCGCGGCGCCACCGAAACCATGTTGCAGTGGGAGCGCATCAAGCAGCGCAACCCCGACGCCCGGCTGGTCTGCATAGACATCCAGCCCTACGGTACGACGCAGGCCATGGAGCGTGACGACATTCTGAATGTCGGCGGCTTCAGCGATGCGGTTTTCGATGTGGTGGCAAGTTTTGCCGAAGGCACGCTTGGCGCCGAGCACTGGGTGGGCGAGATCGAGAAGATCGCTCTCGGGCCCCAGTGAGAGCTGATGGCACGGTCCAGCAAACCCAAGGTTTGCGTTTGAGACGATGCGCTTAGCCGCAGGCAGTACAAAAGTACGACAAGGCTGAGCAACGACGTATCAAGGTTCGTGCTAGCAGCTCGGAGTTGAAGTGATCATCTGTTGCTGGTGAATGCTGGTGGGACTACATATCCAAACTGTCCCGTCTCACCAACCCTTGTCGCCCGCAGCAGATGTCCTGAATGAAGTTGAACGGTTTGAATGGCTGGCTGCGAATGCCGGTGGAACTACATGGGTACCCGGATTGCAGGTTCGATTCCTGCCCGCCTCGTCGGATCGGAAGATCAACGAGCGGTAGCCAAAGGTACAGCACGGGTTATGTTTCACCCAACCCTTGTCGCGGCAAGACATTCATCACCACGGTTTGAGTTTGGCGCGAATGCCAGCAGGACTACATCGGTTGCCACGGGTTCGATTCCCAAGCCGGGAGACCGGTCATGGCTATGTCTTGCTTCTCTGGTCGCGCCGCCTTTTTTCGAAAACGACTTGCGCGAGCGTGAGTCCTGATGAATTTTCGGTTTGGCTGCCTTGCAGCGAATGCCGGTGGAACTACAGACTTTTAATCTCGTGGTCGCGGGTTCGAATCCCGCCAGCAGTTGCAAAGCTGTTGTAGCTCAGCCTGGTAGAGCACGATGTTTCACCAACCCTTGTCGCTGCAAGACCGCCATCCATGACATGAACAACAAGGAAACAACTTAGGCAAAACGGGTTCAGGCAAGACGACTGCCGCAGCAGGCAGCCCGTTGTTGCATTCTTGTTTGCGTAAGTGCTAAAGGAAATCAAGATGTCCGAACAGAATTACCAACTACTGGAAGTCGCTGGCGGCGTGCCCGTCAAGATGTGGACCAAGGGTGTGCCCGTGGAAACCGAGGCCCGGCAACAGCTGTCCAACGCTGCTCGCCTGCCCATTGTCTTCAAACATATCGCCGCCATGCCCGATGTGCACCTGGGCATTGGTGCCACCATCGGCTCGGTGATTCCCACCGTCAAGGCCATCATCCCTGCAGCCGTCGGCGTGGATATCGGCTGCGGCATGATGGCCGCCAAGACCACGCTGCGCGCCGAAGACCTGCCCGACAGCCTGGCCGCGCTGCGCTCGGCCATTGAGAAAGCCGTGCCCCATGGATCGGCACCCAAAAGCCGTGGCCGTGATCCTGGCGCCTGGGAGAACCCTCCCGAGCTGGTGGACCAGAAGTGGGCCACGCTGGCGGACGACTTCGACGCGCTGTGCGAGCTGCACCCTCGCCTGGAAAAGACCAATAACCGCAAGCACCTGGGAACTCTGGGTAGCGGCAATCACTTCGTGGAAGTGTGCCTGGACGAAGTGGGCTTTGTCTGGTTCATGCTGCACTCTGGCTCGCGTGGCGTGGGCAATGCCATCGGCAACCATTTCATCGAGCTGGCCAAGAAGGATGCCGAGCTGCACCAGCGCAATCTGCCCGACCAGGACCTGGCCTACCTTGAAGAGGGAGCCCGCTACTTTGGCGACTATGTGCGCGCCGTGTCCTGGGCACAGAAGTTCGCCATGAGCAACCGCGAAGTGATGATGGCCAACCTGATCGCCACCGTGCGCAAGGTGATTACCAAGCCTTTCGAGTCCCATGTGGAGGCCGTGAACTGCCACCACAACTATGTGCAAAAGGAAACTCACTTTGGCGAGGATGTGTTCGTCACCCGCAAGGGCGCCGTGAGCGCCAAGCGCGGCGAAATGGGCATCATCCCCGGCAGCATGGGTGCGCGCAGCTATATCGTGCGCGGCCTGGGCAACCCCGAGAGCTTTGAAAGCTGCAGCCACGGCGCGGGCCGCGTAATGAGCCGCACCAAGGCCAAAAAGCTGTACTCGGTGGCTGACCAGATCAAGGCCACCGAAGGCGTGGAATGCCGCAAGGACGAGGGCGTGATTGACGAGATCCCCATGGCCTACAAGGACATCGACGCCGTCATGGCCGCCCAGAAGGACCTGGTGGAAGTGGTCCATACCCTCAAGCAGGTGATCTGCGTCAAGGGTTAGCAAATGCAGCGGGAGCATTGGTTCTCGCTGCTTGTAAAAGAACGAGAACCATCATGCAAACCGTTGAACAAGAATTCAAACCCCAAGAGAGCGTGCTGAGCGCACACCCGATATCCGGCGCCATGCGCAGTGCCGTGCAAGCCCAGCTCAAGGCACTTGAGCGTGAGCGCGATGTGAAGGTGCTGTTTGCCTGCGAGTCAGGCAGCCGCGGCTGGGGCTTTGCTTCGCCCGACAGCGACTATGACGTGCGCTTTGTCTATGTGCCGCGCCTGCCCTGGTATCTGCGCACCCGCACGGGCCGCGATGTGATCGAGCTGCCTGTGAGCGCCGAGCTGGACGTGAGCGGCTGGGAACTGCGCAAGACTCTGCAACTGATGCAGGCTTCCAACCCGGTGCTACTGGAATGGCTGCGCTCGCCCGTGGTCTATTGCAGTGAGACAGACTGGGTCGAGCGCCTGCACAAGCTGGCGCTGCAGAGCTTTTCGCCAGTGCGCGGCTATCACCACTATCTGTCCATGGCCCGCAAGACCATGAAGAACCACCTGCGTCCGGACAGCGAAGTCGTGAAGTACAAAAAATACTTTTACGCGCTGCGTCCCCTGCTGGCTGCGCGCTGGATACGCGATATCGGCGGCGTGCCGCCCATGCGCTTTGCCGAGCTGGCGACAGCGCTGCTGCATGATGCCGACCTGCTGAGCGAACTCAATGCCTTGCTGACGGTCAAGATGCGCGCCGGCGAAGCCGCCACCAGCGCCCCCTGGCCTCGCATACAGGAGTTTCTGCAGACCGAGCTGGCCCTGGCCGAACAATATGCGCCGCAGGCCAAGCCATTGAGCGCCGAAACGGTGCAAACCACCGATGCGTTTTTGCTGGAGGCCGTAACGCGCTTCAGCACCCAGTAATCAAGAAAAAATCAAGAACAAGAGGAATAGAGCAATGATAGAAATCGACGGCTCCCAGGGCGAAGGCGGCGGCCAGATACTGCGCAGCGCCTTGGCCCTGTCCATGTGCACGGGCCAGGCTTTTGCCTTGACCCGGATCCGCGCGGGCCGCTCCAAGCCCGGGCTGATGCGCCAGCACCTGACCTGCGTTCACGCAGCCAGCGAAATCAGCAGCGCCCGGGTGGAAGGTGCAGAGCTCAATTCGCAGGCACTGCAGTTCACGCCCGGCACCGTGCGCTGCGGCAGCTATGCGTTCAATGTGGGCTCGGCCGGAAGCTGCACCCTGGTGCTGCAGACGGTGTGGCCCGCGCTGATGCTGGCTGCTGGCGAAAGCCGTGTCCAGCTCAGAGGCGGCACGCACAATCCCATGGCTCCGCCCTTCCATTTCCTGGAGCGCAGCTATGCGCCGCTGCTGCGCCGCCTTGGCGCGCCTGTGCAGCTGACACTGCAGCGCCACGGCTTCTACCCTGCCGGAGGCGGCGAGTTCGAGGCCGTGATCGGCGGCGCCCGAGAAGCGCTGACTCCTTTTGACCTTAACGAGCGAGGCAGCGCTCTCGAGGCGTATGCGGATTGCCTTGCTCCGGCCCTGCCTTCGTCGATTGCCCGGCGCGAACTCAACAAGCTGGCCGCCCTCATGGCCTGGCAGCCCGAGCAGTTGCGCCAAGCCGGCGTGCGCCAGAACGAGGGTCCTGGCAATGCGCTGCTGGGCACGCTGGTGCATGAGCAGGTGACCGAGGTCTTTACCGAATTCGGCGAAAAAGGCGTAACCGCCGAAACCGTGGCCACCCAGCTTGCGCAGGAAATGCGCCGTTACCAAAGCAGCGACGGCGCACTGGGGCCGCACCTGGCTGACCAGTGGGTGCTGCCGCTGGCGCTGGCCGTGCATTTGCGCGGGCAGCCCGCCAGCTACAGCTGCACGGAGCTGACGCCCCACGCACTGAGCAACTTCGCGGTGATTCAGAGCTTTCTGCCTGTGCGGATCACGACGGAGTCCGGGGCGAACGCCCATCGGGTGCGGATCACCCCGGGCTGATCCCCTTGCAGGAGCGGCTAGAGGCTCAGGCTCGTCAAGACCTGCCCCACATCGGCCTCGAGCTTGAAATCCAGCAATGCGTCGGCTCGCGTCACCCCCTGATTGATGGCCACGACGGACTTACCCTGCTCATGCGCTGCCAGCACAAAGCGGTAGCCCGAATACACCATCAACGAAGAGCCGGCGATCAGCAGTGCATCGGCCCTGGCGACGGCAGCCATGCAGGCCTGCACACGCTCACGCGGCACGGTCTCACCGAAGAACACCACATCGGGCTTGATCAGGCCCGTGCCGCAATGCGGGCAGGCCGGCACGACAAAGCGGCTGAAGTCCTGCCCTTGCAGATCGGCATCGCCATCAGGGGCAGGAGCCGCATACAGTTCGGCCCAGGCCGGGTTCAGCGCCAGCAGCCGCACTTGCAGATCGGCGCGGGCAGAGCGCTGGCCGCAGTCCATGCAGCGCACGGTGTCGATGCGACCGTGCAGGTCCACGATGTTCTGACTGCCGGCCGCATCATGCAGGCCATCGACGTTCTGGGTAATCAGCAACTCCAGCCGGCCTTGCTGCTCCAGCCGCGCCAGCGCCTGATGGGCGGCACCGGGCCGCGCCTGGCCCATCACGCGCCAGCCCAGCATGGAGCGCGCCCAGTAGCGCTGACGCACCAGCGCATCGCCCATGAAGGCCTGATAGGTCACGGGCTGCGGACGTTTCCACTGCCCGTTGCGGTCACGATAGTCGGGGATGCCGACTTCGGTGCTGCAGCCGGCACCGCCAATGACCACCACGCGCGGATGCGCATGCAGCCAGTCCTGCAGGCGCCACAGCGCCAGAGCGTCCACACAATGATTCACGGTTTCACTCATTACAGCAGCGGCGATGTCAGCCGGGCCATGGAGCCGAACAACCGTCGCCGCAGACCTTTCTCGCTGCGATATTGCACCATTCGAGCCTGGCCCAGGTCTGCCTCGAACTGGGCAGCGATGGCCTGATTGAGCTCCGGCCCATAGCCGATCACGCAGACCTCGTAATTGAGGAAAAAGCTGCGATAGTCAAAATTGGCCGTGCCAATCATGGCCATGTTGTCATCGACCACCAGCGTCTTGGAATGCAACATGCTGGCCGCATATTCATAGATGTGCACACCACAGCGAATCAGCTCGTCAAAATAGGAGCGCGCAGCGGCCGTCACCAATAGCGAATCCGACTTCTTGGGCACGAGGATGCGGACCTCCACACCGCGCAACGCTGCATTGGTGAGAGCCGTCAGTGCGCCTTCGGTCGGCACAAAATACGGTGTGGTCAGCAGGATGCGCTGCTGAGCCGCGTTGATGGCCGCCAGATAGGCGCGGTAGATGGCGTCCAGCTGATCGTCAGGCCCCGAAGTCACGACCTGCATGGGCATGGAGCCGTCTTCGCAGTCGGGCAGCAGGTCATCAAGATCGTCGGGCAGGCGGTGCGGATCATCGCTGCGGGTGTAGGCCCAGTCCTCGAGAAACACCGTCTGCAGCCAGTTGACGACGGCGCCTTCGACGCGCAGATGCACGTCGTGATAGGCATCGTCGCAGATGCGCTCGTTCTCTTCGTCGGTGACGTTCACGCCTCCCGTAAAGCCCACCTTGCCATCGCAGACCAGAATCTTGCGGTGGGTGCGGAAGTTGACCACAGGCCGCAGCCGCCGCCCTATCTTGGCGTCGTGAAAGCGCAGCACCTCGGCCCCGGCCTGCAGCAGCGGCTCCAGAAATTTGCGCCCCAGCTTCTTGGAGCCCAGAGCATCCACCAGCAAACGCACCTGCACACCTTCGCGTGCTTTATCGACCAGCAAATCACGCAAGGCCGTGCCGGTCTGATCGGGCTCGTAGATGTAGTACTCCAGATGCACATGGTGGCGTGCGGCGCTCACGGCCTCCGCAATCGCATCAAAGGTCGCGGCTCCGCCCACCAGCAACTGCATGGAGGTGGCCGTGCTTACCGGGAAATCGCTGGTCATGCCGACCAGCCGCGCCACCTGGCGCAGGCGCTCCTGCTGGGCCGGAATGCGTTCCCTGAGCTTTTGCATGCTGTTGCGCACTCGCGAGCGCTTTCGCGAGCGCAGCCGCTTGATGCGCTGGCGCTTCATGCGTTGCGGGCCGAAGTAGTAATAGACCAGCAGGCCCACCACGGGCAGCGCCGCCATGGACAGCAGCCAGCTCAGCGTGGCAATCGGCTGGCTGCGCTGCAGCAAGATCCAGATGCCCACCACGATGACATACAGCGACCAGCCCACGGACAGCCAGAGCTTGACGCTCTCGTGGCTCAGCTGCATTGCTATCCAGTCCAATTGCGCACTCCTGTTGTTCCGTGAACCATCACCACCATGCCCTCGCAGTATGGCAGTGACGTGGCAGACTGCGGCGCCCGGCCTGCTCCGGGGAAACACCCTCCAGCAGGCGCCACGCTTTTGTACCGCGCTACAAAGAGTATATTGATACGCATGACTTCCGAACTCATCACGACTTTGGCCCAGGCCCGCAAGGCTGCCCGTATCACCCAGGCCGATCTGGCCGAACGCGCCGGTCTGTCGCGCATGGCAGTGCAACGCACGGAAACCGGCGATGTCGACCCGCGCTTTTCCACCCTGCAGGAAATGGCCCGTGTGCTGAATATGGAGCTGATCGCCGTACCCGCCGAGCTGCATGCCCAGGTGCTGGCGCTGATCCAGACTCAAGCCGGCCAGGATTCACTTTGAAGTCTTACGTATTGTTAACTTGAGAACCCTGTTGGCTCGGCCACAATGGACCGAGTTTTTGCGCGATATGCAGAGGTTTGAGAGATGGCGATTCACAACTGGGACTACGCACCCGAGGCACTTGAGGTACAGGTCAGCGAATTGTTGCTGGCCACGGCAGATCAAAGCGACGAACTGGTCGATGAAAACGTGCGCCTGGTCCTGCAGGAGCTGCGCCAGCACCTGCATATGGAGGTGATTTTTGTCTCCGAGATCCGCAACGGCCAACGCATGTTCCAGCATGTCGATACGGCCCCCGGCAAGGAATTGATTGCCACCGGCGGCGGTGGCCCTCTGGAAGAGTCGTTTTGCCAGTGCGTGCTCGACGGCATTCTGCCCGGCCTGGTTCATGATGCTGCCACCCATCCGGCCTTTTCCAAGCTGCCGGCAACGCCTTTTCGCGTAGGCGCCCATCTGAGCACCCCTATCGTGCTGGCCAGCGGCAAGGTCTACGGCACGCTGTGCTGCTTCAGTCAGGCTGCCGATGAAAGCCTGACGGCCAAGGACCTGCAAAAACTCGAATGCGTGGCCAAGATCACCGCCAGACGAATCGACATCAAGCAGGCCCAGCATCCGTAGCCGGCCGAAGAAAGGCGCATGTCTTCCGATCCGGCGTCTCCCGGAATGCTCTGAAAGCCAGCTCTCCAGGAGGAATGCAGCTCAGTTCACGGCCACGCAGACCTGACGCTGCTCGCCCAGCCCGTCGGCACCCAGCCGCACCACGTCGCCGGGCTTGAGAAAGACGGGCTGCGGCTTTTGCCCCAGACCCACGCCTGCAGGCGTTCCGGTAAGAATCACATCGCCTGCCTCCAGGGTCATGAACTGGCTGATGTAGCTGATGACCCTGGGCACGCCAAAGATGAAATTGCGGGTGTTGCCGCTTTGCATGCGCTGGCCGTTCACTTCCAGCCACAGCGCAATGCAGTGCGGATCGGCCACCTCGTCGGCCGTCAGCAGCCAGGGCCCCAGCGGGGCAAAACTGTCATGGCTTTTGCCCTTGTCCCAGGTGCCGCCGCGCTCCATCTGCCAGGCACGCTCGGACACATCGTTGCCCAGCACATAGCCTGCCACATGCCCCAGCGCAGCCTGCTCGCTCACCCGCGTGGCGCGGCTGCCGATGACCACACCCAGCTCCACCTCCCAGTCCACCTTGGTCGCCGCCGGAACGATCTGTATGGCGTCGTTGGGCCCGCTGATGGCCGTGACCGCCTTCATGAACAGCACCGGCTCGGCCGGTGGCGCAGCCCCTGCCTCTGCCGCATGGTCCGCATAATTCAAGCCCACGCAGACGATCTTGCCTACCTGCGCCACCGGGCAGCCCAGTCGGGGGGCTCCTGACACTGCCGGCAGCTCCTCGGTTTGCCGGCCGCGCCATTGCGCCAGCTTTTCAGGTTGCAGCTCGGTGCCGCGCCAGTCGGCCACCCAGCTCGAGGCATCGCGCAACACCCCTTGCGCATCCAGCAGGCCGGGCTTTTCCTCGCCGACAGCTCCAAATCGAACCAGTTTCATAGTCTCTCCATTCCTCGGACATCACTTTCGGGCGCCAGGCACAGGCCCAGGCACTCCATCACCAGGCGCCCTCATCCTCGACTCGTCTTTCACCACCGCCTGCCGGCGGCCCATGCTTGAGCCACCGGCTGTCACGCCACTTCAAACAAGCGTCCCCATCCCTTGATATCTGCCGGATTGCGTCCTGCCGCACGCAGCATCCCCCACACCGTGGTGCTGACAGTATCGAGCAGCGGCACATTCCAGCGCCGCTCCACCTGATCCGCCAGCTGCGCTGCATGCAGATTCGTGCAGTAAGTCACCACCGCATCGGGGGCGCCCTCCTCGATCACCTCTTCGATCAGCCCCAGCAGTTGCTCAGGCTCCACGAGCGCAAAACGGTGATTGACTGAAATGTTCAGATGCCGGTGAGCCGTGGTCTCCACGCCGGCTGCGCGGTAATTGTTGACGATACATTGCTGCACATCCGCGGTATAGGGACTCACGATGGCCAGCTTCTTGACGGAAAGCTTTTGCATCAGCTCATTGAGCGCCAGGATGGCCGTCGTCGCCTTGATGCCCGTGCGCTGCTCGATGCGCTCGCATAGCTGCCGATCGCAGTCAAAGCCTCGCCAGCCTGCGGCGGTACCACTCCAGCCGATCACATCCACTTTGGCATCCGCCAACAGCTCTGCGGCCGCAAGAATCCTGCTGTCATCAAACTGATTGAGCGCGGCCTGAGCCAACGAAATCTCCGTCACCGTGAAGCGCGAAAAATGTGCCGAGCATCGACCCGCGCTGGCGGCAAGCGCACTGGTCAGAGGCTCCAGCGCCGTATTCGAGGAAGGCGTCAGCACGCCCAGGCATGTCTTGGTTGCAGTCATCTCTTGTGTTTCTCCGTGAAAGGTCGACCGTCTCGGCGGCCGGATCACATTGTTCTCAGTTCACCACAAAGCGTCAACAATACTGTCAACAACAATAAAAGCATCACTTCTTAAATTCGCCAGAAAATACATCCCACTTCGTCTGCTGCACTGTAGAAATTCTGATATCTCATCGCCAATTTGGTCGAATAGGTGTTTTCTATATTGTTTACAACATTGTCGACATTTAAATTTTCACCACATCAACCAACCCTGGATGGAGTGACCCCGAAGATGCATATCCCGACCACAGCCGCAGCGGAGCACACGCAAGCTCCGACCAAAGTCCGATGGAAGATCTTCCTGATGATGTTGTTCCTCATCTCGATCAACTACATCGACCGAGCTTCGCTATCGGTGGCCATGCCGATGATTGCCAAGGAATTCGATCTGAGTCCTGCCATGCAGGGTTTGCTGCTGAGTTCGTTTTTCTGGACCTATGCCTTCATGCAGATCCCGGGAGGCATGCTTGCCGACAAATATGGCCCGCGCTCCGTCATCGCCGGCGCCACCCTGGGCTGGGGTCTGTTTCAAACCATCGCCGCCTTCACCACGGGCTGGTTCTCTCTGCTGCTGACACGCCTGGGGCTGGGAGCCGCCGAAGCCCCCATCTACCCGGCCGGAGGCAAGCTCAACGGCATCTGGATGTCCCAGAACGAGCGCGGTCGCGGCGCCACGCTGCTTGACGGTGGCGCACCGCTGGGGGCCGCCCTGGGAGCCATCATCATTGCGAGCCTGATCGCCTTCTTCGGCTCCTGGCGCATCTCCTTCGTGGTCGCCGGCGTCGGCACGATGATCGCAGGCTACTTTGCCTGGTCCTATATCCGCAATCACCCTCGCGAGCATTCCGGTGTGAACGAGGCCGAAGCCCGTCACATCGAAGCAGCACATGCCGAAGATGCCAGGGCCGACGCCGGAACCAGCAAGGGCAAGCTGCTGGACTTCTTCAAGTACCGCTCGGTGTGGGGCATGTTCTTTGGCTGGATGTGCTTCAACGCGCTCTTTTACGGCCTGCTGACCTGGATGCCCACCTACCTGTCCAAGGTGCACGGCATGGACATCAAAGCCATGGGTGGCGCACTTTTCGCCATGTTCTTTTCCGGCTTCGTGGGAGAAATGATCGGCGGCTGGATCGCCGACAAATGGCGCGAGAAAGGTGGCAACCAGGCCACCGTGCTGCGCACCCTGTTCGGCATTGCATCCATCATCGCCACCATCGCCATCTATGGCGTCTCGCAGATCACCGACCCTGTCACGGTCGTCATCCTGCTGTCGATCACCTTGTTCTTCCTGCGCTGGTGCGGCCTGTTCTGGTGCATCCCCTCTCTGATCGGCACCCGCAATCGCGTCGGCTTTCTGGGCGGCGTCATGAACCTTGGCGGCAATTGCGCCGGCATTGGCGTGCCCATCATCGTGGGGCTGATCGTGCAGGCAACAGGTTCCTACTTCATGGCGCTGATGATGTTCACCGGCGCAGGCCTGGGCTTGTTCATCTGCTCGGCCCTGCTGATCGACTACAGCAAGAAAGTACCTGTATAGACCTCGGACCCGAAGACGGCAGGAGCCGCACGCTCCTGCCCGCCCGGCACCAGCCTCCCCCTCGCTGGAAGCGATGACATCTCGTCGCTCTGGAACCTCGCCACAGTCATGCCAGCTGCAACTGGCCTCTCACACTTACCGTAAAACCGATCCCGAACATGAACCCCTGCGAATTCGATATCGTGGTGCGCAATGCACAAGTCGCGACTGCCAGCGACATCTTTGAAGCCGACATCGGCATACGCAACGGCAAGATCGCCCAACTGGGCAAGCAGCTGCCCGCCGGCACTCACGAATACGACGCTCAAGGCCGGGTCGTCACACCGGGCGGCATCGACGCCCACTGCCACCTGGATCAGCCCATGGAGCCGCCAGTGCGCATGGCAGACGATTTCGAAAGCGGCACGCGTGCGGCAGCCTGCGGCGGCACCACCACGATCATTCCCTTCGCCGCCCAGGCCAAAGGCCAGTCCTTGCGCGCTGCCGTGGCCGATTACCATCGCCGCGCAGAAGGCAAGGCCTATGTGGACTATGGTTTCCACATGATCGTCAGCGACCCCACGCCCGAAGTACTGGAAAACGAGTTGCCCGCGCTGATTCGGGAAGGCTATACCTCCTTCAAGATCTACATGACCTATGACGATCTGAAGCTCGATGACGGTCAGATTCTCGATGTCCTGGACGTGGCCCGCAAATACGATGCCACGGCCATGATCCATGCCGAGAATGCCGACTGCATCCAATGGCTGACCAAGCGCCTGGAAGCCAGCGGCCGCACCGCCCCTCGCTATCACGCAGTCTCTCGCCCCATGCTGGTGGAGCGCGAGGCCACGCACCGCGCCATCGCGCTGTCGGAGCTTGCCGATGTGCCCATCCTCATCGTCCATGTCTCGGGCCGCGAGGCTGTCGAGCAGATCCGCTGGGCGCGCTCCCACGGCATGAACATCATGGCCGAGACCTGCCCTCAATACCTGTTCCTGAGCGCAGAAGACCTGGGCCTGGACGACAGCTACCAAGGCGCAAAGTGCGTCTGCAGCCCGCCGCCACGCGACAAGGCCAACCAGGAGGTCATCTGGAACGGTCTCAACGACGGGCTCTTCACCGTGTTCTCATCCGACCATGCGCCATTCAACTACGACGCCCCGGAAGGCAAAAAGCCGGGTGGCCAGGAAGTGTCCTTCAGCCATATTCCAAACGGCATCCCGGGCATCGAGACCCGCTTGTCCCTGCTCTACACCCATGGCGTGCTGGCGGGACGCATGACGCTCAACCGCTTCGTGGAGCTGACCTCCACCAACCCGGCCAAGGTCTATGGACTGCATCCGCGCAAGGGCAGCATCGCCATAGGTGCCGATGCCGACCTGATCGTCTGGCAGGAGGGCGAGCGAACCATTCGCAACCGCGACCTGCATCACAACGTGGACCATACTCCTTACGAAGGCCAGTTGATCAAGGCCTGGCCCTGCCTGACCCTGTCGGGCGGCCAGATCGTCTGGGACGGAGAGAGATTCCAGGCTCGCGCCGGCCAGGGACGATTCCTGCAGCGTGGTGCCCCGACCTTGCTGCCCAAGCGACCCGCACCCCGCTTCTGAGCTGGAGCACACACCATGAAACTGCTGATCATCAATCCCAATATCTCCGAGAGCGTCACTTGCTTGATAGAGAAAGAAGCCAGGCTGGCCGCTGCTCCGGGGACGGAAATCACCATGCTGACCGCCCCCATGGGCGTGGCCTATATCGAGACGCGCTTCGAGGCCATGATTGCAGCCTATGCCGTGGCCGAGCTGGCAGCCACCCATGCGGCGCGGCATGACGCCGTCATCCTGGCGGCCTTTGGCGACCCCGGTCTCGAAGGCCTGCGCGAGGCCCTGGACATTCCCGTGCTGGGCATGACGGAGTCCGCGCTCATGAGCGCATGCATGCTGGGCAAGCGCTTTTCCATCATTGCCATCTCCAGGCGCATTGCCGCCTGGTACCGAGACATGGTCGAGCGCAACGGACTCATAGACCGGCTGGCCAGCATTCGCTGTCTGGACGAGCCTCTGCGAGACATTGCCAGCGTACAGGACGATCATGGAGCACGCCTGCAAGCCTTGTGCGAAGCAGCGGTCAGCGAAGACGGCGCCGATGTACTGATCATTGCCGGTGCGCCGCTGGCCGGCCTGGCACGCTCCATCAAGCAGCGCTTGCCGGTGCCAGCCGTCGATGGCGTCTCCAGCGCCGTCAACCACGCGCAAAGCCTGGTCTCGCTGGCACCCGCAGCGGCACGCGCCGGCAGCTTTGCCAAGCCGCCACGCAAGGAGTTCAGGAATCTTCCCCCGGGACTCACCCAGCTCCTGAGCCAGCTACCCTGAACACGCGGCTGCGGGATAACCTTCATCGAGATGATGCAAGCCAGCATGCTGTCTGACACTAGAATTCAGCAGCATGTCGACAAAAAGCACTACAAAAGTGAACAATCGAAGCAATACATCTCGATCCGAAATTACCGTGGATGAAATGGCCGCCCGCATTGCCACAGCCATCCATGAGCATCGGCTGCTGCCGGGAACCAAACTCGGCGAAGACCGGCTGGCCAATATCTTCAACACCAGCCGGGCTCGCGTACGCGAGGTGCTGGCCCGCATGGCTCGCGACCAGATGGTGGAGCTGTTCCCGCAGCGCGGAGCCTTTGTCGCCAAGCCCAGCATCGAACAGGCACTGGACGTCTTCGAAGCACGCCGGCTGATAGAGCCGGGCATTGTGCGCCGCCTCGTCCTGCACATGGACAATGGCAAGATCCGTCGTCTGCAGGCCCATCTGAAGCAGGAGCGCGATGCTCGCGCCAACTCCGACAAGCGAGCCACGGTGCGCCTGTCCGGCGAGTTCCATGTGCTGCTGGCGGAGCTGGCCGGCAACTCCGCGCTGCTGCGCAGCATGCGTGAACTGTCCACACTGACCTGCCTGACGATCTCGCTGTATGAATCGGCAGTCAACACCTGCTGCCTGGTGGACGAGCACGAAGCCGTGGTCGATGCCATCGTCGCGGGCAATGGCGAGCTGGCAGAACAGCTGATGCTCAGCCATCTGGATCACATACAGGGCAGCCTGCGCCTGGAGGCCGATGCCGACGACGCAGATCTGGAACAGATACTGGGCGACCTCTGATCACAGCCGGCGTCGCGATCCGGCAACGGGAGCCATCGCAGTGATCGATACGCCCTTCTCGACTGGAGATGGCTGGCAGCTATCCGGGCAGAGGCGCCCGCATTAGCATCCACGGCTGATCGCCATCACTTTCTCCAGAGGCCCCGAGGCCGTTTCAATGAGCGCACCCGCCCCACATTCCTTGCCGCAAGCCCAGCGGCCACGCCCAGCCCATCTGAGCGAACTATTCTGGTCGCTGACCTTTCTGGCCTTGCAGGGCTTTGGCGGCGTGCTGGCCGTGGTGCAGCGCGAACTGGTCGAAAAGCGCCAATGGCTGAGCAATGAGGAGTTCATGGAGGACTGGGCTGTGGCGCAGATCATGCCCGGCCCCAATGTGGTGAATCTTTCCATCATGCTGGGCGAGCGCTACTTCGGCTGGCGCGGTGCCCTCGTGGGGCTGTGCGGCATGCTGACCTTTCCCATGCTGGTGGTCATCAGCCTCACCCTGGTCTATACCCAGTTCGCGGCCAACCCGGCCGTGGCCGGCGCCCTGCGCGGCATGGGTGCCGTGGCGGCGGGACTGGTCGCAGGCATGGGTCTCAAGCTGGCCGGCACGCTGCGCAAACACCCGCTGGGCAAATGGTATTGCGCAGGGCTGGCCATTGCCGCCTTTGTGCTGGTCGCCGTGCTGCGCCTGCCGCTGTTCTGGGCCTTGCTGCTGGTGGGCGCGACCGGCTGCGTGCTGACCTACCGGAGGCTGGCATGAACACGCTGGTGATCGATCTGCAGACCGTGGACTGGCTGCATCTGCTTGTCTACTTCCTGACGCTGTCGCTGATGGCCGTGGGTGGAGCCATCACCGCCGCGCCCGATATGCACCGCTATCTGGTCGACGGCAACCACTGGCTGTCGGAAACCCAGTTCACAAGTTCCATCGCCATTGCCCAGGCAGCCCCCGGCCCCAACGTGCTGTTCATCGCCCTGCTGGGCTGGAACGTGGGACTGAATGCAGGTGGCGGCACCGGCCCTGCGGCCTGGGGTCTGGGTGCACTCGGTGTTGCCGTATGCATGGTGGGCATTCTGCTGCCCAGCTCGCTGCTGACCTGGCAGGCTTCGCGCTGGGGCCAGCGCAATCGCGACAAGCGCGGCGTGCGCGCCTTCAAGCAAGGCATGGCTCCGCTGGTGATCGGGCTGCTGCTGGCGACCGGCTGGCTGCTGGGCAGCGCCAGCGGCAGCCCTGGCAAGGACTGGAAACTATGGCTGCTGAGCCTTGCGTGCACCCTGCTGGTATGGCGCACCCGGATTCACCTGCTGTGGCTGCTGGCTGCCGGTGCGGCGCTGGGTGCGCTGGGCTGGGTCTAGAGGCAGGAGTCAGCAGAGCTGTCTCGGCTGCGAGCCATCCCCGGGACTTGCCAGCAGCAAGGGCAGCGCCTGCGCCGACGGCATGGCGATCATCTGATCGGCCACCGAGTCCAGCTCGCTGGCATGCGGGTTGACAATGACCACGCGGGCCCGGTTGCGCCTGGCGATCTTGGCCAGACCTGCGGCCGGGTAAACGGCGCCCGACGTGCCGATCACCAGCATCAGCTGACATTGCTCTGCCGCCTGCTCTGCCCTGGCCCAGGTCTGGCTGGGCAGCGATTCGCCGAACCAGACGACCGCAGGCCGCAGCAAATTGCCGCAGGCAGCACAATGCGGCGGCTCGCCAGGGACAGCATGTTCGAGATCGCATGACGCACAGCGGCGATTCAGCCAGCGATTCCTGCTCAGCTCGCCATGCAGACTCAGCACATCTTCGCTGCCCGCCTGCTGGTGCAGCCCATCCACGTTCTGCGTGATGAGCGTCATCTGGCCTGGACGCTGCCTTGCCCAGCGCGCCAGCGCCAGATGCCCCTCGTTGGGAGCGACCTTGGCAAGCAGGGATCGCCGGTGCTGGTACCAGCGCCAGACATGAGCCGGATCGCGGCGATACCCCGCCTCGCTGGCCATTTCCTCCGGCTTGAACCGGGACCAGTAAGCGCTTGCCGTGTCCCTGAAAGTGGGCACTCCCGATTCGGCACTGACGCCGGCCCCGGTAAGCACGGTCAGCCGCTGCGCCTCGCCCAGCCAGCGACGTACGCAGGCAATCGCACCCAGGGAGGCCGAAGAATTGTCAATAAGTGCTTGAACCAAGGCAATGACCCCAAAAATCAAGTTGCAACGTGGAATACTTGAATCACTGTGCAGAGCGTTTGCCCTGCCGGATATTGCACCACACCAGCACATGAACGAGTCGGGCCGATTGTTCGCACTTCAGCAAGCCATGATGCCTGCAGCATTGGCATGGGCTCTTGTCGATGCCAGAACGCTGGAACTTCGCTTTGCCAACCCCGCAATGCAGCGGCTTCTGCAAGCCGGCAGTCAATCCTCCACCACGCGGGGGCTGGCGATGTTCGAGTCGGCCCGGCGGGCTGTCGGCCAGTGCATGGAAACAGGCCGGGAAACCACGACCCACCTGCCCGGTCACGCCGGGCTCTGGCATTTCTCACCGATTCCCGATGATGAAACGATATTTTCGGTGCAGTGCTATGTATTGCAGGCGGAGACCGCATCGCCCGAGCCCGATGACGAACTCGGGCTGGGCCATGTCAACCGCTTCGAGGCCTTTCTGGATCACCTGCCCTATCAGATCTGGATGGCAACCCCCCATGGAGAAGTGACCTGGTTCAACCAGGCCCTGCAAGAGTATGCCTACCGGGAGGTACGCCCGCTGAGCCTGCGCGAAGGCATCTGGATCGACATCGTGCACCCCGACGATCTGGCCGCCGTCAACACCGGGCTGTCGCGTGCCCTGATCACCGAAAAGCCGACGGGATACCGGCTGCGCATCAAGCGCCATGACGGCCAGTTCCACTGGTTTTTTTCTTCGCTGTCTCCGGTCAAGAATGCGCAGGGCAGGATTCTCTACTGGGTCGGCGCCAATCTGGGCATAGACAGCATCCGGCAGTCCGAGAACCAGCTGCGCGACCAAATCACCACGCTGAGCCACCAGTTGAGGCTCAAACAGCAGGCTCTGGATCAGGCTGAAACCTACCTCGCCCAGGCCCAGAAAATGGGCATGGTGAACCAGCTGTCTGCCGGTGTCGCGCACGACATGAAGAACCTGCTTTTCATCACCGGCCTGCATGCCGGCATGCTGGAAAAGCAACTGGGCGAGCCCGAGCAGCTCGAGCATGTGGACGTGATCCTCAACACGATTCAGAAAGCGGGCAGCCTGGCATCGCATCTGACCGGCTTCAGCAGCCGCAAATCCATGCAGCTGGCCGCTGCCGACCCCCGTGCGCTGGTGCAGGATCTGGAGCCTCTGCTGAGCAAGGCCGTCGGCCAGAACGCCGAACTGCAGCTGCACATGGCATCCAGCATCTGGCCCATCAGCGTGGACAAGCTGTATTTCGAGAACTCGCTGATCAATCTCTGCATCAATGCGCGCGATGCCACCGAAGAACACGGCCAGATCACGCTGACCGCAGAGAACGTGCTGCTCAAACGTGCCGGCCATGCGGGCGACTATGTCATGGTCAGCGTGGCAGACAACGGCATGGGCATGAGCGAAGAAATCAAGGCCCGCATCTTCGACATGTTCTTCACCACCAAACCCGAGGGCAAGGGCGCGGGCCTGGGCCTGCCCATGGTCAAGAACTTCATGGACCATGTCCAGGGCCTGATCGAAGTCGAAAGCACCCAGGGCCTGGGCACCATCGTGAGCCTGTACTTCCCGCGTGCACAGCCTGCTGCTGCGCAGGTCCCGCAAGCGGCTACCCCGGCAGGCCGGCAGGAAACGATCTTGCTCATCGAGCCGGACCTGGCCGCGCGCAATGCCATGGCCCAGGTGCTGTACGGACTGGACTACCAGGTCGTGACCGCCTACCTGCCCGAAGTCGCGCTGCGCTATATCAACAGCGGCATGAAGGTGGACCTCATCATTGCCGCCGATGAGTTCCCGGCTCCTTTGAGCATCGCGAACATGCAGCAGGAGCTGGCCCGCAAGCAGATTCTCATTCCGCTCGTCCTCATGACCAGCAGCGAAGAGGCCGAACTGCCGCAGGCCCGGGAATGCCGCTATGTGGTGCTGAGCAAGCCCATGGATATTGGCGAGCTGGCACGCACCGTACAGCGCATGCTGCACCCGGGCTGCACGACCCCGGCCGATCTGCCGGCCGCCTGAGAACGGTTCGGCCGCCCACAAAAAAGGCGTCACCGCTCTCGCAGTCGCGCCTTGCTTTCGCTTTCAGCGGCCTGGCTAGCCTGCTCAGGCTTTGATCGCCACGGCTACTGCCAGACGCTGGCGCAATGCCTCATACAGGCACACACCACTGGCAACGGACACATTCAGGCTTTCCACCGCACCTTGCATGGGGATGCTGACCAGCGCGTCGCAGGTCTTGCGGGTCAGCTGGCGCATGCCATCGCCCTCGGCCCCGAGCACCAGCGCCGTCGGACCGGTCAGATCCATCTGGTAGAGATGCTTGTCGGCATCGCCGCTGGTGCCGATGATCCAGACGCCGCGCTCCTTGAGTTCCTTGAGCGTGCGCGCCAGATTGGTGACCATGAAGTAGGGCACGGTCTCGGCCGCACCGCTGGCCACCTTGGCCACGGTGGCGTTGATGCCGGCCGCATGGTCCTTGGGAGCGATCACGGCGTGCACGCCTGCACCATCGGCCACACGCAGGCAGGCGCCCAGATTGTGAGGATCGGTCACGCCGTCGAGCACCAGCAGCAGCGGTGCCTTCACGCCTTCATCTTCCAGGTCATCGAGCAGCTCGTCGAGCGTACGTGTGTCCTTGACCTCTTCCACACGTGCTGCCACACCCTGGTGACCGTGCGAGCCGACGAGCTTGGCAATGCGCAGGGCATCGGCCTCGATCAGACGCACCCCGGCCTCCTTGGCGCGCTCCAGAAACTGGCGCATGCGCGCATCGCGGCGCGAAGCCTCGAAATAGACTTCGATGATGGATTGAGGGGCGGTCTTCAGACGCACGCCGACGGCGTGAAAGCCGAAAAGAACTTTGGGGGACGACATGGGGCCGTATTATCCCGGCGTTTGTGGCAGACCTGGGACTCGCAGGGCCATGTCTGGGCTGGCAGCTGAGGTTTTTCATTGCCGCTACACTGCGCCCCCAACGGGCGGTCCCCCATTCATCAGGCAGAACCGACATGGCTTTTGCCGAGTGCAAGTCTTTACATGAAGCCGCGTAGCCGCCCAGAGCGACTGGCAGCAGGCTTGCCCTGCAGCTCCCCCTGCATTCGCGCACAGGATCTCTTCATGCCCGGCATGACGAGAGTGGCGCGTTTGCATCCCCTTCCAATCCCCCTAACGAATACCCTGCATGCTCAAAGCCTTGCTCGATTGGTTCAACCGCACCAGCCTGGTGCTGCAGATTGTGATTGCCCTGATTCTGGGCGGCCTGGTGGCCTGGCTGTTCCCGGCTGCCGCCCAGCCCGCATCCTTGCTGGGCAGCCTGTTCATTGCCGCCCTCAAGGCCGTGGCCCCGGTGCTGGTCCTGCTGCTGGTCATGGCGGCCATCAGCAGCCACCGTCCGGGCCAGGAAACGCAGATCAAGCCCGTGCTCTGGCTCTACGTCATCGGCACGCTGGCGGCGGCCTGCGTGGCCGTGGCAGCCAGCGCCATCTTCCCCTCGGTGATTCACTTTCGTGAAGCGCCCAAAGTCCAGAGCGTGCCCGGCGAGATCAGCCAGGTGCTGAGCACCGTGGTCCAGAGCCTGTTCGACAACCCCGTCAATGCCTTGCTGAATGCCAACTACATCGGCATTCTGGCCTGGGCCATCGCCCTGGGGATTGCGCTGCGCCACGCCAGCCCCGGCACCCGCACCATGGTGGAGGACTTCGGCCATGCCATCACCCGCGTGATTCAGGGCGTGATCCGCCTGGCCCCCTTCGGCATCTTCGGTCTGGTGGTCGCCACCTTCTCCTCGGGCGGGCTGGATGCACTCAAGGACTACGCCCATCTGCTGGCCGTACTGGTCGGCTGCATGGTGTTCGTGGCACTGGTGGTCAACCCCGCCATTGTCTGGACGCAGACTCGCCGCAACCCCTACCCGCTGGTGCTGACCTGCCTGCGCGAGAGTGCGGTAACCGCCTTCTTCACGCGCAGCTCCGGCGCCAACATTCCCGTCAACCTGGCCCTGGCCCAGAAGCTCAAGCTCGACGAGAACACCTACAGCATCTCCATTCCGCTGGGCGCCACCATCAATATGGCCGGCGCGGCCGTCACCATCAGCGTGCTGACGCTGGCCGCCGCCCATACGCTCCATATCCCGGTGGACATCCCGACGGCCATCCTGCTGTGCGTGGTCTCTGCGGTCTGCGCCTGCGGCGCATCGGGCGTTCCCGGCGGCTCGCTGCTGCTGATTCCGCTGGCCTGCAGCCTGTTCAACATTCCCAACGATGTGGCCATGCAGGTGGTTGGCGTGGGCTATGTCATCGGCGTGATTCAGGACTCTACCGAGACGGCTCTCAACTCCTCGACCGATGTGCTGTTCACCGCCGCCGCCTGCCGCGCCGCCGAACGCAAGGCCGGACTGGAAGTGGCACGCATCTGAGGCCTGCTTCTCGAAAGCGATTGATTTGACAGCTGCGAGCGCTTTTCCGATAAGCGCCAGATGAAAGAAGGCCTGTGATCACACAGGCCTTTTTGCTTCCTAGACCGCGCGGCCGGCCTCGATGGTGATGCTGCGCTCACATTGCGCCGCTATCTCGCGGTCATGCGTGACCAGGATCAGTGTCGTGCCGCGCTCGCGGTTGAGCGCAAACATCAGCTCCATGATGGTCTGGCCCGTGGCGAAGTCCAGGCTGCCCGTGGGCTCGTCGGCCAGCAGCACGGCTGGCTCCACCACAAAGGCACGCGCCAGCGCCACGCGCTGCTGCTCGCCGCCCGACATCAGCCTGGGATAGTGATTGAGGCGCTGACCCAGGCCCACGCGCTCCAGCATCTGCGCGGCGCGCGCCCTCGCATCGCGCTGCCCCGCCAGCTCCAGCGGCAGCATGACGTTCTCCAGCGCCGTGAGATTGCCCAGCAACTGAAAGCTCTGGAAGACAAAACCCATCTTCTGAGCCCGCACCGCCGCCCTGTCGTCCTCGCTGAGTGCAAACAAATCCTGGCCCAGCAGCCGGACCGTGCCGTGACTGGGGGTATCCAGGCCGGCCAGAATCGACAGCAAAGTGCTTTTACCCGAGCCCGAGGCACCCACAATGGCAACGGTTTCACCGGCCGTGAAACTCAGATTGATATCCCGCAAAATATCCAGCACGCCTGTGGAATCGCTCACCGATTTGGATAGTTGCTCAACGGCAATCAAAGGAATGGCAAGAGTTGTGGACATGAATCAATTGGATAGCAAAAACGTCAAGGATCGCAGCCCGCAGTTTGCACTGCAGCGTCGTCACTGTATCGCTGTTGCTCTGACGCTCGCCACTTCGGGGGCTTGCTGCATTGCAGCGGCGGCCGCACCCGGAGCTAAATCCGGCCCGGTGCTGGTGCTGGGCGATTCGCTGAGCGCCGAGTACGGACTGACGCGCGGCAAGGGCTGGGTTCAGTTGCTGCAGCTGCGCATTAATGATGAAAAAAACCCGCGCAAGGTGGTCAATGCCAGCATCAGCGGCGAGACCACGGCTGGCGGCAGAGCGCGCCTGGCGTCGCTGCTCAGGCAGCATGAACCCGGCATCGTGATTCTGGAGTTGGGCGGCAACGACGCATTGCGCGGCCTGGCGCTGCAGAGCACGCAGCAGAATCTGGAAGTCATGATCAAGGCCGCCAAGGAAGCCGGAGCCCAGGTGCTGCTGGTGGGGATGCAGGTGCCTCCCAACTATGGAGCAACCTACACCGAGCAGTTCGCCGGCATGTTCAAGAAGGTTGCCGATGCGCAAAAGCTGCCGCTGGTGCCGTTTCTGCTGTCGGGAATCGGCGATGCAGCGGATGCCGAGCAGTGGTTTCAGAGCGACCGCATTCACCCCAATGCCCAGGCCCAGCCCCAGATGCTGGCCAATGTCTGGCCCAAGCTCAGGCCGCTGCTGAAATAGGCGGTGCCCGCGCGGCCTCAGTCGCTGCCGCCGCCTCCCCCATCACCGCCGGAATCGCCGCTGTCCGTGCTGCAGGCACTCTCGCCGCTGCCCGAGCCACAAAAATAGCTGTCGTTGAAGACGTCGCTGCCGTCTTCACGGCTGCTCGCCGAAGTCCACGCCAGCTGCGAATCGGCGCTGCGCCCCGGCACGCCGGACTGAGGCGAGAAGACTTTTTTCAACCAGTTCCAGAACTCCATGGCATCCCCCTCATTGCGCCTCAGGCAGCGACCTCCTTGCTTTCGGCGCGGACGCTGGCTTTGTACGCATGCCAGCTGGCACAGCCCAGCAGCGGCCCGATGACGATCAGACCCACACTGTAGAACAGCAGCGAGGCCGCGATCAACACGGTGATGATCAGCCCCCACAGCAGCATCACGCCCATGTTGGCGCCCACCACACGCATGCTGGTGATACAGGCCGTCAACGCATCGGTATCCAGATCGAGAATCGTGGGCAGCGAAACCACCATGCTGGCAAACACCAGGGCCGCAAATATCCCGCCAACGGCGCTGTAGCCCAGCAGGAACTCCCAGTTCTCGGGGCGCAGAAGGGTCTGCAGCAAGGTTGCCGTGCTGGGCATGCCGGTGTCGAACGAGATGGCAAACACCACCATGGCGGCGCGCCCCCAGAGCATCTCCAGCACCATCAGCACCATGACCAGCATGCCCATGCTGGCCAGGTGTCGGTCCCAGCAGGTCAGCGACTCCGACAGCAGCACGGGCTTGCCCTGCTCCAGCTGCTTGCTGACGTAGTACAGGCCCATGGCCATGAAGGGGCCGACCAGCAGACAACCGCTGGCCATGGACATCACATATTCGGGACTGGAGCGGAACACCCAGGCCAGCAGCCGCGCCATGCCCCAGAAGCACAGGCCGTAGAACAGCGCAATGACGGGTGCGCGCCGCACATCGCGCAAACCGAGCAGCAGCCACTGCCAGGGCTCGCTCCAGCGCAGCTGCAGAATCTGCAGATTGCCGGACTCGGCCTTGACTTCGGAAACAGGGGAAGCTTGCATGCGAGACCCTCCTTGTCGCCCGTGCCGCGCCTCGGTGGCGGCAGCTGACAGGAACAAGTTACCCGCTCAACCTTGAATCTGCATTGCGGAAAGCCCGCATGCCCAAGCATAGGTCTTCACTATAAAAACAAGAGCTTATAGCGTCTATCCATACTTAATTTCAATCAAAAAACACCTTGAAATCAATGATCAGGAGGCGCTATAAGCTCTCATCTCAATAGCATCAACCAAAAGCCTTGAACAGCGCCTGGGCCAGATCAGCCTGCAGATCGGTCGCATCTTCGAGGCCGATGGCAAAGCGCACCACGGTCCCCGCCTTGATATGCGGCGTGGCACGGCTGCGCATCTCGGGCAGCTCGTAGGGCACGACCAGACTCACCGGCCCGCCCCAGCTGTAGCCCAGCTTGAACAGACGCAGGCTGTCGCAGAAGCGATCCACGGCCGCCTGGTCGAAGCGTTCGTCGATGACCACGCTGAACAAACCGGCAGCCATGCCATCCTGGCCCTGGCCTTGTGCGCACAGCTGCTTCCAGTAAGCATGACCCGGGGCGTCAGGCATGGCGGGGTGCAAGACCTGCGCCACCGCACTGTGGGTGTCCAGCCACTGCGCCAGCTGGCGTGCCGAGCGATCCTGTGCGTGATAGCGCAGGCCGATGCTGGGCAGGCTGCGCAGCACGGCCTCGGCGTCGTTGCCGCTCACGCCCAGACCCAGGCGCATGTGCGCAAGCTTGATGCGCATATGCAGAGGCTGGTTGCGCGTGATGATGCTGCCCATCAGCACATCGCCGCCGCCGCTGGGGAACTTGGTCAGTGCATGGGCCGTGACATCGACGCCCAGGCTGCCGTCGCCCAGCAGGTCGAAGGGACGAAAAGCCAGACCCGCGCCCCAGGTGTTGTCCAGCACCATGGTCACGCCCCTGGCCCGGCACAGGCGCACCTGCTCGACGAGATTCGGGAACTCCATGGTCACCGAGCCCGGAGCTTCCAGCCAGACCAGCTTGGTGGCGGGCGTGATCTTGGCCGCAAGATCTTCGACACTCATGGGGTCGTAGTACTGGTGGCCGATGCCGAAATGGGCCAGTTCGCCTTCGGTCAGCGTCTTGTTGGGGCCGTAGACGTTATCGGGAACCAGCACCTCGTCGCCCGTCCTGAGCAGCGCCAGCGACACCGTGGCAATCGCGGCCAGGCCGCTGGGCACCAGCAGGCATTGCAGGCCACCCTCCAGCGAAGCCAGACGCTCTTCCAGCGCATAGGTCGTGGGCGTGCCATGCAGGCCGTAGGTGTAGCTGCTCTTGTCCAGCCAGCGGCGTTCGCGCATGGCCTGTACGTTCTCGAAGTACACGGTCGAAGCCTTGTGCACGGCCGGCTGCGGGCCTTCGAAGTCCGTGGGAGCCTTGTAGGGATGGTGAATCAGATGGGTGGAAAGCTTGTGGTCGGCTTGGGTCATGCCCTGATCTTAGTGCCATGCGAGCACAAAAAAGCCAGAGGGCTTGCGCGCTCTGGCTTCATGCGAGATGCAGGCCGAAAGGTATCAACCAGCCTTCACGGTCAGATTGTTGTTGACCGAGGTCACACCCTTGGCAGCCTTGGCGATATCGCCGGCCTGGGTCTTGACGGCTTCGCTGGGCACGGTGCCGGTCAGGGTCACTGCGCCGGCCTTGGTGTCCACATTGATCTGCAGCGCGCTGATTTCCGGGGCCTTGATCAGGTCGGTCTTGACGGCGGCGGTGATGCCTGCGTCATCCAGGGCAGCACCTGCCTTGGCAGCGCCCTCTTCCATCTTCTCGCCAGCCTTGTCCACAGCAGCGCCAGCAGCTTCACCAGCCTTGGCCAGCGCATCGGCAGCCGCATCGCCGGCCTTGGCCGTGCCTTCTTCAATCTTGGTGCCTGCATTTTCCGCAGCCTTCTCGGTCTGGGAAATGGCGGAATCGAGCTTCTGGCCAGCGGTCTTGTCCTCGGACTTGCCGCAGGCAGCCAAGCCAAAGGCCAAGGCGGTAATGGCCAGAACTTGAGCGGAACGCTTGAACATAGTGGTCATATCGATTTCTCCCTTAATGCTTGCAAAAACATGACTAGTAACTGTAACCAGCCCCCATTTTGGCCCGGATACGAACTTTTCCCGCATCCCTGTAGGACAAATTTATCCAAATTTGTGACATTTAATTAATTAATGTTAGTTTCTGTTATTTACAGAAACTATCTGCAAGCCCTTCCTCAGTCCGTAGCCTCCCGCATGCGTGGGTGCCGCACGAATGCCAGTCCCAACAGGGTAGCCAACAGCATGACAAAACAGGCAAACAGGCTCACGGCCAGCGTGATGCTCCAACGGTCTGCAATCCAGCCCACGACCAGCATGGGCAGCATGGAGCCGAGCAAGCCTATGGTCTGATAGGTGGACAGCAGGCCTGCCCGGTTGTCAGGCCCCGCAAGACGGCCAACCATGCTCATGCCGGCCAGCATGCACATGCCATGCCCGAGCGCCGTCAGACACACGCCCAGGACAAACAGCAGCATCGATCGGGCCTGCAGGTTCAACATCAGCACGGCGTTGCTGAGCGCCAGCAGCGCCATTCCGGCAAAGCCGCAGCGATGCAGCGGCAGACTGGCAGCCAGGAGCTGAATGCCCGCAGAGACGAGCAGGATCACCGCAATGGCCGTGCCGCTGACCACGGGGCCGCTCCAGGCAATCATCTGCTGCAGAAACAGCGGCGCCATGGAGGCATAGAGCCCGAACACGCCAAATGCCACGAACGGATATCCGCAGGTCAGCGCAAAAGCCAGGGAGTCCGCGCGCCCAGGCCAGGTTAGCCGCGGCAGACAGTCCTGCCAGCGCAGGCGAGCCACCACCTGGGCGGGCCGCCCTGCATTCAGCTGCGCCGACTCAGGCAGCTTGACCATGAGGACGCCGGCCACGCCAATGCAGCCCAGCACCAGCGGCACCAGATAGGCCGTCGCCAAGGGCCGAGGCAGCCACTGCCCGGCCACACCGCCGATCAGCGGCCCCAGGCCGAAGCCCAGCACATTGAGAAAACTGGCCACCATGGCCACACGCCGAGGCTGCAGACGGGTGGCACCGCTGGCCGCCAGCTGCGTCAGTCCCGTGGTGGCGCTGATGGTGATGATGCTTGAAGACAGCCCCACCACAAAGCGCCCGACGATCAGGCTGGGCAGATTCCAGGCCAGCATCGAGATCAGCGTGCCCACCAGCGTCAGACACAGAAAGCACAGCATCACGCGCTGGAAACCGATGCGATCGGGCAAACGTCCCAGAAACAGCAGGGCGCACAGCCCGCCGCACATATAGAGCACATAGATCAGCGAGATATCGCTGGGCCGCAACTGCCAGTCCTGCTGGTAGAGCGCATACAGAGGGCTGATCAACGCTGCCCCCAGCACTCCCACCACCAGGCCGAAGCCCACCCACCAGACTGCGGCCTGTGCCGTTGCGACTTCTGCCTGCCATGTATTGCCTTGCGACATCTGCTGCCTCTTCATGGTGCCGCTCCCGCATCAGGGACAGAGCGCACAGGAGTTCGTCCTGCCGCGCCGTCAGAAGGGGCCAGCCACTTGCTTGCGATGAGAACATTGTCGGCAGCGCGGCTTGCTCGCGCATAGGCCAAACAAGGGATACATGCCTCAAACGATTTACAGGCAAGCGATGAAAGCTATGCTTTTTGACGAGCAAAACCGCACATCACCGACTCCGGCCCCCATCGCTATACTTTGCGCCCTAATGACAGCAGGATTTCCCGGCATGCGCCCGAACGTTTTTTTGCGCCCTTTGCTCTGTTTGAGTCTGCTCGGCCTTGCCGCCTGCGGCAGCAATCCGCCCAGCCCCGCAGCGACACCCGAGCCGCCTACCACCACCTCGGCCCCCGCGATCAAGATCGGCCTGGCCCTGGGCGGCGGTGCGGCCAAGGGCTTTGCCCATATCGGGGTCATCAAGATGCTCGAGGCCAATGGCCTGACGCCCTCGTTCGTGGCCGGCACCAGCGCCGGCAGCGTGGTGGGCGCGCTCTATGCGAGCGGCATGAACGCCTTCGAGCTGCAGGAAAAAGCCGTGGCGCTGGACGAGGCCAAGATCCGCGACCTGCAACTGTCCGCCGGCGGTCTGGTGCTGGGCCAGAAGCTCGAAGACTATGTAAATGAACAGGTGCACCGCAAGCCGCTTGAGCAGATGGCCAAGCCCTTTGTCGCCATCTCCACGCGCCTGGAAGACGGTGAACGCACGGTGTTCGCCCGTGGCAATGTGGGCCAGGCCGTGCGCGCCTCCAGCAGCGTGCCCGGCGTGTTCCAGCCCGTCACCATCGGCAAGTACCACTATGTGGATGGCGGCATTGTCAGCCCCGTACCCGTGGATGCAGTGCGCAATCTGGGGGCCGACATCGTGATTGCCGTGGACATCTCCAACAAGGCCAGCGGCAAGAACCCGGCCAATATGCTGGGCGCGCTCAACCAGTCGATTGCCATCATGGGCCAGAAGCTGGGCCAGGCCGAGCTGGCACGCGCCGACATCATCATCCGCCCCAAGGTTCTGGACATCGGCCCGGCCGACTTCGCGCAGCGCAGCCATGCGATTGTGGAAGGCGAGAAGGCCGCGACGGCGCTGATGCCGCAGATTCGTGAACGCATCGCCCAGCTGCGCGCCGAGCGTGCCAAGGCCACCCAGGTGGCGCAGCAAAAAGCCGCCGAAGCCAGCTATCAGGAATGTCTGAAACAGCGCTCCAGCCTGCAAAAGCTCTCCGGCATGGTGGGCATGAGCAGTAACTGCGAAAAGCCCTGAGCTGAGCCCTCGCCATGAAAAAGGCCCGCTGACGCGGGCCTTTTTGTTGCGCTGCGTGGCTTAGAACGCCTCTTCCTCCATACCTGCACAGGTCATATCGCGCGCCTTGACCACCTGCAGCCAGGCGCCGATACGTGGCAGCTCGTAGTGGAAGAAGTAGCGCTGCGCCGCCATGCTGCCGCGATGGGCGGCAATCGCCAGATCCCTGTCCATGGCCAGCACGGCCAGCGCCACATCCAGCCAGATCCAGGCCAGCACCATATGGCCGAAGGCCTGCATATAGGGCACGGCATTGGCCAGGGCCTCCTGGGGATTGCCGCTCGCCCAGGCCGCCTTGGTGGCGGCTCCGACATCGGCCAGCGCGCGCGCCAGCTGGTTGGCATGGCTCGCCAGCTTTTCATGCTGCATGGCACGCTGGATGGTTGCATTGATGCGGGCCGCCAGCAGCTGCAGCCCCTTGCCACCGTCCATGACGACCTTGCGGCCCAGCAGATCCATGGCCTGGATGCCATGCGTGCCCTCGTGAATCATGTTCAGACGGTTGTCGCGCCAGTACTGCTCGACCGCGAAGTCCCGCGTATAGCCATAGCCGCCATGGATCTGGATGGCCAGCGAATTGGCTTCCAGGCAGAACTCGCTGGGCCAGCTCTTGGCAACCGGCGTCAACACTTCCAGCAGCAGCCTGGCTTCTGCCGCCTCCTGGCTCTGACCGGTGTACTGTTCGTCCACCAGCCTCGCGCACAGCAGGTTCAGGGCCAGCGCGCCTTCGCAATAGGCCTTCTGCGCCAGCAGCATGCGCTTGACGTCGGCATGCTCGATGATGCGCGACTGTGGCCGGCTCGCATCCTTGCCGCCCTCGCCTATGGGCCGGCCCTGAGGGCGGCTTTGCGCATATTCGAGACTGGCGTGGTAGCCAGCCATGCCCAGCATGGAAGCCGCCATGCCGATGGAGATGCGCGCCTCGTTCATCATGTGGAACATGCATTTGAGGCCCTCGCCGGGCTTGCCGACCAGATAGCCGATCGCACCCGCGCCGCGTCCATCCAGGACCCCGCCATGCTGGCCGCGCACCGGGTATCTGCCTTCGCCGAAATTGAGCAAGGTATTGGTCGTGCCGCGCCAGCCCAGCTTGTGGTTGAGGCCCGCCAGGGCCACGTCGTTGCGCTCGCCGGTCAGTCGCCCCTCGGCATCGACCAGCTTCTTGGGCACGATGAACAGCGAAATGCCCTTCACGCCGGCAATGGTCTTGCCATCGGCGCCGGGAATCTTGGCCAGCACCAGGTGCACGATGTTCTCGGTCATCTCGTGGTCGCCCGAGCTGATCCACATCTTGTTGCCCTTGAGCCGATAACGCGGCCCCAGCGCATCGCTCTCGTACTCGACGCCATCGGGCTCGGCGCGCGTGGCGATATCCGATAGCGAGGAGCCCGCCTGCGGCTCTGACAAGGCCATGGTGCCGGCCCAGCGGCCGTTGAACTCATTGGCGGCAAAGACTTTTTTCTGCCGCTCGGTGCCATGGGCCATGATGGCGTTGGCATTGCCCGAGGTCAGCATGTTCGAACCAATGCTGATCGAGGCCGCAGCAAAAAAGCAGTTGGCCGCCGCCTCCACGGTATAGGGCAGCTGCATGCCACCCATCTCGTAGTCCTGGGCCGCGCTGAGCATGCCCGAGTCGGCATAGGCCTCGCGCGCTTCATAGGTGCATTGGGGCAGGATGACTTTTTCGCCATCGAACTGCGGCTCCTGCAAATCCACCGTGCGGTTGAAGGGCGCGTATTTCTCGCGCGCGATGCGCTCGCAGGTATCCATCACCGCATCAAAGGTATCACGCGAATGATCGGCAAAGCGTGAGCGACTGGTCAGTCCTTCAGCCTGCAGCCAGTCGTAGAGCAGAAAGTCAATGGTGGAGCGCAGGCGCATAGATTACCTATCAAAACAGGCCTCACCGCTTATGAATAGAGCGATTGAAGCTATCAATTTCACAAATCCAGAGGAGAAAAAAGCCGCCTCCAGCCCCAACCCCAAGGTGGCCAGAAGACGGCTTGACCCAAGCCCTGCTTACAGGACTTCAAACACGCCTGCCGCGCCCATGCCGCCGCCAATGCACATGGTCACGCAGACACGCTTGGCGCCGCGGCGCTTGCCTTCGATCAGTGCATGGCCCGTCAGGCGCTGGCCCGAGACGCCATAGGGGTGGCCCACGGCAATCGCACCGCCGTTGACGTTGAGCCTGTCTGCAGGAATGCCCAGCTTGTCGCGGCAGTAGATGACCTGCACGGCAAAGGCTTCGTTGAGCTCCCACAGGTCGATATCGTTGATCGACAGACCCAGCTTCTTGAGCACCTTGGGAATGGCGTAGATGGGGCCGATGCCCATTTCGTCGGGCTCGCAGCCGGCCACGGCAAAGCCCAGGAAACGGCCCAGGGGCTTGAGGCCCTTGCGCGAGGCGTATTCCTCGCTGACCACGGCGCAGGCGCCGGCGCCGTCGGAGAACTGGCTCGCATTGCCGGCGGTAATCACCCCGCCGGGCAGCGCGCTGCGCAGACCGCTGATGCCTTCCTTGGTCGTGCCCTCGCGAATGCCCTCATCCTTGCTGACGGTCACCTCCTTGGTGATCAGGCCGCGCACCTTGTCGGCCACACCCATGACGGTCTTCATGGGAGCGATTTCCGCTTCGAACAGGCCGGCCGCCTGTGCCGCAGCCGCTTTCTGCTGGCTGGAGGCGCCGTACTCGTCCTGGGCATCGCGACTGATGTTGTAGCGCTTGGCCACCTGCTCGGCAGTCTGCAGCATGCTCCAGTAGATCTCGGGCTTCATGGCTGTCAGCTCGGGATCGAAAGCCATGTGCGGGTTCAGATGGGGTTGCACGCAGGAGATGCTCTCCAGACCGCCGGCCACCAGCACATCGTTCTCGCCCGCGATGATGCGCTGGGCAGCCAGCGCAATCGCCTGCAGGCCCGAGGAGCAGAAGCGGTTGATGGTCAGGCCCGATGTCGTGACCGGCAGACCTGCACGCATGGCGATCAGACGGGCGACATTGCCGCCTGTCGTGCCTTCGGGCAGGGACATGCCCATGATCACGTCCTCGACCTCGGCGCCCTCAATGCCTGCGCGCTCCACAGCCGCCTTGACGGCGTGGGCACCCAGGGTGGGGCCATAAGTCATGTTGAAAGCGCCCTTCCAGCTCTTGGCCAGCGGAGTGCGCGCGGTAGAAACAATCACTGCGGATGTCATATTCTGTCCTTCGATTCTGGGTATTTCGTGGCAGATCGCCGTTCACACAGGCCAGCAAATCGACGATTTGCGTTGGAGACGAGGAGCGAAGCCGCAGGCAGTACGAGTAGTACGACAAGGCTTCGCTACGGCGCCTCAAGGTCTGTGTGCGCGGCGCTTAGCTGAACTGCTTGCCTTCGGCGGCCAGCTTGGCCAGCAGCGGAGCGGGCTGCCAGAACTTGGCATCGTCGTTGGGGTTCTGGGCAAAGCGGCCCATGGCCTGAACCACGTTGAACAGGCCGACTTCGCCCGCATAGTGCATGGGGCCTCCGCGCCACAGCGGAAAGCCGTAGCCGGTCAGATACACCATGTCGATATCGCCGGACTTGCTGGCAATGCCGTCCTCCAGAATGTGCGCGCCCTCGTTGACCAGCGCAAAGACCAGGCGCTGCACGATTTCCTCGTCGGAGATCTTGCGCGGCGTGATACCCAGGCTCTTGCGGTGCTCGTCGATCATCTTGGCCACCACCTCCGAAGGGATGGCATCGCGCTTGCCGGGCACATAGTCATACCAGCCCGCACCGGTCTTCTGACCAAAGCGGCCCAGCTCGCACAGACGGTCCGCACTGGCGCTGTACTTCATATCGGGTTTTTCGACATAACGGCGCTTGCGGATGGCCCAACCGATGTCGTTGCCCGCCAGATCGCCCATGCGAAACGGTCCCATGGCAAAGCCGAACTTCTCGATGGCCTTGTCGACCTGCTGTGGCGATGCGCCTTCGTCGAGCAGGAAGCCGGCCTGGCGCGAGTACTGCTCGATCATGCGATTGCCGATAAAGCCGTCGCAGACGCCGGAGACCACGGCCGTCTTCTTGATCTTCTTGGCCACCTTCATCACCGTGGCCAGCACATCCTTGGCCGTGGCCTTGCCACGCACCACTTCCAGCAGCTTCATCACATTGGCGGGACTGAAGAAATGCATGCCCACGACGTCCTGCGGACGCTTGGTGAAGGCTGCGATCTTGTCCACATCCAGGGTCGAAGTGTTGGATGCCAGAATCGCGCCGGGCTTTGCCACCTCATCGAGCTGCTTGAAGACCTGCTCCTTCACGCCCAGCTCCTCGAACACGGCCTCGATGATGAGGTCGGCATTCTTCAGATCGCCATAGTTGAGCGTGGTGGACAGCAGGCTCATGCGCTGCTCGTACTTCTGCTCGGAGAGCTTGCCCTTCTTGACCTGGGCCTCGTAGTTCTTGCGGATGGTCGCCACGCCACGATCCAGGGCTTCCTGCTTGGTCTCCAGAATCGTGACGGGAATGCCCGCATTGAGGAAGTTCATGGAGATGCCGCCGCCCATGGTGCCGGCACCGATCACGCCCACAGTGCGGATCTCGCGCACCGGCGTATCGCCGGGCACGTCGGGGATCTTGGAGGCGGCACGCTCGGCCATGAACAGATGGCGCAGCGAACGCGACTCGGGCGTCATCATCAGCTGCATGAAGGCTTCTCGCTCAGCCACCATACCGTCATCGAACTTCTTGGTCGTGGCGTTCTTGACAGCTTCCAGGCAGCGCAGGGGCGCAGGGAAGTTCTTGGACATGCCCTGCACCATGGTGGCGGCAAACTCGAAATAGGCTTCGCCCTGGGGATGCTTGCAGGACAGGTCACGCACACGCGGCAGCGGGCGGACATCGGCGACCTCCAGCGCCAAGGCCTTGGCCTCGGCCAGCAGCGTCTCGGCCGAGGCCGACATCTTGTTGAACAGCTTCTGGCCGGGCAGCGTGGCCAGCATTTCGCTCATCACGGCCTCGCCGCTTACGATCATGTTGAGCGCGGCTTCCACACCCAGGACGCGCGGCAGGCGCTGGGTGCCGCCGGCGCCTGGCAGCAGGCCGAGCTTGACCTCGGGCAGCGCCACGGCCGTGCCGGGAGCCGCAATCCGGTAATGGCAGCCCAGCGCCAGTTCCAGCCCGCCCCCCATACAGACGCTGTGAATCGCAGCAATCACAGGCTTGGTCGACAGGTCCAGTTGCTGGATGACCGAAATCAGATGCGGCTCACGGTAGGCATCTTCCTTGCCGAATTCGGTGATGTCGGCTCCGCCCGAGAAGGCCTTGCCGGCCCCGGTGATCACAATGGCCTTGACGGCCTTGTCGGCCAGAGCCTGGCGCAAGCCCTCAACCACACCTCGTCTGGTGGCCAGACCCAGGCCGTTGACCGGCGGGTTGTTCAAGGTAATGACGGCGATGGCTCCGTCCACTTTGTATTCAGCAGTCATGCTGTTGTCCCCTGTTCAATAAATAGAAAAGAACGGTCGTGCGTTTTTTATTTTCCGAGTTTTGCTGCGTTGCGCAACTGATGCTTGTCCTCAATGAGACATCCCTTGGCCGCAACCACTAGCGCCATCCCCGTCAGAGATGCCAAGCAAGCCGCGTCGCGGCGAGGCCGCCCGGGCTGGCATCCTTCCCCTCCCCCAAGGCGAGGCAGGGGAAAGGCGCTAGAAGCGCCCCAGGGCGAGATTCACCTCAAACCTCCAGCCACTCCTTGCGAACCTTTTCGTTCGCCCTGAGGGTCTCGGGAGTGCCGTCGAACACGATATGTCCATGGCCCATGACCAGGGCCCGATCCGAGATATTCATGGCAATGGTCAGCTTTTGCTCGATCAGCAGCACGGACACGCCGCGATCCTTGATCTTCTTGAGGTACTCGCCCACCAGCTCCACGATCTTGGGTGCCAGCCCTTCCGTGGGTTCGTCGATGATGATGAGATCGGGGTCGCCCATCAGCGTGCGGCAGAGCGTGAGCATCTGCTGCTCGCCGCCCGACATCACGCCGGCCTCGGTGTGCTGGCGCTCCTTGAGGCGAGGAAACATGGCATACATATCGTCAAAACCCCAGCGGCTGCTTTTGCCCTTGCCTTTCTGGCCCAGCATCAGGTTCTGATGCACGGTCAGATTGGGGAACACATCGCGGCTCTCCGGTACATAGCCGATACCCAGATGGGCCACCTCATAGGCTTTCATGCCGTTCAGGTTCTTGCCTTTCCAGTCCAGCGCACCCTCCCAGTGCACCAGGCCCATGATGGCCTTGGCCGTGGTGGAGCGGCCCGACCCGTTGCGCCCCAGCAAGGCCACGATCTCGCCAGCATGGACCTCGAAGTCCACGCCATGCAGCACATGGCTTTTGCCGTAGTAGGCATGCAAATCGTTGATCTTCAGCATCTCAATGCGCTCCTGCCTGTTGGTCTGCGACGGAAGATCCCAGATATGCTTCTTGCACTCTGGCGTTGGCCCGCACGGCTTCGGGCGTGTCGTAGGCGATGACCTCGCCGTAGACCACCACGGCAATCTTGTCCGCGAGACCGAAGACCACGCCCATGTCGTGCTCCACGGTCAGCAGCGTCTTGCCTTCGGTAACCTTCTTGATCAGCTGAATGAAATGCGCGGTTTCGCTGTTGCTCATGCCGGCCGTGGGTTCGTCCAGCAGGATGACGCTGGCACCGCCGCCGATGGTGATGCCGATCTCCAGCGCACGCTGCTCGGCATAGGTCAGGTTCACCGCCAGCGTGTCGCGCTTGCGGTGCAGGCCGATCATCTCCATCAGCTCGTTGGCGCGTTCGTTGGCGTCATGCAGATTGGAGAGAAAGCGCCAGAAGCTGTAGCGATAGCCCAGGCTCCAGAGCACGCTGCAGCGCAGGTTTTCAAACACCGAAAGCTTGGGAAAGATGTTCGTGATCTGAAAGCTGCGCGACAACCCCATGCGATTGATTTCGAAGGGCTTCTTGCCGTTGATGCGCTGGCCGTGCAGTAGCACCTCGCCGCTGCTGGGCTCGAAGCGACCGCTGATCAGATTGAACAGCGTGCTCTTGCCCGCACCGTTGGGGCCGATGATGGCGATACGTTCGCCGGCATTGACGGCTAGGTTGGCGCCGCGAATGATTTCGGTCTTGCCGAAGCTCTTGCGCAGATCACGCAGCTCCAGTGCATGGCCTGACTGCTGCACCGCTTGCGCAGCCGGTTGATGGATGGCGATGCTGGACATGGTTCAGCCCTCCCCTTTCTTGATGCTTTCTTCGATCGCTTCCTGTATGCGTCCCCAGCGGCGGGCCGTCAGGCGGCGCACGCCCTCCAGCAGGCCCAGGCCCACCACGAACACCACAATCGCCACGGTCCAGGTGGAGGCAGCACTGGTGTCCAGCTCAGCGCCCATGAAGGGCACCTTGGGGCCCAGCGCCGCATTGAGCTGCATGTGATAGATCATCTCGATCAGCGACGCGGCACCGACCACCGTCACGATGCCGGCCGCCAGAATGCCCAGATAGGGCATCAGCAAGCGCTTGAAATGGCCGAACTTGGCTACGCGCAGATTCATCATGATCAGGCTGGCCACACCGCCGGGCGCATACATGACCATGAGCAGGAACACCAGGCCCAGGTACAGCAGCCAGGCCTTGGTCAGCTCGGACAGCAGCACCGAAGCCAGCACCAGCAGCACGGCACCGATGATGGGGCCGAAGAAGAAGGTGGCACCGCCCAGGAAGGTGAACAGCAGATAGCCGCCAGAGCGCACCACGCTGACGCTGTCCATGGCCGTGATGATCTCGAAATTGATGGCCGTCAACCCGCCGCCGATACCCGCAAAAAAGCCTGCAATGATGAAGGCGAAGTAGCGCACGCGCTGGGTGTTGTAGCCCACGAACTCGACACGCTCGGGGTTGTCGCGCACGGCATTCAGCATGCGTCCCAGCGGCGTACCGGTGAAGGCGAACATGGCGGCCGTGCAGACGAAGCAGTACACGGCAATCAGGTAATACACCTGCAGACCCGAGCCGAAGTCCAGCCCGAAGAACTTGCTGTAGACACGGTCCGTGGTGATTCCGCCCTCGCCGCCGAAGAACTCGGGGAACATCAGCGCCATGGAGGCCACCAGCTCTCCCAGCCCCATGGTGATCATGGCAAAGGTGGTGCCCGATTTCTTGGTCGTCACATAGCCGAAGAGCACCGCGAAGAACATGCCCGCCAGCCCGCCCACGATGGGAATCAGCACCAGCGGAATGGCCATCTCGCCAGCGGCAGCCTTGTTCATGGCATGAATGGCCAGGAACGATCCCAGGCCGGTATAGACCGCATGCCCGAAGCTCAGCATGCCGCCCTGCCCCAGCAGGATGTTGTAGGACAGGCAGATGATGATCAGATAGCCGATCTGGCTGAGCATGGTCAGGGCCAGCGAGCTGGTGAAGATCAGCGGTGCCACGATCAGCGCCAGCGCAAACAGACCCCAGACCAGAATGCGCCCTATGTTCAGAGGCTTGAAGCGGTAATGTGCCTGCGCCCGAGCTTTGTCTGCAGCAGAAGAATTCATGGGTGTTTTTGCAATCGAAGACATGGCTCAATCTCCTCTGGTACCCAGCAGGCCCTTGGGCCGGAAGATCAGAATCAGCACCAGGAACAGGTAAGGCAGAATCGGCGCGACCTGAGACAGCGTCAGCCGCAGCACGGGCCAGCCGAAGGTAGATTCGTTGACCTGATGCCCCATGGAGCTGAACAGGCCGGCCAGCGACCAGTCCAGCGCCACGGCAAAGGTCTGAACCACGCCGATCAGCAGCGAAGCCACGAAAGCCCCGGCCAGCGAGCCCATGCCGCCGACCACCACCACCACGAAAATGATGGAGCCCACGGAGGCCGCCATGGCGGGCTCGGTCACATAGGTATTGCCACCGATCACACCAGCCAGACCTGCCAGCGCGCAGCCGCCGCCAAACACCAGCATGAAGACGCGCGGCACGTTATGGCCCAGCGCCTCCACCATTTCGGGGTTCTTGAGCGCGGCCTGGATCACCAGGCCGATGCGCGTGCGCGTCAGCAACAGCCAGACGGCCACCAGCATCAACAGCGCCACCAGCATCACAAAGGAGCGCGACTTGGGGAACTGCGTGCCATACAAGGTAAACAGCGGCCCCTGCAGCGCCGTCGGCAGCGCATAGGGCACGGTGCCGCGCCCCCAGACCAGCTGCACCACTTCCAGAATCAGATAGGACAGGCCAAAGGTCACCAGCAGCTCGGGCACATGGCCGTACTTGTGCACCCGGCGCAGGCTGTAGCGCTCGAACAGCGCCCCCAGCACGCCCACCAGCACCGGACTGAAAAAGAGCGCGGGCCAGAACCCTATGATGCCGCTGAGCGTGTATGCGAAATACGCGCCAAGCATGTAGAAGCTGGTGTGGGCGAAATTCAGCACGCCCATCATGCTGAAGATCAGCGTCAGGCCCGAGCTGAGCATGAAGAGCAGCAGCCCGTAGCTCACGCCGTTGAGCATGGATATGGTGAAAAATTCAGGCGTCATCGACTTGCCTTGTTCTCATGAGCGAAAAGACCGCTGCAGCACTGCACCTGTTATACGTTCTGGTCGGCGCGGATGCTGCAGCACGAGGGAGGGTGAGAATATGCGAGCCTGGCTCAGGACGGACGCTTCATCTGGCAGCTGGTGGGCGTGCTGGCCACATAGGGCTCGTAGTACTTCACGGGCGCAAAGGTGTAGCCAGTATTTTCGGCGTCATAGGGGAACTTGCCACCCGCCTTCTGCCACTTCGAGATGTACAGGCCCTGCTGCAGCTGGTGGTCGCTCTTGCGCATTTCGACTTCGCCATTGAAGCTTTTGAGCTTCATGCCTTCGAGAGCCGCCGCCACCTTGACCGGGTCCGTGGAGCCCGTCTTGACAAAGGCCGCATCCAGCAAGGCGAACACATGGTAGATCGAGCTTTGCGTCAGGTCATCGTTGAACTTCTTCTTGAAGCTCTCCATGCTGGCCTGAATCGGCGCTCCCATGTTGTAGTGCCCGTAAGTCACGGTATAGACCTTGCCGTCGGAGGCCGCGCCCATGGCGGTGGGAGCGCCGGCGCCAAACGCGTAATAGGTATAGAACTTGACGTTGTTCAGGCCAGCGTCATTGGCCGCCTTGAGCAGCAGCGACAGATCAGCCCCCCAGTTGCCGGTGATCACCGTATCGGCTCCCGACTGCTTGATCTTGGCCACATAGGGAGCGAAGTCGCGTACCTGGGCCAGCGGAGAAAAATCATCGCCCACGATCTGCACATCGGGACGCTTTCTCTTGAGCAGGTCCTTGGCGTACTTGGACACCTGCTGGCCGTGCCCGTAGTTCTGGTTGATCAGATAGACCTTCTTGACCTCGGCATCGTCCTTCATGTAGGTGGTCAGCGCCTCCATCTTCATGGAGGTATCGGCATCGAGGCGGAAATGCCAGTAGCTGCACTTGCTGTTGGTCAGGTCCGGGTCCACGGCCGCGTAGTTGAGATAGAGCAGCTCCTTGCCCTTGTTGCGGCTGTTGTGCTTTTCCAGCGCATCCATGATGGCCAGCGCCGGGCCCGAGCCATTGCCCTGCGTCACATAGCGCACGCCCTGATCCATGGCCGAGCGCAGGGCGGCCGTGGTTTCCTGCGGGCTGAGCTTGTTGTCCAGCGCCACGATCTCGAACTTCACGCCCGAGGCATTTTTCTTGTTGAACTCCTCCGCCAGCAGCTGAAAGGTCTTGAGTTGATTCGTTCCCACGGCGGCCATCAGGCCGGACAAGGGATCGATCCAGGCGATCTTGACGGTTTCGCCCTTTTGAGCCCAGGCTCCACCTGCACTCACGGCCATGGCCGAGACGGCCACTGCTCGCATAACCCATTTCATACTTGTCTCCTTTCACCATTTTTGCTAGCGACTGACGCCAATCTACCGGTCGGTAGACTTTTTCCCGCTGGGGAAAGCCTTAGGAACTATCACGCATGCGACTTGCCGGGCCGATTCGCGGCAGTTGGCGACACTTGCGCGACAGCTGCTCGCACTTGCAGACGAATGAAACCCGCGATCAAAAAAGGGCGCCACCAGGGCGCCCCGAAATTCGCGTCTCTCGCATCGCCTCAGGAGGGACGCTTCATCTGGCAGCTGGTGGGAGTGCTGGCCACATAGGGTTCGAAGTACTTCACGGGTGCAAAGGTATAGCCCGTGTTCTCGGAGTCCATGGGGTATTTGCCGCCGGCCTTTTCCCAGCGCGCGATGTACAGGCCCTGCTGCAGCTGGTGATCGCTCTTGCGCATCTCGACTTCGCCGTTGTAGTTCTGGAACTTCATGCCCTCCATGGTCGCGGCTACCTTGACGGGATCGGTGGTCTTGGCCTTGGCAAAAGCCTGATCGAGCATGTTCAGCCCCGTGTACACGGTGCCGGTGTACATATCCTCGTTGACCTTGGCCTTGAAGCCCTTGACGATCTTGTCCATGGCACCGGGCATGTTCAGGTGGCCGTAGCCCACCATATAGACCTTGCCGGCCGCTGCCGCACCCATGGCCGTGGGTGCTCCCGTGGCAATGGCGTAATAGGTGTAGAACTTGACGTTGTTCAGGCCCGCGTCGTTGGCAGCCTTGATCAGCAGTGCCAGATCCGAGCCCCAGTTGCCCGTGATCACCGTGTCTGCGCCCGACTGCTTGATCTTGGCCACATAGGGCGCGAAGTCGCGCACCTGGGCCAGCGGCGAGAAGTCGTCACCCACGACTTCCACATCGGGGCGCTTGCGCTTAAGCATCTCCTTGGCGTACTTGGACACCTGCTGGCCATGCGAGTAGTTCTGGTTGATCAGATAGACCTTCTTGATCTCAGGTACGTCCTTCATGTACGTGGTCAAGGCCTCCATCTTCATGGAGGTATCGGCATCGAGACGGAAATGCCAGTAGCTGCATTTGCTGTTGGTCAGATCGGGGTCCACCGCCGCATAGTTGAGGAACACGACCTCCTTGCCCTTGTTGCGCGCATTGTGCTTTTCCAGCGCATCCATGATGGCCAGCGCCGGTCCCGAGCCGTTGCCCTGGAACACATAGCGCACGCCCTGGTCCATGGCCGAACGCAGTGCGGCCGTGGTCTCCTGCGGGCTGAGCTTGTTGTCGATGCCGATGATCTCGAACTTCACCCCCGAAGCATTGCCCTTGTTGAGTTCCTCTGCCACGTACTGCAGGCTTTTGAGCTGGTTGGAACCCAGCGCTGCCATCAGGCCCGAGAGCGGGTCAATCCAGGCGACCTTGACGGTCTCCCCCTTCTGGGCCATCGCACTCCCCGCGCACGCCAGGATCACCGATGCTGTCAAAGCCTTGATTGCAAACTTCATAGAGCGTCTCCGTTGGTGTTTATGAGCGACGCCCAGACTAAAGGGCAAGCCTGCGCCTGCGGCCTGGGGGTTGCCCTAGCGCATATCACATTGGCGACTGCAGGGTTTACCTCAAGCCATAACTTCCAAAACCATAGCTAGCATCCCCCACCCACAAAGGGCCAGAGACAGCTTTGATTTCAAAAGCCTGAAGCGGCAACCGGCTTTCCGTTAGCCGCAGGCCGTCCAAGCTGCCCAGCACCTGGGGCTCGGGCTATTCCCTGTCCTCCAGATGCAGGCCTATCTCCTGCAGCAACTGCTCGAAGCTCAGCCTGCCAGCCTTGACCCCGGCCAGCAGCGCCACCTCACCGGGCAGCTGATCAAAGCGTGCCCCGGCCATCAGTGCCACACACAGATAGTCGAGCGGGCCGCGCGTTCCCTCAGGCCCAAGTGACTACAGCACCACCATCAAGCGAGCGGCCCCGGCAAGGTCGAGCCCCATAAGGCCACCGGGAGCAGAAGGAATGGATGTCGAACAATGGCGCCGGAAGAGGCCCGGACAAATGGAGCCCAGACAAAAAAAGCCATCATCCCACGATGATGGCTTTGCTCTGGTCGTGCCAGCCCGAGCCGGGCCCAAGGCCGCTCAGGCGGCCGTGGGCAGCTTGTAGTCCTTGAGCTCCTCGCGCAAACGGGTCTTGAGCATCTTGCCCGTGGCGCCAATCGGAATCGCGTCCACAAACACCACATCATCGGGAATCTGCCACTTGGCCGTCTTGCCCTCGTAGAACTTCAGCAGCTCTTCGCGCGTGATTTCCGCGCCGGGCTTCTTGACCACGGCCACGATGGGGCGCTCGTCCCACTTGGGATGCGGCATGCCTATGCAGGCTGCCATGGCCACGGCCGGGTTGGCCATGGCGATGTTCTCTATATCGATGGAGCTGATCCACTCGCCGCCGGACTTGATCACGTCCTTGCTGCGGTCGGTGATCTGCATATAGCCATCGGGGTCGATTGTTGCCACATCCCCCGTCGGGAACCAGCCATAGCCGTCAGCACCGCGCACCAGGGGATTGCCACTGCCTTTGTAGTAGCTGTCGATGATCCAGGGGCCGCGCACCAGCAGGTCGCCATAGCTCTTGCCATCCCAGGGCTGCTCGTCACCGGCGTCGTTGACGATCTTCATCTCCACGCCATAGATCGCGCGCCCCTGCTTCTGCCGGATCTTCATCTGCTCGTCCTTGGGCAGGTCCAGATGCTTGTTCTTGAGCGTGCACAGCGTGCCCAGGGGGCTCATCTCCGTCATGCCCCAGGCGTGCAGGACCTCCACGCCGTAATCGTCCTGGAAGGCCGTGATCATGGCTGGCGGGCAGGCAGAGCCGCCGATCACCGTGCGATTGAGCTTGGAAAAACGCAGGCCGCCCGGCTTCATGTAGCCAAGCAGCATCTGCCAGACGGTGGGCACGCCGGCAGCAAAGGTCACGCCTTCCGACTCGATGAGTTCGTACACCGACTTGCCATCGAGCGCAGGGCCCGGGAAGACCATCTTGCAGCCCGTGAGCGCCGCCGAATAGGGCAGGCCCCAGGCGTTGACGTGAAACATGGGAACCACGGGCAGCACCGAATCACGGGCCGACAGGCACATCACGTCCGGCAGCGCGGCAGCATAGGCGTGCAAGGTGCTGGAGCGGTGGCTGTAGAGCACGGCCTTGGGATTGCCGGTGGTGCCGCTGGTGTAGCACATGCTGGATGCGGTGTTTTCGTCGAACTGCGGCCAGCGGTATTGATCGGACTGGCCCGCAATCCAGCTCTCGTAGCTGATGAGGCCGGGAATGCCGCTGTCTGCCGGCAGGCGGTCTGCATCGCAGAGCACCACCCATTGCTGCACCTCTGGGCATTTGGCATGCACCGCCTGGATGATGGGCAAAAAGGTCAGGTCAAAGCACAGCACCTTGTCTTCGGCGTGGTTGACGATCCAGGCAATCTGCTCGGGATGCAGGCGCGGGTTGACGGTGTGCAGCACCCGACCCGAGCCGCTGACGCCGAAATACATCTCCATGTGGCGATAGCCATTCCAGGCCAGGCTGGCCACTCTGTCGCCCTGGGCCAGGCCGATGGCATCGAGCTTGTTGGCCAGCTGACGCGAGCGCGCAGCCAGATCCTTATAGGTATAGCGGTGGATATCGCCCTCCACACGGCGGGAGACGATCTCCCCGTCGGCATGGTTGCGCGCGGCAAACTCGATCAGGGAAGAAATCAACAGCGGCTGGCTTTGCATCAGACCCAACATTGGCAGTCTCCTGGATAGCGTTGTGATGATCGGCAAGCATCCTAGCGCGGGCTTCCCTGCCGTCATCTGAGGACTGTCACCAATGCGTAACCGTGGCGACGTTTGTCTGCATCCTCCCTCTGAACGATAGACAAGCACTCAGGGAAAAACCTAGGACGATCTCCGGCGTCAACCGGCTCAACAACCCTGCAAGCCCTGTCCTTGATGCCGCTCAAGCACAATGCCTGCATGAGCGAATCCCCTGCCCCGCAATGGCGCAAGCCCGGCCGCTTCGAAGCCCTGGGCCCGGCTTTTTTCACCTATCTGCAACCCACGCCCGTACCCGAGCCGCACTGGATTGCCACCAGCACCAGCACGGCCCGCTGGATGAATCTGAACCCCGAATGGCTGCATAGCGCCGAAGCACTGCAAATCCTCAGCGGCAATGCCGTCTCCGACCAAGACAGCGGCGGCAGCAAGCCGCTGGCCACGGTCTATAGCGGTCACCAGTTCGGCGTATGGGCCGGTCAGCTCGGCGACGGCCGCGCCATCCTGCTGGGCGAAACCGAGCAGGGCTTTGAAATCCAGCTCAAGGGAGCAGGCCGCACGCCCTATTCGCGCATGGGCGACGGCCGGGCCGTGCTGCGCTCGTCGATTCGCGAGTTTCTCTGCAGCGAAGCCATGGCGGCCCTAGGCATTCCCACCACGCGTGCGCTGGCGCTGACGGGCTCGCCCCTGCCCGTGGCGCGCGAGACCATGGAAACCGCCGCCGTCGTGACGCGTGTGACCGAGAGCTTCATCCGCTTCGGCCATTTCGAGCACTTCGCCGCACGCGATATGCAGCCCGAGCTGCGCGCCCTGGCCGATCTGGTCATAGACCAGCACTATCCCGAGTGCCGCACTGCCACCGCGCTGAACGGCAACCACTACGCCAATTTGCTGCAGGCCGTGAGCGAGCGCACGGCCCGATTGCTGGCCCGGTGGCAGGGCGTGGGCTTCTGCCACGGCGTGATGAATACCGACAATATGAGCATTCTGGGCCTGACCATCGATTACGGCCCCTTCCAGTTTCTCGACGCCTTCGACCCCGGCCATATCTGCAACCACAGCGACAGCCAGGGCCGCTATGCCTTCAACCGCCAGCCCCAGGTGGCCTACTGGAATCTGTATTGCCTGGGCCAGGCCCTGCTGCCGCTGATCGGCGACGAAGAGCTGACGATTGCGGCGCTGGAGTCGTACAAGACCGTCTTTCCCGCCGCCTATGCGCGCCAGATGCTGGCCAAGCTGGGCCTGCCCGAGAACGAGGCCGGCACGCCGGCCACCGAAGGCCGCTTTGCACTGCTGGTCAACCCGCTGCTGCAGATCCTGGCCGACAACAAGGTGGACTACACCATCTTCTTCAGTCGCCTGACCGACGCCGTCGCACAGGGGCAGGCAGGGCCGATCGACTTCGAGCCGCTGCGTGACATCATTCTTGACCGGGCCAGCTTCGATGCCTGGTCGCTCACTTATTCAGAGCAGCTGGCGCAAGTGGATAGCGCGCAGGCCATGGCTTTGATGCAAAAATCCAATCCGCGCTTCGTGCTGCGTAACCATCTGGGCGAAACCGTGATCCGCGCCGCCCGGGACGGTGACTTCGCGCCGGTGCAGCAGATGCTGGCCGTGCTGCAAGCGCCTTATGACTCGCATCCGGACCACGCTGACTGGGCCGGCTTCCCGCCCGACTGGGCTTCCTCGATTGAAATCAGCTGTTCATCATGAGCTTTCCCATCCAGAAATCCGACCAAGAATGGCAAGCCCTGCTGCAGGACAAGGGTGCTGAAGCCGCGGCCTTCCAGGTCACGCGCCATGCGGCCACCGAGCGCCCCTTCACCGGCAAATACGAGCAGTTCTGGGCCGACGGCAGCTACCACTGCGTCTGCTGCGGCAACAAGCTGTTCGACTCGCACACCAAGTTCGATGCGGGCTGCGGCTGGCCCAGCTTTGACCAGGCCGTGCCCGGCGCCATCACCAATATCGTGGACCGCAGCCACGGCATGGTGCGCACCGAGACGGTGTGCAGCAACTGCGGCGCCCATCTGGGCCATGTCTTTCCCGACGGTCCCACCGACACCGGACTGCGCTACTGCATGAATTCAGCCTCGCTGGATTTCCAGGACGAGCCCCAAAAATAAGAGCTGACAAGGCTTGAGCAGCAAGGCCGCAGCCATGCCGGCGCGGGCGCGCTGCGCAGGCTCAGGCTATCAGCTTTGATAGCTGAATCCGTCCGGCTCACAAGGCTTTGCTGGCGGTACGGCCCGGGCTTTGGTGCATGATGCGACTTTGCTCGCAGCACCGGGAACCTTGCCGGTGCTGCGCAGTCTGAATTTTCAGAACGACTACCATTTCGCGCATGAAGCTGCTGATTGATTTCTTCCCCATCATCCTGTTTTTCGTGGCCTTCAAGGTCTGGGGCATCTACACCGCCACGGCTGTGGCCATAGTCGCCACCGTGGCGCAGATCGCCTACCTGCGCTTCAAAACCGGCAAGATCGAACCCATGCAATGGATGAGCCTCGGCGTCATCGTGCTGTTTGGCGGCGCCACTTTGCTGGCCCATGACGACAACTTCATCAAATGGAAGCCCACGGTGCTGTACTGGCTCATGGGCGGCGCGCTGCTGATCGGTCAGCTGGTGTTCAAGAAGAACCTGCTGCGCTCCGTCATGGGTGCCCAGTTGCAGCTGCCCGATGCCATCTGGCTCAAGCTCAACTGGGCCTGGACCGCGTTCTTCGCGGCCATGGGCGCGCTCAACATCTGGGTGGCCTACAACTTCGACACCGACACCTGGGTCAACTTCAAGCTGTTTGGCGGCATGGGGCTGATGGTGGTGTTCGTGATTGCGCAAGCCATCTACATGAGCCGCTACCTGCCCCAGGACGGCGCGCCCGGCACCGCCGAAGCCAAGGACAAGCAGCCATGAGCGTGATCCTCAGCGCCCAGGCCATGGAGGCCGCCCTGCGCGAGCGTCTGGCCCCGAGCCAGCTCGAAGTCATCGACGAGAGCTACCAGCATGCTGGCCATGTCGGTGCCAATGACAGCGGCGTGGGCACGCATTTTCGCGTGCGCATCGCCTGCGCCGCCTTTGATGGCAAAAGCCGCGTGGCACGCCATCGCCTTGTGTATGATGCACTGCAAGACTTCATTGACCAGGGTGCTCATGCCATCGCCATTGAAGTACTTTGAGAACCCACGGTTCTGACCACAGGCTCCTTGACGGGAGCCTGTTGTGTATGGACTGAACTTCATTCACTTTTCTCGATCTCAACTCGAATGAGCATGAAACAAAAGCAACTGGCCCGCATCGTGGGCGCCACAGTTCTGGGCTTTGCCGCCCTGTCCGCCTCGGCCCAGAATGTGGCCATCGTCAATGGCAAGGCCGTTCCCATGGCCCGCGTCAACGCCCTGAAGGCCCAGATCGAAGCCAGCGGCCAGCCCGTGGCTCCCGAGATGGACAAGATGATCAAGGACGAGGTCATCGCACGTGAAGTCTTTATGCAGGAAGCCAACCGCCGCGGCCTGGCAGCTTCCGAGGCCTACAAGCAGCAGATGGACATGGCCCGCCAGACCGTGCTGATCCGTGCGCTGTTCGAAGACTTCCAGAAGAAGAACCCCGTGACCGACGCTGAAGCCAAGGCCGAATACGACAAGTTCGTCGAAGCCAATGGCGGCAAGGAATACAAGGCCAGCCACATCCTGGTGGAATCCGAAGACCGCGCCAAGGCCATCATCGCCGAAGTGAAAGCCGGCAAGAAGTTCGAAGACATCGCCAAGAAGGAATCCAAGGACCCCGGATCGGGTGCCCGCGGCGGCGACCTGGACTGGGCCAACCCCAACAACTACGTGCCCGAGTTCACCGAGGCACTGATCAAGCTCAAGAAGGGCGAGATGACCGACGCGCCCGTCAAGAGCCAGTTTGGCTGGCACATCATCCGCATGGATGACGAGCGCCAGGCCGAAATGCCCAAGTTCGAGGACGTCAAGCCCCAGATCACACAGCAGCTGCAACAGCAAAAGCTGCAGCAATTCCAGGATCAGCTGCGCAAAAGCGCAAAAATCCAGTAACATGCTCTTACGCCAGACCTGAAAAGGACTGGCCAGACCATCACCCAAGCCCGCGTCAAGCGGGCTTTTTTTGTCTCAGCGCTGCGGTTTTGCTACATCTTCCGCAGCACCCTGATCAAACTCAGACTTGGCTGACGGCAATTGCTCGTGCTTTCGCGGACGGCAATGCAAAGGCTTTGCCGGCGCGCCGGAGGCTGTGCCCTCGGCCTCTTTGGCGGCTTGCTCAAGAACTTCTTTATCGGTCTGCAAGGGACAAAGCGGCAATGGCGCGCCGGATAGCGAGCTTTGCGCCGCCGCGGCATCCGCTGCCGAAGCAGCATCACGCTGCGGCGCGGAAGCCCGGGGAGCCGGTCTGGCCGAGCGCGCCATGTCTTTAGCAGTGCTTGCGCCGGAAGCAGGCGCAGCCTCGGGCTGCGGTGCGGGGGCCGACGCCTGCCCATCCGGGCTAGGCGGCGCCTGCTGTGCCTTGGCTGGAGCCCGGCTCTGCCTGGATTTCTCGGCCTGCGAAGCCGAACCGGCTGCGCTGGCATCTGCGGCTGCCGGAGCAGAAGCGATTGCAGGCGCCTGCGCAGCCGGGTCTATATCCGCAGGTTGGGCAGGCTCGGCCGCGACTTCGGAGCTGGAGCCGGGTCCGGCGTCCGGCCCGCTCCACCAGGCACCATGCTGCAGCATCAGCCAGCCCACCAGTCCGACGGCCGCCAGCCCGCCCAGCGCATGCCGCAGCCAGTAGCGGTCGTTGGCCGCGGGCTGCTCCGCCGGTGTCCCGGCCGCACGCTGGCGTGCGCGCTCGAGAATGGCGGCGCTGCTTTGCGCACTGGGGCCACGGTCTTCTGCCACGGCCTCGTGGTAGAGCTCGCGCAGCACATCGGGCTTGTCGTTGCCGGGCGGAGTTTCGGGGTGCATATTCATGCCAGTTCCTCCAGCGCGGCGCGCAGTTTGGCACGCGCATAGCGCAAGCGGCTTTTGGCTGTTTCCTCGGCAACGCCGGTGGCCTGGGCAATTTCGGCCAGCGTCAGATCAGCCTCGACCTGCAGCAGAAAGCACTCGCGCTGCTCGCCAGGAAGCCGCGCCAGTGCCGCCAGAATGGCCTGGGCCATGAGTTGGCGATCGAGCTGCTGCTCGGGCTCGAAGCCCGATGCCGCAAACAGGCTTTCGGCCAGCCGCAGGGACTCTTGCGTGTCTGCTGACAGGCTGATGCCCGGCCTTTGCCTGCGCCAGTGATCGACCAGGCGGTTGTGTGCCATGGTGAAGAGCCAGGTCGTGAACTTGCTGCGCACCTCATAGCGGGAGGCGCTGTCCACCACGGAAAACCAGAGGTCCTGCGCCAGATCGTCGGCCAGCGCCGCATCGCCCGTGTTGCGATAGAAATAGCGCCACATACGCAGGCAGTGCCGGGCATACAGCGTCTCGAATGCCGAGCTCTGCCCTGCGGCATAGCTGCGCATCAGGGCTTCGTCGGCGGGTGTGTCTGGTGCAAGCTGCGGTGCGAGCATGCCCGCGATTATGCAAATTCCGCAGCCCACCCTGCTCAGTTGCGCGGCGGGTCCGGGACAAAGCCATTGTCGCCAGGAAAGGGATTGGGCACGCGCGGCAACGGCCGTGGACGGGGTTCGCGGATCACGCCTCTGGCGACCAGATTGGCATAGCTGTCGTAGCGGATACGCACCATCTGCCGGGGCTGCTCGGTGTCGGCCTCGAACTCCACCTGGGTGACTTGCGAGCGCTCAACCGCGCCATGGCCCGTGCCCAGCGAAGGGGCCGGCGAGGCCTGTGGTGCCCGGCGCTCGGCGCTGCTGCTCTTGCTGGCGGCCTGTGGCACGGCGACATCCGCCGCCGCAGACTCAGCCGCCGAGGCACTGGCCTGCGCTTGCGGCTCATAGAGCGGCCCCTGGTAGGCGGCAGGCTCGGGCAGCTTTTCGCGGTACAGCGCAACTCCGATCACACCGACATCCTGCGGCCTGCCGGTTCTGGCGGCATAGGACATATCGCTTTCGGAGAAATAGAACGCGGCCACGTTGTCATTGCTCTTGCGCCAGCCCCGCACGTCATAGCTGTCGCCCGCATCCAGCACATAGCCGCCTTCGGCGCGGGAGTTCGCCGTGCGGCCGTTGATGGCGTTGACCCCGTCGACGCTGATGACGCCCATGATTCTGCGGCTCTCGAGGTTGCGAATGCGTACCGCATAGTTGGCACCGGGGCGGCCCACCACCCACAGCTCGCCCTCGTGGCTGTACTGGGGCAGTACCCGCCCCGTGGCACGTTCGACGATGCTGATCTGGGCCAGCTTGTGGTTGCCGCGCGTCCAGGCCGAAGCCGGCGCGGCGACCGCCATCGCGGCAGCGCAGAGCAGCGAAGCGCGCAGCAGGCGGCCGCGCGACAGCAAGAAACCAGGAACCGGGGGGTCGATACGGACAGACAACATGAACAAGGCCTCCTCAAGATACAGCCACAGTGGCTGAAACAAACTTGTCGGAGGCTGAAACGCAGCAGCAGACGCAACGGGGTCAAGACAGGCTCTCTGAATTGCAAGCATTTGCAACACCGCTTGGCGCCGCAGTCCTGCTCCGGCCCGGCATGTCTGGCACAATCGCGCTCG
>NZ_JBKFBC010000010.1:169788-177202 GCF_053345995.1 Comamonas sp. C24C | reverse complement strand
CTGACCATGACCGGTCAGGGCTGAGAGAGTCCCTTTGAACCTGATTGCGCAAGCGGTTCTTGACGACCGCTTGCCCGAGATCATCCTCGCGCAGGGAAGCTGTCCAAGGTGTCAGACCGCGACTGGCCATGTCTTTCATGGCCTGCCGCGCAAACCATGCGGCCCCTGCTTCGTTTTTCTGGCGGAGCATTCATGAATTCATCTTCTTCCACATCGGCCAATCGGGCCCTGGCCCCGGTGACGGCGCAGGAGCGCGTCTTTGCCTGGCGCGACCATGCCTCGCTGTGGTTCAGTCTGGGCGTGGGCCTGCTGGTCATGCAGATGGGCGCCTATCTGCTGCCAGCGCTCAGCCCGCTGCATGCGCTGATCGCGATCGGCATCGGCTCCCTGATCGGCGCCGGCCTGCTGGGCTGGGTGGGCAAGCTGGGCTGCGACAGCGGCCTGTCCAGCGCCGGGCTGATGCACAGCGTCTACGGCCGCCGCTTCGCACGACTGCCTATCGTGCTCAACATCATCCAGCTGCTGGGCTGGGGCAGTTTCGAGCTGGTGGTGATGCGCGACGCCACCGTGGCGCTGGGCAAGCAAAGCGGCATCATGGGCGCGCCCTACTGGCCCTGGCTGGCCACGTTGCTCTGGGGTGGCGTGATCCTGCTACTGATGAGCGGCTCCATGACCACCCTGGTGCGCCGCATCATCTCGCGCGTGGCCTTGCCGCTGGTGATTGCTTCGCTGCTGTGGCTGAGCTGGCAATTCCTGAAAATGGCCGGCGCCACCGGCCTCGGGCCCCTGCTGGCCCGCGAAGGTGCGGGCGGCATGAGCATGCTGGGCGCCGTCGATCTGGTGATCGCCATGCCCATCAGTTGGCTGCCGCTGGTGGCCGACTATGCGCGCCACGGCAAAAGCGGCAAATCCGCGCTGACGGGAGCCTGGACCGGCTTTGCCCTGGCCAATATCTGGTGCTACTCCCTGGGCGTGCTGGTGGCCCTGACCCTGCCCAGCGAAGACCTGGTCACGGCCCTGCTGCTGGCCCAGGGCGGGCTGATTGCCCTGTCGCTGATTCTGATCGACGAAGTGGACAACGCCTATGGTGATGCCTACTCTGGCGCCATGTCGGCCCACAGCCTGCAACCGGGCTGGAGCATTCGCCGCTGGGGCCTGCTGATCGCATCCCTGTGTACCGCGCTGGCCATGGTGCTGCCCATGCACAGCCTGGAGCCGTTTCTGCTGTTGCTCAGCTCCTGCTTTGTGCCGCTGTTCGGCGTGATGCTGGGCCGCCTGGCCTTTGGCACCGATGCCGTGGAGCTGATGCAGAAAGCGCCTGCCGTGCGCTGGGATGCCGTGACCATCTGGGTGCTGGGCATTGCCTTCTATCACCTGCTGCCCTATGTCAGCACGGCCCTGGGCTCGGCCCTGCCCACGCTGGCGCTGACCTTTGTGGTGGCCGTCGCTACACGCCAGCTGCATCCGCGCTCTGTTGCCGTCTGAGCAAAAAACAAATTCAATAGCAACCAGCGCCCTAAAACAGGGCCTTTCAGCCTTGTTTCTTATCTTCTACCTAGCGCCCGCCGCCTGCAGCAGCTGCACCACGGCCTGCTGCCCGCGCTGGCGTGCATGGGCCAGGGCCGTGACCCCATCCTTGTCGGGCAGGTTCAGATCGGCCTTGGCATCGATCAGGGCCTGGATGATGGCCTGATGGCGCGGCCCGCCGTCGCTTAGCACCACGGCTTCCATCAGACAGGTCCAGCCCAGCCGGTTGACATGGTTCACATCCACACCTGCCGTGATCAGCGCCTGGGCTGTTTCCAGATGGCCGCGCTCGCAGGCCGGAATCAGGGCCGTTCCGCCATAGCGATTGGTGCTCTTGAGATCGGCGCCATAGGAAATCGTCATGCGCACAATCTCCAGCCGGCCCTGCGCGCCGGCAAGCAGATAGGCGCTGTCCTGCATCTGGTTCTGGATATTGGGGCTGGCACCATGCATCAGCAGCGAGCGTGCCACCTCGATATGGTTGGCCGCAGTAGCCAGCAGCAACGGGGTATTGCCCCGGGCGTCCTGCACGTCGACAGGCGCGTTGCCGGCCAGCAGATTGCGCACCGCCACGGCATCGCCCTGCGCGGCAGCGGCCAGCAATTGCTGGCCTAGCATCTGCGGGTCCCCGGCTTTTGCCGCCGCAGCAGCGGCAGGTGTTGCAGCGGCAGCATTCGCCGACGTGCCGCTCTGGCAGGCCGTGAGCAGTGTCGCTGCGGCCGAAGCCGTCAATGCAATCGTCAATCGGGTAGTCAACGAGGCACTCCCACGGGCGCGGACTGGCTGGTTCATGGCATTCCTTGATGGCTGGCTGGGTGTTCAGCCCCTGTCAGCTTTCTACAGGAACTATAGCTAACCACGCAAGTCCGATGGGGGTTACAGCATGTTTTCAATCGATAAAAGGAGAATCTGCCCCGTGTCTTGCAACCGCTGGATCCGCACCGCCGCCACTTCAAGTCTGATCGCGCTGGGTGCGCTCACCGCCGGCCTGCTGCCGGCCCTCGCACAAGCCCAGGAATTCGTCAGCATCAAGGGCAAGACCGTGAATGTGCGCGAGCAGCCCAACACCCGCTCCGCCACCCTATGGGAATTGAGCAAGGGCTACCCGCTGCAAGTCACCCAGCGCAAGGGCCAGTGGCTGCGTGTGAAGGACTATGAGTCCACACTGGGCTGGGTCCACGCCCCTCTGACCAGCAAGAGCCCGCATATGGTGGTGACGGCACGCACGGCCAATCTGCGCTCCGGCCCCGGCCAGAAACACAACCGGGTAGGCAAGCTGGAACAAAATGAAGTGTTGCAGACGCTGAAAAAGCAAGGTAGCTGGGCACAGGTCCAGCGCAGCAACGGCCAGAGCGGCTGGGTCGCCAAGAATCTGGTCTGGGGCTGGTAAGCCCGGCAACAGGCGCCGCAAAAGGCAAAGGCCTGCAACTGCAGGCCTTTCTTGCGAGTGTCGGCAATCAGCCTTCGACGATCAGCTGCGCGCGCGGCGCATAGCCGTGGTTGAGAGGGCCGTGGCCCTGGCCGGTGTAGACCTCGGCTCCCGCCTCGATGGCGCCCAGGATATAGCGCCGCGCCTCGGTCACCGCGGCCTCCAGCGCCAGCCCCTGGGCCAGGAAGGAGGCAATCGCCGACGAAAGCGTGCAGCCCGTGCCATGGCCGTTATGGGTGACGATGCGCTGCGACTGCAGACGCAGATAGTCGCTGGCCTGCTGACCTTGCCGGCCCAGCACATCCATGACCAGATCGCCGCTCAGATGCCCGCCCTTGAGCAGCACGGCAGGCGCGCCCATGGCCAGCAGATCGGCCACGGCCGCATCCAGCGCTGCAATGCCGTCGATGCTGCGACCCAGCAGCAAAGCTGCTTCATCCAGATTGGGGGTAATCACCGTCGCCAGCGGGAACAGCTCCTGCACCAGCGCCTGGGCCGTCTCGGGAACGATCAGGCGGTCGCCGCTGGTGGCCACCATCACGGGGTCCAGCACCACGTTCCTGATCTGGTGGCGACGGATCGCATCCGCCACCACGCTCACCACATCGGGAGTGGCCAGCATGCCGATCTTGACGGCATCGACGCCTATGTCTTGCACAACGGCATCGATCTGGCCGCGCACGGTATCCAGCGGAATGCCGTGAATGCCCGTCACGCCCAGCGTGTTCTGCACGGTGATGGCCGTGATCGCCGTCATGCCATAGCAGCCAAGAGCCGCACAGGTCTTGAGGTCGGCCTGGATGCCGGCGCCACCGCCGCTGTCCGAGCCGGCGATGGTGAGCACGCGTGCATAGCGCTTTTTTGCGGCGCCGGAGATGGAGGAAGAAGCAATCACTGTCATGGCAAAAATTATCGCCCATGCGCATGGTCAATGCGTGCTGTTTGCGGTTGTGCTGTAATGTCCAACGGACGAAACAGGGGTGTCCCGCAGGCAAGCAGCCTGTGCGGACTGAGAAACACCCTGGGGCTGCGCCAGCTGCCGGCTGCGCACCAGAGCACCATCCGTGCCCTGTGCCCCCTGCACCCGATCCAGGTCATGCTGGCGTGGGGAGTTTCACAAGCCGCAAGGCATGCCGCGTTTTGTCCTGCACATGGCCCTGTTCCTGTGTCCGGATGGAAAACGATTTGCACATGTCATTGCTACAAGCCTCTTCAAAGATCGCAATTCTCGGCGGCGGCCTCATGGGCCGTCTGCTGTCGCTGGCCCTGGCCCAGCGCGGTCACGCCATCGACCTCTATGACGCCCATGGCCCGCAAGGCGATGGTGCTGCGGCGCGCGTGGCGGCTGCCATGCTGGCGCCGCTGGCCGAGTCGGCCATTACCGAGCCCGGCGTGGTGCGCATGGGCCAGCATGGGCTCAAACGCTGGCCCGAGCTCATAGCTCAGCTCGAGCAGCATGTGTTCCTGCAGCAGAACGGAACGCTGATTCTCTGGCACCGCCAGGATCAGGGCGATGCGGCACGCTTTTTCGGTCTGCTGGAAAAAAACCGGCGCATCAACCCCAGCCTGCCGGCCATGCAGGAGAAGACCGGCGCGGCGCTGCAGGACTGCGAGCCCGCGCTGCAGGGACGCTTCAACCAGGCCGTCTATCTGCCCGGCGAAGGCCAGCTGGACAACCGCCAGCTGCTGACGGCGCTGGTCGACAAGCTCAGCGCCCTGGGCGTGCAACTGCACTGGGACAACCCGCGTGAGGTTGGCGACTTCCGCCCCGGCGAGGCCGGCCAGCCCGACTTCGTGTTCGACTGCCGGGGCCTGGGTGCCCGCACCCAATGGAAGCAGCTGCGCGGCATTCGCGGCGAAGTGGTGCGCATCCATGCGCCCGAAGTCACGCTCCAGCGCCCTACACGCCTGATCCATCCGCGCTACCCCATCTATATCGCGCCCAAGGAAGACCATCTGTTCGTGATCGGCGCGACCGAGATCGAGTCCGACGATATGTCGCCGGCCAGCGTGCGCTCCACGCTGGAGCTGCTGAGCGCGGCCTATACCGTGCACTCCGGCTTTGCCGAAGGCCGGATTGTGGAGATCGCCACCCAGTGCCGCCCCACCCTGCCCGATAATCTTCCCGCCGTGCGTCTGCTGACTCCGCGCGTCATGGAAGTCAACGGCCTCTACCGCCACGGCTTCATGATCTCGCCCGCCATGCTGGACGTGGTGCTGGAGCTGCTTGACCACAACGACTCGCCGCTGGCCCGTGAATTTGACGTGGCCATTCACCGCGCCTGAAATCTGAAACAGGCCCGAACCTGAACTTTGGCGCACAGCACTTGCACCCGCAGCGCGCGCAAGCGCGGCGGTGCAGCGGTTTAAGTTAGCGCCAACCTGTTTTTTCGTTTTGAAGCCATGAAGATCACCCTCAACCAGCAAGCCACCGACCTCCAAGCCAATGCCACCGTGGCCGATGCGTTGGCGCAGATGCAGGCCAAGCCCCCGTTTGCCGTGGCGGTTAACACGGTGTTTGTGCCCAAGACCCAATATGCCGCCCATGCACTCAACGAGGGCGACAGGATGGAAGTCATCTCCCCCGTCACCGGTGGATGAGATGAATCCCCCTGAGTCGCTTCGCGCCTTCCCCCAGGGGACGACACCCTCGCGGCGAGGCGGCTCTTGCTCGGTGTCACTGACTTGGCACATGCCTGTTTGAGGTTCATAGGGCTCCACGCGCATTGCGGCACAAAGACAAGAGATATAGATAAATCATGAATACAAAAACTAACGACGACGCCCTGGTTCTCTACGGCCAGCGTTTTGAAAGCCGCTTGCTGCTGGGCACCTCACGCTACCCATCGCCCGCGATTCTCGAAGCGGCCGTGGAGCGCTCCAGGCCCGCCATGGTCACGGCCTCACTGCGCCGCCAGGGCAGCAACGCCGCCGAGACCGGTGCCAGCTTCTGGGAGCTGCTGCGCAAGCTCAACGTGCCCGTACTGCCCAACACGGCAGGCTGCATGACCATCCAGGAGGCCGTGACCACGGCCCAGATGGCGCGTGAAGTCTTCGACACGCCCTGGATCAAGCTGGAGCTGATCGGTGACGACTACACGCTGCAGCCCGACACGCTCAATCTTGTGGAAGCGGCCTCCATCCTCATCAAGGACGGCTTCCAGGTCCTGCCCTACACCACCTACGACCTGGTGCTGTGCCAGAAGCTTGTCGACGTGGGCTGCCAGGCCGTCATGCCCTGGGCCGCGCCCATCGGCACCGGCCGCGGCCCCATCAATCCCTATGCCATGCAGATGCTGCGCGAGCGCCTGAAGGTACCGCTCATCGTCGATGCCGGCCTGGGCCGTCCCTCCCACGCCTGCACCGTGATGGAATGGGGCTATGACGCCGTGCTGCTGAACACCGCCGTGGCCCTGTCCGAAGACCCCGTAGCCATGGCCGGCGCATTCTCCGATGCCGTCAATGCCGGTCACACCGCCTGGCGCGCAGGCGCCATGGCCGAGCAAAATGCCGCCCAGCCCAGCACTCCCGTGCTGGGCACCCCTTTCTGGCATCAGGAATAAAGGCCTGCCCATGGACTCCACAGAAATCAAGGCTCTGGCGCAAGCCATCGTCCACCAGCACAGTGCCAACTTTGGCGCCCAGCTGCACCACGATGCCAACTCGGTCGAACTGACGCCCCAGCCCGTGCCGCCCGCACTGCGCCAGGAACCCGCCTATCTGGCCGCGCTGGAGGCCTGCAGCCAGCTGGGCTTTATCGCCGTGGATGCTGAGACTCTGGCCCAGGCCTGGCAGTGCCAGAGCGAGCGCAACAATCGTTTCGATGCCACCCACTGGCCCGACGACCCGCGCGACTTCGGTCTCGGCAAGGCCGACCCGGCCCAGGCCTTTGCCCATTGCCCGCGCGAGCTGGGCCTGTATGGCGTGCTGCCCACGGCCGAATGGGTGGGCCGCATGGCCCGCGCGGGTGTGCCCACGGTGCAGCTGCGCTTCAAATCCGGCGACCAGGCCGCCGTGGCCCGTGAAGTCAAGGCGGCTGTTGAAGCCGTCAAGGGCACGCATGCACGTCTGTTCATCAACGACCACTGGCAGGCCGCGCTGGACGCAGGCGCCTACGGCATCCATGTGGGCCAGGAAGATCTGGACGTGATCGGCCAGCGCGATCTGCAGACCATCCGCACCTCGGGCACTCGCTTGGGCGTTTCCACCCATGGCTACGCCGAGATGGTGCGCGCCCACGCCGTCCAGCCCAGCTATATCGCCCTGGGAGCGGTGTTCCCGACCACACTCAAGAAGATGGCGACGGCCCCGCAAGGCCTGGCTCGTCTGGCGGCCTATGTGCGGCTGATGCAGCAGTACCCGTTGGTGGCGATTGGCGGTATTTCCGAAGACCTGTTCCCCGCCGTACGCGCCACGGGCGTGGGTTCGGTGGCCGTGGTACGCGCCCTGGTCAACGCC
>NZ_JBKFBC010000010.1:40173-169617 GCF_053345995.1 Comamonas sp. C24C | reverse complement strand
GCGTCTATTTTCATTGAGAGACTCAAAACTCCCGCCGCGCCAGGCCTGACTGGCACAGAAAACACCGGAAATGACCAGAAAAAATGCCCGCAGCCAGCGGGCTTCTTTTCTGGAGCGCCGCTGCGCAGACCGCATGGCTGCTGGGTTTTCTTGATTGGCGCAAGCCCTCTTCGCCGTAAAAGCGGACACACAGGTGACAACCCTGAGTCCATCAGCTTCGGCATGGCCGGTCCCACACGCGACAATGGGGCGGTTACCAGTCACGCATAAGACAGAACATGGACGAGCCAATTCTTAGTATGGAAGAACGTGAGGCGATCAACTCTGGTCGCTGGTTTTCATCCCTTTCGCCCTCTTTGCGGCACGACATTCTTCGATGCGCTTACGTCAAACGATACAAAGATGGCATGCTCATCTGCGCTCGCGGCGAACCGCCCGAGGAGTGGATTGCCTGTGCGCGTGGCGCGGTGCGGGTCAGCTCCACCTCCATCACGGGCAAGCAGATCACGCTGACCTATGTGGAGCCGGGCATCTGGTTCGGGGATGTGGCGATTCTGGATGGCGACAAGCGCACGCACGACGCCTATGCACATGGCGAGACCACGCTGCTGTGCCTGACCAAGGCAGACTTCAGGCGCATTCTGGCCGAGCATGTGGAGTTTTCCGAGGCAATCCTGCGCCTCAATGCGCGCCGTGTGCGCCAGCTCTACGGTCTGGTGGAAGATCTCAATACCTTGCCGCTGCGCGCACGCCTGGCCAAGCAACTGCTGCACCTGACGCGCAGCTATGGCGTGATGAGCCTGTCGGACAGCAACGAGATCCGCATCGGCCTGCATCTGGCGCAGGAAGAGCTGGCGCAGCTGCTGGGCGCCTCGCGTCAGCGCGTCAACCAGGAGCTCAAGTCCATGGAGCGCGAGGAAGTCATTCGCATCGAGCCGGGTGGCCTCATCGTGCGCGACCGGGTGACGCTGCTGCGTATTGCAGACACGGATCACTGATTCACCCCCTGAGCGGCTTTGCCGCTTCCCCCTCTCTCGCTTCGCTGCGCTTGCGGGAGGGGGACGATGCCATCGCCGCGAGGCGGCTCTTGCTCGGCATCTCTGGCCGGGATCGCGCCAGTTTTCACCTTCGTTTCTCTCTTCGCCGCGTTCTGCGGCAACTCTCCCCTTTCACGCATTCGCTCGCTGCGCCTTCGGCGCGGCGTGGCGGGCTGCGCCTTGCGCATCACAAATCGAACACAGGACTGAGACAGCATGAGCACTTATGACCATTTCGTCGGCACCCGCGCGGTTTCCGATCAGCATGCTTTTGACACCGATGCCATGGGTGCCTGGATGAGCCGGCATGTCCAGGGCTTTGAAGGTCCGCTGCAGGTGGAGATGTTCAAGGGCGGCCAGTCCAACCCCACCTACAAGCTGATCACGCCCGGCAAAAGCTACGTGATGCGCGCCAAGCCCGGGCCCGTGGCCAAGCTGCTGCCCTCGGCCCATGCGATCGAGCGCGAGTACCGCGTCATGAAAGGCCTGGCCGGCACCGATGTGCCCGTGCCGCATATGTATGCGCTGTGCGAAGACGAATCCGTCATCGGCCGCGCCTTCTACATCATGGAATTCATGGAAGGCCGCGTGCTCTGGGACCAGTCCCTGCCCGGCATGACGCCCGCCGAACGCGCCGAAATCTACGACGAGATGAACCGCGTGATCGCGGCCCTGCACAGCGTGAAGTTTGCCGAGCGCGGTCTGGCCGACTACGGCAAGAGCGGCAATTACTTCGAGCGCCAGATCGGTCGCTGGAGCAAGCAGTATGTGGCCTCCGTGACCCAGCCCATCCCCGAGATGGACAAGCTGATGGAGTGGCTGCCCGCCCATATGCCGGCCAGCGCGCGCGACGAGGGCCGCGTCTCCATCGTGCATGGCGACTACCGCCTGGACAACCTGATGTTCCATCCCACCGAGCCGCGCGTGATCGCCGTGCTGGACTGGGAGCTGTCCACGCTGGGCCACCCGCTGGCCGATTTCAGCTACCACTGCATGAGCTGGCATATCCCGGCCGAGCTGGGCCGCGGCATTGCGGGCCTGGACATCGCGGGCCTGGGCATCCCCGCCGAGCACGATTACATGCAGCGCTACTGCCAGCGCACCGGCATTGCCGATGTGGCCACGCTGCAGCGCGACTGGAACTTCTACCTGGCCTACAACATGTTCCGCATCGCGGCCATCCTGCAAGGCATTGCCAAACGTGTCGAGGCCGGCACGGCCTCCAGCGCCCAGGCCAAGGCCTCGGGCGACACCGCCCGCCCCATGGCCGAGCTGGCCTGGTCCTTCGCTCAGCGCGCCTGACTTTTATCCACCACCACGCAATCAGACCGTCCCACAACAAAAGGAGCACTCATGGACTTCGACTACTCGCCTAAAACCAAGGACCTGCAGCAGCGCCTGCTCAAGTTCATGGACGAACACATCTACCCGGCAGAAAAGGAATATGCCCAGGAGATGCAGGCCAACACGGCCGCCGGCAAACGCTGGACGCCGCTGCAAACCATTGAAAAGCTCAAGCCCAAGGCCCAGGCCGCGGGCCTGTGGAACCTGTTCCTGCCCGTAGACAGCGCCGAAGCCTCGGGCTACCACGGCGCGGGCCTGACCAACCAGGAATACGCACCGCTGGCCGAAATCATGGGCCGCGTGCCATGGGCTTCCGAAGTCTTCAACTGCTCCGCGCCGGACACCGGCAATATGGAGACCATTGCCCGCTACGGCAGTGCCGAACTCAAGGAGCGCTGGCTCAAGCCCTTGCTGGAAGGCAAGATCCGCTCGGCCTTCGCCATGACAGAGCCCGAAGTCGCCTCCTCCGACGCCACCAATATCTGTACGCGCATCGAGCGCCAGGGCGACGAATACGTGATCAACGGCCACAAGTGGTGGATCTCGGGTGCCGGCGATCCACGCTGCCAGGTCTTCATCACCATGGGCAAGACCGACCCCGAAGCGGCCAAGCATTCGCAGCAGAGCATGATCATCATCCCGGCCGATGCCAAGGGCATCCGCATCGAGCGTCCGCTGAACGTGATGGGCTATGACGATGCGCCCCACGGCCACATGGAGATGTATTTCGAGAACGTGCGCGTTCCCGTCGGCAATATTTTGCTGGGCGAAGGGCGCGGCTTCGAGATCGCCCAGGGCCGCCTGGGCCCGGGCCGCATTCACCACTGCATGCGACTGATCGGCCTGGCCGAGCGTGCGCTGGAGCTGATGTGCAAGCGCGCCAGCAGCCGCGTGGCCTTCGGCAAGAGCGTGGCCCAGCAGACCGTGACGCAGGAGCGCATTGCCGAAGCGCGCTGCAAGATCGACATGGCGCGCCTGCTCACGCTCAAGGCCGCCTGGCTGATGGACGTGGCCGGCAACAAGGTGGCCAGGACCGAGATCGCCATGATCAAGGTCGTCGCCCCCAGCATGGCCTGCCAGGTCATAGACTGGGCCATGCAGGTCCACGGCGGCGGCGGCATGTGCGACGACTTCCCGCTGGCCTATGCCTATGCCGCAGCACGCACGCTGCGCTTTGCCGACGGCCCCGACGAGGTGCACCGCAACGCGATTGCCAAGTGGGAGCTGGGCAAATACGGCAGCTACGGCAAGAACGCCGAAGTGCCCATCACGCGCGGCGGCTGATGCGAGGCGGCAGGAGCGGATCATGCCGCTCCTGCTGCCCGGAAACAAAAACACCCCGTCAGCCACGGCTGCGGGGTGTTTTTGTTTCGATGGCAGATTTGTTATTCGCTATCAACAAAGAAGCTTATACCGCCCTATATCAAACGATTTCAGATACAAAACACCTTGAAATTCAATGAATTCATGCGATAGAAGCTTCTTAATCAATAGCAGTATAGCTAGCGGCACCGGGCCCGGCACCGCACGCCCTTATCGGGCTTAGAAGCTCTCCCACTCTCCATCGTCAGCCGTTGCAGCCTTTTGCGGCTGGGGCGCTGCTGCGCTTTTCGCGGGGCTCAGAACCGGCGGCTTGCTCGCCGCCGACATCACGGGGCGCTTGAGCGCAGCCGACGAGGCCTTGAGCGGGACCGGAGCCTTGATCGCAGCCCTGGCAGGCGCGGGCTTGAACGTCGCTGGAGCCAGAGCCGGTGCGGCTTGCTGGCCGGACTGGGCGCCGAGCTTGAAAAAGCTCACCGTCTCCGCCAGCGCGGCGGCCTGGCCGCGCAGTGCGTCGGTCGCGGCCGCGGCCTCCTCCACCAGGGCGGCGTTCTGCTGGGTCATCTGATCCATCTGAGTCACGGCCTGGGTGACCTGCTCGATGCCCGAGGTCTGCTGGTGGCTGGCCACCGAGATCTCGCCCATGATGTCGGTGACGCGGCGCACGCTCATCACGATCTCGTCCATGGTCCTGCCGGCCTCGTCGACCTGCGTGCTGCCTTCCTGCACCTTGCTCACCGAGTCGTCGATCAGCTGCTTGATCTGCTTGGCCGCCTCGGCCGAGCGCTGGGCCAGGGTACGCACTTCGGAGGCCACCACGGCAAAGCCGCGGCCCTGGTCGCCCGCACGGGCCGCTTCCACCGCCGCGTTCAGCGCCAGAATATTGGTCTGGAAGGCGATGGAGTCGATCACGCCGATGATGTCCACGATCTTGCGCGAGGACTCATTGATGGCCGACATGGTCTGCACGACCTGGGCCACGGTGGCACCGCCGCGCACGGCCACCTGCGATGCGGCAGAGGCCATCTGGTTGGCCTGCTGGGCGTTGCCGGCATTTTGCTGCACGGTGGCGGTCAGCTCTTCCATCGAGGCCGCCGTCTGCTCCAGCGAGCTGGCCTGCTCCTCGGTGCGCGAGGACAGATCCTGGTTGCCGCTGGCAATCTGGCTGCTGGCCGAGGCGATCGAGTCCGTGCCCTGGCGCACCTGGCCCACGATGCGCTGCAGACTGTTGTTCATGTCCTTGAGCGCCTTCAGCAGTTGGCCCACTTCGTCGCGGCTTTGCACGGTGATGCTGGCGCTCAGATCGCCTGCGGCCACGGACTGCGCCAGTTGCACGGCCGACTGCAGCGGGCGCGAGATGGAGCGCGCGATCAGCACTGCCAGCGCCACGCCGATGACGATGGAGCCCAGCAGCAGCGCCATCACCCACCAGCGGGCAGCGGCATACAGGTCGTCGCCGGCCTGGTTGGTTTCCTCGGTGGCCTGGTAGTTGATCTCGCTGAGCGCATCCAGACGGGTGTTGATGCCGCGGCTGATCTTGAGCGACTCGCCGCGCAGAATCTCGCTGGCGTCATCGTTGAGCAACTGGTGCGACAGATCCACCACCTTGGCCGTCTGCACGGCATAGGCCTTGAGATCCTCGCCGATCTCGGCCAGCAGTTCCCGCTCCTTGTCGGTCTTCACATACTTGGCATAAGACTGCTGGTTCTGGACCAGTTCGTCCCAGAGCTTGGGCATGCTTTTGTCATAAACCGCCATTTCCTCGGACGACTGCGCCATCACATGCTGCATGGTCTGCGAGCGATAACGCTGCAGCTGATAGCGCATGTCCTGCAGGTTGCGGGCCGCCGGCAGCCACTGGCGCGCCAGATCGGTGGCCGTGGCATTGACACGCTCCATCTGTACCAGGCCGTACAGACCCGACACCGCGCTGATCAGCAGGATCAGCACAAAAGACACCAGCAGCTTGTTGGCCAGCTTGAGGTTGCGAAAGAAGTTCATGGGGGATGGGGGGCCTGGACGACCTGGAAGGTCTGGCACCTGCGAGATGGGAAATAGGAAGAACGGTCCGAAAAGCGCGTGCACACTGCGCGCGCCTGCGAATTCTATGCAGTATTTGTTACCTCGAGTAACGGCATCCATGAATAAAACCGATGGGGGTATCAGGGACATAGCTGGGATCAAAAAGACACCCCGATGACGCACGCAAAAGCCCTGTCAAAGGCCATTGCATCCCCACAGCCGTTTGGCATGAGAAAATCACCCGTTATTTATCAGCAAGAACAACGGATTCACCATGGAAGCAGAACGCGTCAACTCTATCGGCAACACCCTCCAAGATCTGTCCGAGCGCACGGCAGATCTCCGGAGGTATCTTTGACTACGATGCCAAGTACGAACGTCTGCGCACGGTAAACGCCTCGCTGGAAGACCCGGCCGTCTGGAACGACCCCAAGAAGGCGCAGGAGCTGGGCAAGGAAAAGAAGTCGCTCGACTCCGTCGTGCTGACGCTGCAGAAGCTCACCACCGAGCTGGCCGACAACGTCGAGCTGTTCGAGATGAGCAAGGAAGAAGGCGATGATGCCGGCCTCGAGACCATCGAGGCCGAAACCGCCAAGCTCAAGCCGCTGATCGAGGAACTCGAGTTCCGCCGCATGTTCGGCGGCGAAGCCGATCCGCTAAACTGCTTCATCGACATCCAGGCCGGCGCCGGCGGCACCGAAGCCTGCGACTGGGCCAGCATGCTGCTGCGCCAGTACCTGAAGTACGCCGAACGCAAGGGCTTCAAGGCCACGGTCGAAGAAGAGACTCCGGGCGACGTAGCCGGCATCAAGAGTGCCACCATCAAGGTCGAAGGCGAGTATGCCTACGGCCTGCTGCGCACCGAAACCGGCGTGCACCGCCTGGTGCGCAAGTCGCCTTTCGACAGCTCTGGCGGCCGTCACACCAGCTTTTCCTCGCTGTTCGTCTATCCCGAGATCGATGACTCCATCGAGATCAACATCAATCCGTCGGATGTGCGCACCGACACCTACCGCGCCTCGGGCGCCGGCGGTCAGCACATCAACAAGACCGACTCGGCCGTGCGCCTGACCCACATCCCCACGGGCATCGTGGTGCAGTGCCAGGACGGTCGCTCGCAGCACAGCAACCGTGACGTGGCGTGGCAGCGCCTGCGCTCCAGGCTGTACGACTTCGAGATGCGCAAACGCATGGAAGAGCAGCAAAAGCTCGAGGACACCAAGACCGATGTGGGCTGGGGTCACCAGATCCGTTCCTATGTGCTGGACAACAGCCGCATCAAGGACTTGCGCACCAACGTCGAAGTCTCGGCCACCCAGAAGGTGCTGGACGGCGACCTGGACGTGTTTATCGAAGCCTCGCTCAAGCAAGGCCTCTGATCCTAGAAAGGAATCGATATGCTGCAACTGCGTGACGGGCAAGCCCCGGCCACCGCGATTTATCGTGCCGACTACGAGGCCCCGGCCTGGTGGATCGACACGGTGGACCTGACTTTTGACCTGGACCCGGCCAAGACGCGCGTGCTCAGCAAGATGCGCGTGCGCCGCAACCCCGAGGTGCCGGCACAGGCGCTTCGCCTAGACGGCGACGAGCTGAATCTGGCGCGGGTGATGGTCAACGGCGGTGGCACCTCCTTCAAGATGGATGGCGACCAGCTGGTGCTGGAGAACCTGCCCGAGGGCAACGAGCCCGTGGAGCTGGAGATCTTCACCACCTGCGCCCCCATCAAGAACACCAAGCTCATGGGCTTGTATGTGAGCGAGGACACGTTCTTCACGCAGTGCGAGGCAGAAGGTTTCCGCCGCATCACCTACTTCCTGGACCGCCCCGACGTGATGGCCATGTACACCGTCACGCTGCGCGCCAGCAAGGCCCAGTACCCGGTGCTGCTGTCCAACGGCAATCTGGTGGAGTCCGGCGACCTGGACGACGGCCGCCACTTTGCCAAGTGGGTCGATCCGCACAAGAAGCCCAGCTATCTGTTTGCACTGGTGGCCGGCAATCTGGTGGCCCGCGAGCAGAAGATCAAGAGCCGTGCCGGCCGCGATCACCTGCTGCAGGTCTATGTGCGCCCCGGCGACCTCGAAAAGACCGAACACGCCATGAACTCCCTCATGCACTCCGTTGCATGGGACGAGGCCCGCTTTGGCCTGAGCCTGGACCTGGACCGCTTCATGATCGTCGCCACCAGCGACTTCAACATGGGCGCCATGGAAAACAAGGGCCTGAACATCTTCAACACCAAGTATGTTCTGGCCAGCCAGGCTACGGCCACCGACACCGATTACGCCAATATCGAATCCGTCGTCGGTCACGAATACTTCCATAACTGGACCGGTGACCGCGTCACCTGCCGCGACTGGTTCCAGCTGAGCCTCAAGGAAGGCCTGACGGTATTCCGCGATCAGGAGTTCAGCATGGACATGGCGGGCACGGCTTCGGCCCGCGCCGTCAAGCGCATCGACGATGTGCGCGTGCTGCGCACCGTGCAGTTCCCCGAGGATGCCGGCCCCATGGCCCACCCCGTGCGCCCCGACAGCTATATCGAGATCAACAACTTCTACACGGTCACGATCTACGAAAAAGGTGCGGAAGTCGTACGCATGCAGCACAACCTGGTCGGCCGTGAAGGCTTTGCCAAGGGCATGAAGCTGTACTTCGAGCGCCATGACGGCCAGGCCGTGACCTGCGACGACTTCTCGCAGGCCATTGCCGACGCCAACCCCGGCTCTCCCCTGGCCCAGCATCTGCAGCAGTTCCGCCGCTGGTACAGCCAGGCCGGCACGCCTGTGCTCAAGGCCGTGGGCCAGTACGATGCAGACGCCCGGACCTATACGCTGACGCTGTCGCAAAGCTGTGCGCCCACCGTGGGTCAGGCCGAGAAACTGCCGTTCGTCATTCCCGTGCAAATGGGTCTGCTCACGGCCAGCGGCCAGCCCATCGCCCTGCAATTGCAAGGCGAGGATGCGGCCCAGGCAGTCGCCAGCCGCATGCTGGTGCTGACCGAAGCCGAACAGCGCTTTGTCTTCAGCAATGTGAGCGAAGCACCCGTGCCCTCGCTGCTGCGCAGCTTCAGTGCCCCCGTGGTGCTGGAGCATGAATTCAGCGATGCCGATCTGCTGACCCTGCTGGCCCATGACAGCGACCCGTTCAACCAATGGGAAGCCAGCCAGCGCCTGGGCCTGCGCTATGCCCTCAAGGCAATCGCTGCCAGCGGCGACGCCAACGCCGAGATCCTGCCAGCAGACTTCATCGAAGCCATGCGCCGCGTGCTGCGTGACGACAAGCTGGATGCCGCGTTCAAGGACCTGGTGCTCACGCTGCCGTCGGAGAGCTATATCGCCGAGCAACTGGCCGAGGTCGATCCGCAGCGCGTCCATGCGGTGCGCGAAGCCATGATCTTGCAACTGGCGACCGCGCTGCAGCCCGAGTGGGAAGCGGCTTGGGAAGCCAACCGCGACACCGGCGCCTATCGCCCCGACCATGTCAGCGCCGGCCGCCGTGCACTGGCAGGCCGTGCCCTGTCCATGCTGTGCCTGCAGGCCGCCCGGACTGGCGACACGGTCTGGCCCGGCAAGGCCTACCAGCGCTGCAAGGACGCCGGCAATATGACGGACCGCATGGCGGCCCTCTCCGCCTTGGTCTACAGCGCCAGCCCCCTGGCCGAGCAGGCGCTGCAACGCTTTCACGCGCTGTTCAAGCAGGATGCGCTGGTGCTGGACAAATGGTTTGCACTGCAGGGCGCAGCCAGCGACCGCGGCGGCGATGTGCTTCCGGCCGTCAAGGCGCTGATGAAGCATGCTGACTTCCAGATCAAGAACCCAAACCGCGCACGCAGCCTGATCTTCAGCTACTGCAACAATGCTGGCGCCTTCCACCGCGCCGACGCGGCGGGCTATGTGTTCTGGGCCGATCGCGTGATCGAGATCGACGGCATCAACCCCCAGGTGGCCTCCCGCCTGGCCCGGGTCATGGACCGCTGGAAAAAACTGGCCGAGCCCTACCGCTCTGCAGCCCGCGAAGCCATTGCCCGCGTGGCAGCCAAGCCTGATCTGTCCAACGATGTGCGCGAGGTCATCACCCGCGCCCTGGCGGACTGATGGACCTGCACATGCTTGCACGACGCACGGCCCGGGGCTTCCAGGCCCTTGCCGTCGCTGCGGCGAGCATGTCGCTGGGCGCGGCAGCCAAACCCGATGCAGGATTCGAAACCCGTTTCGCGCCCTTGTATGCCACCGTCTTCAGCGAAGGCGGCAGCTTCAGCGGACGCGCCATGAGTGCCGATCTGCAGGCGCTGGAGCCGTTGTTGAAAAAGCCCGGAGTCGCTGCTCGCGACGCCTTCCGGCTCTACTACACCCAGGCCAGCGTCTATGCGCGCCGCGGCATGCCCAAGGAGGCCGCCAAGGCAGCCAGCACAGCGCTGAGCGCCTTGCCCGGCCCCCAGACAGACCCGGAGCTGTCCTATGCACAGTTCTTTCTGCGCTATTCCGGCATCCGCTGGCTGGCCGATGCCGGACAGCACGCGGCAGCGCTCAATCAGGTCAAGGCCTTCCAGGCTCAATACCCGCTGCAGCAGATTGCCGGCCTGCCCGCCGAGATGCGCTGGGATGAAAGCGTGAAGCCTGGGCGGGCTCTGGATTTTCCGAGCCAGATGCAGATTCTCGGCATCTACGAGGACGAAGGCTATCTGTTGCATGAGCTGGGGCGGTTCCGCGAAGCCAGGCAGGCCAATGAGCGGCTGCTGCCCGTGGCACGCGAACGCCTCAGAAGCATGGGCAAGCTGCAGCAGATACGTGGTGTACTCACCAATATTGCGCAAAATTGCTATGAACTGGGCGACCTGAAGCAGGCTGCGCCCTATCTTCAGGAACGCCTGCAGATTGCGCAAACAGCACAAGACCATGCCACCGTCTACGACAGCTATTTCCAGCTCATGGTGCTCTCCCATGAGCAAAAGCAGGAACCGCAGGCCCGCCAATGGCTGGCCCGCTATGAACAATATGCGCTGAATCAGAAAGACAGCGAGCAGCAAACCCGCGTCAGGGAGCTGCTAGCGGAACTCGAGCAGCGCACCACGGGGCATCGTCCGTGAATGCGGACGCCCTGCCCTGTTTGTCCATTTCAGATTTGCATCGAATTTCAAGGAGTTGAAACATGAAGAAAAACATCAGCCTGACCCGCTATCTAGTCGAGCAGCAACGCGTGGACGGACTCATCCCCGGCCAGCTGCGTCTGCTGCTGGAAGTGGTGGCGCGCGCCTGCAAGCGCATCAGCTTTGCCGTGAACAAGGGTGAGCTCGGCGACGTCATGGGCACGGCCGGCAGCGAGAACGTGCAGGGTGAAGTGCAGAAAAAGCTGGACATCATCGCCAACGAAACCCTGATCGAAGCCAATGAATGGGGCGGCCACCTGGCGGCCATGGCTTCGGAAGAAATGGAAGGCATCTATGTGGTGCCCAACCGCTATCCCCAAGGCGAGTACCTGCTGATGTTCGACCCCCTGGACGGCTCGTCCAACATCGACATCAACATGTCCATCGGCACCATCTTCAGCGTGCTCAAGAAGCCCGAAGGCCACCCCGGCGTGCATGACAGCGACTTCATGCAGCCCGGCACCCAGCAAGTGGCAGCCGGCTACTGCATCTACGGCCCCCAGACCACCCTGGTGCTGACCGTGGGCGACGGCGTCTCCATGTTCACGCTGGACCGCGAACAAGGCTCGTTCGTGCTCATCGAGGAAAACGTCAAGATCCCCGAAGACACCAAGGAATTCGCGATCAACATGTCCAATATGCGCCACTGGGACGCCCCCGTGAAGCGCTATGTGGACGAATGCCTGGCCGGCGCCGACGGCCCGCGCGGCAAGAACTTCAATATGCGCTGGGTGGCGGCCATGGTGGCCGACGTGCACCGCATCCTGTGCCGCGGCGGCATCTTCATGTACCCCTGGGACAAGCGCGAACCGCAAAAGGCCGGCAAGCTGCGCCTGATGTACGAAGCCAACCCCATGAGCTGGCTGGTCGAACAGGCTGGCGGCATGGCTACTAACGGCCGCCAGCGCATCCTCGACATCCAGCCCACGCAGCTGCACGAGCGTGTGAGCGTCGTCCTCGGCTCCAAGAACGAAGTGGAACGCGTGACCAGCTACCACCTCGAGGCCGACGAAAAAGCGCTATAATCTACAGCTTATCGCCGGTGTAGCTCAGTCGGTAGAGCAGCTCATTCGTAATGAGAAGGTCGCGTGTTCGATTCATGTCTCCGGCACCAAGTAAATAAAGGAAAGCCCGCTATATAAAAAGTAGCGGGCTTTTTCTTTTTCCGAACGATGTAAGGGCGGATGTAAGCGCATTTTTTAAAAATGGGCCTCCGTCAGAACCCCTTTAAAAAGTAGTGATGGGTAACGACAGCCCCTGGACCATTGTGCTCCATGCTCTCCTATCGTTGCCCTAGGACGGCACTACTAGCAGTTCGCACTGTTGGCACTCCCACTTTCTTATCATCGGCCGTTCGGCAGAGGCATGAGGCGACCGATTATGCGGGGCTACATTTGCACAGATGGGCGCTACCACTGCGGCCCTGGTCCAAGTATCAGCAACTCAATCCCCCTGTCATCGTCGCCGCAGAAATTGCAGCTGAGCCGATGTTCATAGGCGATCTTGTCTGACCGTCTCGAGTACATCTTTATCTTGAGGTCATGAGGCCGCAAGCGTAGATTCATTGAACCTTCCCCTCGGAGGCTTCAATGAACTATCTTGTAGCCGCGTTAGCTGTAGCCTGCTGCACAGGCCCTGCAGTAGCTCAGACTTACTATCAGTGCACCAACCCAGACGGCAGTTCGTTCTACCGCTAGGAGGCTGTCCTTCAATGGGAAGTGGCGTTGTCACTGTGATTAGACCGGGTGGATCGACTGGAGTTGGGATAGTCAATGGACCCGTGCAAAGTCAGCAAATTGATGCTGTACAGGCTTGCCTACTCTCGAGGGAAAAATGGGACCGGTCGCAGGAAATGGCAGCTAGGTCCGGCAGACCGCTTCCACCAGATTTTGAGTATCGACTACGACAGAACGTTGCTCAAATGTGTGCAAGACAGTAGCAACACACTGACCATGCCTCATGACATCCACCCCAAGCGAAGAAGACTTAGAAAAGAATTACTTCTCTAACAGAGCGCCCCGGAGGGGGAATGCGCAGAAGGGGCTGGAGGGTATCTTGCATGGCCGCTCAAGCATTTTTCTTAGTTTTCCAAAATACTTGCATTTGTTATTAATTGACGAATATGCATAGGAAAGGGAAGAGAAAATGACTGATGAAAGCCTGCCTCCAGCGAAGAAACGTGGCTACTTCGCATTGGTTCTTGACCTGCTCCCAGCGAGTGCAGTGGGGCAGTTCTTTCACGTATGGGCTTCATCGAAATTTCACGACTCTGCTGGGGAAACTGCTCTTGCCGTTGGTGGGGTATCTGTAATCGGTGTCTGTGCAGGCTATGCCCTGTGCCACTTCTTGCGCACCCGGGTCATGAAGGCCTCTCCAAATCGGTAAAGTGCCATTCTCTATTCGCTCGCTCTGTCTCTTAGCCTTTCGCTTGGAGTTCTCATTGCGGCCGGCTTGCTAGATAAATCGGCCAACTTAACAGACGCGAATTTGGATAAACCCGGCGTAAATGGTATTGCCACGTCCGGTGCACCGCTTGGATCAAGCACTGCAGTCGATCAGCGACAACTCACATTGCAGTGGTATGCCCAACAAGCCGAGAAAGGGGATGCAGAGGCCCAAAATAATCTAGGTCTCGCCTATGCAAATGGCGATGGGGTACCACAAGACTATATTCAGGCCGTACAGTGGTTTCGCAAAGCTGCTGATCAAGGGGTCGCGTTGGCCCAATATTGCCTAGGGGTGAGTTATCGGGATGCTCAAGGTGTGCCGCAAGATTCCGCTCAAGCATCGTACTGGTTCCGAAAGGCGGCCGAACAGGGGAATGTCTATGCGTAGACCAATTTAGGCAGCATGTACTTAGAGGGCGAAGGCGTACCGAAAGACAAAGCGCAGGCCGCAAAGTGGTTCCTCAAAGCGGCGAGTCAAGGTCTAGGGGCCGCGCAAGCTACCTTGGGTGCGATGTATTTCAACGGCGATGGCGTACCAAAAGACAGAGCTCAGGCAGCACAGTGGTATCGCAAGGCTGCTGAACAAGGAAACGCCGATGCTCAGTTCGGACTGGGAGCAATGTACTTCCAAGGCCTTGGAGTACCAAAAGACTATGCACAGGCAGTACAGTGGGACAGTAAGGCGGCTGAACAAGGACATGCCGCTGCTCAGCACAGCCTGGGCATTGCATATAACATGGGTAAGGGTGTGCCGCGCGACTATGTCCAGGCCGCACATTGGTTGCGGAAGGCCGCGGACCAAAGGCATGCCGATGCACAAGCCGCACTTGGTTTTATGTATGACGTAGGGCACGGGGTGCCCAGAGACTACATACAAGCAATGAAATGGTATGTCCTTGCCAAGGCCAGCGAACCGACATTGACCTCTGCATCGAATGCACTTGACCACAATCTTCGACTAATCGAGTCGAAATCGACCCCCGAACAAATTGCCGAAGCTCAACGTATGGCGCGCGAGTGGTGGTCTGCGCATAGCTTTGATCCCACCACTGTGGTGCCCGATTCACCGCTAGCGACGCGAGGCAATTCCGGCACACAGGGACCAAAGAGTCCATAACAAGAGCCTTTGGGAAAATGCCTTCTCCTATATAGCTTGATTCAAGTCGTCACATTTCGACGCTCGGGCGGGACCCAATAGCGATGGTATTGCCCTCGGGAGCTCCACCTACGCTTTCGTTGCCAGCCTAGCCCTAGCAGCATGGGGCTGATGTACTTTCCCTGAGTGCCGAGCGCATTCTCAAATTCGGCCATCGAAAACGGCCGTTCTCGGGTGGGCTCAGGTAGTGACATAAACCAATCCAGAAAGCGCAGCTTCAGCGCAGGTAAGGCTGGTTCCTGGACTGCTGTACGGCGATTTAACTGTTCAATGTATGCACTCATTGCAATTCTCGGTGGTGGTTAGCCTTTCAGCCTGTCTATGACGGGTGAGTCGCCTGGATGATCCGGACGATTCAGGGCTGTTTCCGGAAAGTCCTTATAGGAGAGGATTTATAGGGAAATTTCCGGAAGTAGGGGGTAATCATCCGGATCATCCGGTGCAGCGTCATTGAAAGTGGGCTGCTGCACGTTTCCCCTCGTCATTCAACGCAATACCGCAAGCGCTTTTTGTACCACTGCCCGTTTTGGATAGAGGGATTCCGCGCTCTGTCAAGCGCCTGCCGAAAGCCTGTCGCGTCATTGGATTCTTCCAGCCCGACTCGCGTGCCCATATTGAATAGGCTCGGTAGAGCTCAGCCGTGGGGGTGGTCACGCCTGCTGCTTGGGTTACATGGTCGGACATCCATTGCCCCAATGTGTCCATCTCGTTTTGGTAGGCGGCGCCAGCGGCCTTGACTTCGGGCGGTGGACTCAACCTATGACGTTGCCATTCGCGCAACCCGGCAAGTGCCCAGTTGAGCACGCCGGCTCCTTCGGCTCGTAACTTCTCAGGTAGGCGTTCGTCGCATTCGCTGTCAGTGATCGTTTCCTCAAAAGGGATCAATTTGACCCGGCGCCACATCCCATGGTCGCTTCCCGAAATGACGGGACGATGGTTGCCCACAACCATCAGCTTGTGCGTCGGTGTCCAACTGGAGAAACGCCCGTAAGGATCCCTCGCTTGCATGGTGTCGCCACCGGTCATCATCTTGATTGCCGCTTCCGCAAATCGGCCGTTTTCCTCCAGCTCCGATGCGAGAGCAAGCCGTCGGCCTTTCAATAGCATGAGATCGGGTGATGCGGCTCCGGGGTCGCGCCTTGCAACAGTTAGGGTTGCGGTGGGGAGGTTTTCAGCATAGTCGCCCATGAGCCAGCGCAGCAGTTCCGCGAAGGTCGTTTTCCCATTGCGGCCAAGCCCGTATAGGAAGAAGAAGCATTGTTCGTTCACTTCGCCCGTCAAGATGTATCCAGTAAGCCGCTGAAGAAACTTCACAAGAGCTGGCTTGCCGCCCATGATGCGGTGGACGAACGCTTCGAATTGCGGGGCCTTTGCTGAGGGATCAAAGGGGACCGGGCAGCGCTTTGTCACGCGTAGCGTAGGCGTTGAAGGCAGGAGTCTCCCCGTGCGTAGGTCGAGGATACCGTTCTCAACTCCCAGCAACATGGGGTCAGCGTCCAGCTCAGCAAGCCGAACAGTCATGCCATCTTCGGATTTCGCCATATCGATCATGGCTTGTATCCTCGGTGCTGCGCTGCTCCGCTTCACGTGAGAAACAAGACTTTTGGTCCTGATTTCTTCGGGTGCCGCTTTCCAAAGCTCGGCGGCGTGTGCACGCAGCACATCGACAACCTCTTTGGCAGCACGCTCAGCCTCACGTGCCGGGGCATGGACCCAACCGGTGCGGTTCTGGAACATCAGTACATCGTTCGACTCGTACACAAACAGAAGCGAGTCCCTATACCTTCGCGCAAATTCCCTGCCATTAAAAATGTCACCCGTGGAATCTGAACTTCCAGGAGCACCACCGCATGATGTATCCGCCCAGCCCTCTTGCTTGGCGTAATGAATCAGCGAGCCGAAACCGATGCCGCTGTCGGGTTTGAACGATTGCCAGACCTTGCTAAATTCTTCGGCAGTAAATTTTTCCGGAGCGGATTTACTCCACTCGTAGGCAAGACTTTCTGCACAGTGCCAGCCGGTTGAGGCCACAGCCCAAACAATGTTGCGCCATTGGTCTCGCCCGCAATCTGCGGGGATTGCGGCCAGCATTGACTTCACGCGTTCAACCTCATCCAGAGTCTCTAATGGAACGCGGCGCGAATCTTTGGAAATTTCCAAATTGCCACACGGGAAGATCGCGACATGTTGCGGCACAGGTTTCTGGGCAAGCTCCTTCAAAAAATCCGGATCGAGTAGCTCGCCGTCGTTACTGTCAAAAAATGCGCTCTCAGCGGTCTCCCTGGGACAACTAGGCTCATAGTAAAGACGTGACGGATCCTTGCAATTGCGATCACAATGCCCGTCCAACAGGATGTTGAGGCCTTCCCACACAGTAGACCATTCCTCTCGCGTACATGGCCGTGAAAGCGGAAAGACGACCCGATATTTGATTACTCCTCCAAGCCTTTGAGGATCGTGCGAATGGGATGAATGTGCGGCCCACGTATAGCAGTCAATGGCTTGGCGCAGTTGATGCAACGTAGGAGCGCGCTTTTTCACGGACAAAAATTGCCCGGTGGCACTATCTTTGACGCCCTCGCTATCTATATCGGCAACAGCCATGGAAATGGTCTCGACGTTGTCATTCGTTCGTGACGTGCCAGGCTTCAGCCTCACAGGTGAGAACGCCTTGCCGGATTTCTGCTGGCGGATAGTTCTGTTTGCCAACATTGTGGAGATCTGAACCCATGTACCAGCGTTTTGCTTACCTACATTGTCTTTTTCACTGGCATAGCGCATCACGGCATACGTTCTAACTTTGGGTTCAGCAACTGAGTTTGTATTCATTGCGCCCCCCCTTCATTGGCGTGTGAACAGGAGCGAATCAACTCCAGCACGTACGAAACAGAGGGTAACCGTAGCCCGCGCTTCGCACGCTCGCCTAAGTACGCGAAATAGGCTCCTTCCAGGGTATGGGATTGCACTTGCCAGAGAATGTCTTTCCCAGCGATGGGAAGACCGCGAACACCCGGAAAGCCCGCTTTGATAATTGCTATTCCTATAGCATTCAAGCCACTCGCCGTACCATCAGTGCGCTCCACCACACTCATGCCATTCGGCTCAATTAGCATTACGAAATCGCGTTCTGCGTTGCGCTGATTGTGTTCTCTTTGCATTTAGGCCACCCCCAGAACTCTGCGCAACTCTGATACAGGCCATGCCAAGCGACCGTTGATGCGGAGTGGTCGAATGGGCCCATCTTGGTGGCAGGCATGACCGCGCAATGTCTGTGGGCGTCGGTTGAGATAGTAGGCAGCGGCAGCTGTGTCCACTGTAGGGCTGGTCACCAATTCCAGAGGAGGGAACTGTTGTTTACTCTTCGTTTCCATCGATTCGCACCTTGAGCTATTGAGGTGCATTGATGGTGCGCCTTCGCTGCTTTTCTTTCTATGCTGTTCGGCCAAGACGGCGCTTGCTCGGCCTGTTCGGCCGTAATTTGCTTATTCCGGCTGAATTGCCGGGTAACTGGCCCGCGCCAAGAACATTGGCTATGGGTCTTCGGTTGTGTGCTAGCTAGGAATCGCTAATCTGAATCCGATTCCTGGCTACTCGAGCGCCCAACGCCCCCCAGATCCAATCGGGTCCAATCGATCTGCCTGCTTTCACACAACCGCAACGGCATGGCCCGATGCAGTCCCTACCAAGCATTGCTGTCATTCCAATCACGCAGGTCTCGCCTACCGTAGCCTTAGACCCAAGGCCGTGTCAGACAGTCCTATGGAATGCTTGTGTGCTGTAGGATAGGACGCCGTTGAAGGCTGGCTATCACTCATAGTCAGCTTGTCTGCGCCGCCTTTGAGCGGGGGGATAGACCGTAGCTATCGCGACAGCTCTTTATTAGCGGGTTGTCATGCTATGAGAGCATGACGTTCCATGCGGGTCCTCGGGGGAAGTCTTGTTCACGGCCCGAACTATCCGCCTCAGGCCACCGATTGCTATCGCCCTTCGGCACTGACCGTACAAAGACGGCTACCGCCAGCGCCGGGCATAAAGCACGAGGTACATAGGGTTGGACTTCCCTTGACATTCAGCCCCTCAGCCTAGTCAGTGTGATCGGCAAGCTACACAGCCCTGCGCCGACTGCAACTACCGGCCAAAGTTGCAATTGGTCCCCCGCAATCATATGGGTGCTTCTCACATTTCTTCTTGAGCCTTGGTCTGAGCAGGCCTGAACCATGACAGTTCTGCACTAGGATATCCGGCAGTGCACATCGTGGGCGGCATGCTTGACCGTGCTCAAGCACGATCAAGTCGACGATGGGTAGCAACCCTCGGCCAAGCGTCGGAGACGCAGTCCTCTCGCCAGCAGCCGAAAGCACCAATAATTTCTGTGAATCGAATTTGCAATGAACAAGCAGCAACTTGCGACCAAGATCTGGGAGTCCGCCAATCAGATGCGCTCCAAGATCGAGGCCAATGAGTACAAAGACTACATTCTTGGTTTCATCTTCTACAAATACCTATCTGACAAACTGGAAAATTTTGCGACTGCGCAGGACTTCACTGAGGATGATCTCCAGGCGCTCAATGAGAGTGATGAGGAAACCGTCGAGTATTTCCAGCGCAATCTGGGCTACTTCATCAGCTACGACAACCTGTTTGCAACCTGGCTAGAGAAGGGATCAGATTTTCAAGTAGCAGATGTACGCGATGCACTCTCGGCCTTCAGTCGCCTGATCCACTCGGATCACAAACTGCTGTTTGACGGCATTTTCAAGACGCTGGAAACGGGACTGAGCAAACTGGGTGACACAGCTGATAAGCAAACCAAGGCGATCAGCAAGCTTTTGCAGCTAATCAAGGATATTCCGATGGACGGGCGCCAGGGTTATGACGTGCTGGGCTTCATCTACGAATACCTGATCAGCATGTTCGCAGCCAATGCGGGCAAGAAAGCGGGCGAGTTCTACACGCCACATGAGGTGTCGGTACTGATGTCCGAGATCATTGCTGATCATGTGAAGGATCGCGACCAAATCGACATCTACGACCCAACGAGCGGTTCAGGCTCGCTGCTGCTGAACATTGGGCAGTCCATCGCAAAACAGCTAGGCAATGCAGGCAACATCAAGTACTTTGCGCAGGAGCTCAAGGAGAACACCTACAACCTAACCCGCATGAACCTGATCATGCGCGACATCCTTCCCGCCAATATCGTCACCCGCAATGGCGATACGCTGGAAGACGACTGGCCGTTCTTTGAAGACAACGACCCCAGCAACACCTACCAGGCACTGTATCTGGATGCCGTGGTGTCCAACCCGCCTTATTCGCAGAAGTGGGACCCAGCGCATAAGGAAAATGACCCGCGCTATTCCCGCTTTGGATTGGCCCCAAAATCCAAGGCCGACTACGCCTTCTTGCTGCACGACCTGTATCACCTCAAGCCCGATGGCATCATGGCTATCGTACTGCCGCATGGCGTGCTGTTTCGCGGCGGGGAAGAAGGCCAGATTCGCAAGCAGCTGATCGAGAACGACCACATTGACGCCATCATTGGCTTGCCTACCAATATCTTCTTTGGCACCGGTATTCCCACCATCATTCTGGTTCTCAAGCAAAAGCGAACCCACAGTGATGTGTTGATCGTCGATGCATCCAAAGGCTTTGCCAAAGAGGGGAAGAGCAACAAGCTGCGCGCCTGTGATATCAAGAAGGCCAGTGACGCGGTAATTGGCCGCCTGAGCATGCCGCGCTACAGCCGCGTAGTGAGCAAGGAAGAGATCCGCGACAACGGCTACAACCTGAACATTCCTCGCTATGTGGATTCATCGGAGCCGGCAGAAAGCTGGGACTTGTATGCCTCCATGTTCGGTGGCATTCCGCGCAGTGAGTTGGAGACTTTGAACGCCTACTGGCACGCATTTGATGGGCTGCGCGAGGTGCTCTTCACCGATGACGGAACGCCCTACTCATCGCCCAAAGTGGAAGACTTTGCGCAAGCCATTGCTGACCATGTGCAAGTGCAAGCGTTCCAGCAGCATTTCAGTGCAGCGTTTGCAGATTTCCATCTATATCTGAAGAACGTCCTGATAGACAGCATGCTCACGTTGCAGGTGCCACGGCAGGAGGCGGTGATCGGTACGGAAATCTTCAAGCGTCTAGCAAGCATACCGTTGATCGATAGGTACCAAGCCTACCAACTACTGGATGAGCAGTGGCAGCAGATTGCGGTGGACTTGGAAATTTTGCAGACCGAAGGGTTCAATGCAGCGCGCGTGGTGGACCCCAATATGATCATCAAGAAAAAGGATGGCAAAGACACAGAGCTCCAGGATGGCTGGCTGGGCCGCATTCTTCCCTTTGAGTTGGTGCAGTCGGTACACCATACACAGGAACTTGAGTCTGTTCGAGTCAAAGGAATCCGTTTGAGTGAAATCAGTGCCTCAATTTCAGAAATCTTGGAAGGCTTGAGCGAAGAAGAGAAAAGCAGCAGTGATGCCGTACACGACTCAGGCGAGAAATTTATCAATGCCGCTTTGATAAAGGAAGCCAATCAATACAAGGCCGAGATGAAGCAATCTGAAAACTTCCCAAAGGAGTCTTTTGAGGCAAGGATCATTCAGGCGGCCAAGTTGGTTGCGGAGGAAAGCACACTCAAAGATGCAATCAAGAAGGAGTCCGTTACCTTGCACATGCAAACCAAGGCAACGATTGAAGGCCTGAGCGATGAGCAAGTGAATGAGCTGTTGGAGCTCAAATGGATTGCACCGCTGCAAAAATCGTTGCACCAACTGCCAGTGCAGCAATTGGATACGCTTGCCAGTGCGTTAGAGGCTTTGGCACAAAAGTACCGTATTACCTATGCGGACAACGCGCAGGAGATTCGTAAGACGCAGTCGGAATTGGTAGGAGTGCTGGGGGAACTGGTGGGGGATGAGTTTGATATGAGGGGAATTTCGGAGTTTAAGGCGCTGCTTGCAAGGGATTTAGATGATGAACCAAACTAAAGGCGCAACCCCAAGCATCCGATTCAGAGGATACGACGAAGAATGGACGGAAAAGAGCCTGTCCGATCTCTGTGCACCCTTGATGTATGGGCTGAATGCAGCGGCGACTAAATATGACGGAAAAAACAAGTATCTGCGGATCACTGACATTGATGATGAATACAGAACTTTCTTTCATCGAAATTTGACTTCGCCAAACACGGATTTAAGTGCCGCGCAGGGCTATAGGCTAGCGCAAGGAGATATCGTTCTTGCACGAACAGGTGCTAGTGTTGGTAAGACGTACCTCTACAAGGAGGAAGACGGTCGCGTTTTTTTTGCGGGCTTCTTAATTCGGGCAAGGGTCTACAACGGCAAAAGTGCGGAATTCATTTTTCAAAACACACTTACCAATCGCTACGAGCAGTTCGTCAAGGTCACATCACAAAGATCCGGGCAACCAGGAATCAATGCACAAGAGTACGGATCCTATACATTCTTCGTCCCCCCTCTCCTCTCCGAGACATCAAGGGTCGGCCGTTATCTAACAGCCTTGGACGATCTCGCTCTACAGCATCAGCGCAAGCATGACAAGCTGGTGACACTCAAGCAAGCGATGTTGAAGAAGATGTTTCCGCAAAAAGGGGCCACCACTCCTGAAATTCGATTTTCAGGGTTTACCGACGATTGGAAAAGTGAGTTAATTGGCAACGTTACACAGCCCATTTCGAATAACACTCTTTCTCGGGCACACTTGAACTACAAATCCGGCTTCGCGAAGAACGTTCACTATGGCGATATCTTGGTGAAATTCGGTGAGGTTCTAGACGCTGGAAACCCTGATCTTCCTTTTATTTCACACGTGCAGTCTGCCGGAAATTTTGCCTCATCTAAATTGCAGGATGGCGATGTCATCATTGCAGACGCGGCAGAGGACGCCACAGTGGGTAAGAGTTCGGAACTTGTGAACGTAGGCGATAGGGTCGTGCTTGCTGGATTACATACGATTGCCCTTCGTCCATCCATTCGTTTTGCCTCGGCATTTTTGGGTTATTTCATGAATTCAAACGTCTTTCATGACCAATTACTTCCTTTGATGCAGGGCACAAAGGTACTTTCCATCTCAAGATCGGCTTTGAAGGAAACGCTTCTTGTCTTCCCGATTGATCTTGCCGAACAACAAAAAATTGGCACCTACTTCCGCAATCTCGACAAGCTCATCACCCAACACTCCACCCAACTAGAAAAGCTCAAACAAATCAGATCTGCCTTCCTAGAAAAAATGTTTGTCTAAAGCCGCCCAATCAAGCAGAGACAAAGTTCAGCGGAGCCGCACAGCAATAGCTGTGCACTACAACCCCCCCCTCCCCCCTTTATGACCACCTTTTCCAACGAAGTCGATTTTGAACATGCCGTCATTCATGAACTGAGCCAGCGGGGCTGGGAAGAGAAGGTCATCAAGAACCCCACGGAGAAGGATCTACTGGTCAATTGGGCGCAAATTCTGTTTGAGAACAATCGTGGGATTGACCGCTTGAATGATGTACCACTGACCGATGGCGAGATGCAGCAGATTTTGGAGCAGATCACCGCGTTGCGCACACCGCTCAAGCTCAATGGGTTCATCAATGGCAAGACGGTGACCATCACGCGTGACAACGAGGCGGATGCGCTGCATTTTGGCAAGGAAGTCAGCCTAAAAATCTATGATCGGCACGAGATTGCCGCAGGCCAGAGCCGCTACCAGATTGCGCAGCAGCCGCGGTTTGAACGTGGCTCCAAGTTGTTCAATGACCGACGTGGTGACCTACTGCTACTCATCAATGGCATGCCGGTGATTCATCTGGAGCTCAAGAAGAGCGGTGTGCCGGTGAGCCAGGGCTACAACCAGGTGCAAAAGTATTCACGTGAAGGGATCTTTCGCGGTCTATTTTCGCTGGTGCAGATTTTTGTGACGATGGAGCCTGCCGAAGCGCTTTACTTTGCCAACCCGGGCCCAGATGGAAAGTTTGATAAGGACTACGCCTTTCGTTGGGCAGACTTCAACAACGAGCCCATCAATGACTGGAAGGCGTTCACATCGGCGCTGCTGTCGATTCCGATGGCGCACCAGCTGATTGGTTTCTATACCGTGGCCGATGAGTCGGATGGTGTGCTGAAGGCCATGCGCAGTTATCAGTATTACGCGGCGCATGCAATCTCTGACAAGGTTGCGAAGACAGATTGGAAAAACCCGAATCGATTGGGCGGGTTCATCTGGCACACGACAGGCGCTGGCAAGACCATGACCAGCTTCAAAACAGCACAGTTGATTGCCAACTCAAAGGATGCGGACAAGGTGATTTTTCTGCTCGACCGCATTGAGCTGGGTACGCAGACGCTACAGGCCTATCGCGACTTTGCGGGCGACGCCAATGCGGTGCAGGCGACGGAAGATACGGCGGTACTGATTAGCAAGCTCAAGAGCAAGGACCCAACCAACACGTTGATTGTGACGTCGATCCAAAAGATGAGCCGCCTTAAGGACGATGAGGCAGGACTCAAGGCGAATGACCTGGAGAAGATGCGGGCCAAGCGCATTGTGTTCATCATTGATGAGTGCCACCGCTCCACGTTTGGCGACATGCTCATTGATATCAAAGATAGTTTCGAGGGCGCGGTGTTCTTTGGCTTTAGTGGCACGCCGATTCACAGGGAGAATATTCGCAAGCAGAACACCACAAGTGATGTGTTTGGCGATGAGTTGCACCGCTACAGCATTGCCGATGGTATTCGGGACAAGAATGTGCTGGGTTTTGACCCGTACCAGGTGAAGACGTACAAGGATGCCCACTTGCGCGAGGCGGTGGCCCTGCAGCAAGCCAAGGCGGCAAACCCAGCGGAAGCATTTGCGAATGCCAAGAAAAAGAAGGTTTTCAACCGCTTCATGAATGAGGTGGATATGGCAGGGCACTTTGACCCGTCGGGGAAGTATCTCAAGGGGATTGAAGACTACCTTCCCGTGACGCAGTACAACCGCGATGAGCATCACAAGGCGGTGATCGATGATATTGCAAGCAACTGGGTGACCCGCAGCCAGAACGGCAAGTTCCATGCGATCTTTGCCACGCATAGTATTCGCGAGGCCATCACCTATTACCGGCTGATGAAGCAGCAGTGCCCGGAGTTGAAAATTACGGCGCTGTTTGATCCGACCGTAGGTAACGATAACGACGACGACAATGACGCGGGGAATATGGCGTTCAAGTCGGACGGGTTGGTGGAGATTCTGACAGACTACAACCGCACCTATGGGCACAGTTTTGACCTTGGCAGCCATGCGCAGTTCAAGAAGGACCTTGCGGCCCGGATGGCTCACAAGAAGCCTTATGCACGTGTTGAGGCGACACCTGAGAAGCAGCTGGACTTGTTGATCGTGGTGGACCAGATGCTGACGGGCTATGACTCCAAGTGGGTGAACACGCTGTACATGGACAAGGTTCTGCGCTACGAGAACATCATTCAGGCATTCTCACGCACGAATCGACTGTTCGGGCCGGACAAGCCGTTTGGCACCATCCGTTACTACCGCTTCCCCAACACGATGAAGCGCAATGTGGATGATGCAGTGAAGCTGTATTCGGGTGACAAACCCATTGGGCTGTTTGCGGATCACCTGGCCAGCAATGTGGAGCGGCTGAACGCCAGTTTTGTGGAGATTCGTGCCATTTTTGCGGGCGCGGGTATTTCCGATTTCATGAAGCTACCCAGCGATGTGCGGGAGCGCGCAGCGTTTGCCAAGCAGTTTCAGGTTCTCAATGGCATTCTGGAGGCTGCCAGAATTCAAGGCTTTACTTGGGCGCAGACCGTGTATCACTCAGAGAGCGATGCGAACATCACTATCACGCTTGCTTTGGCCGAGCCGCAGTACCTCACCTTGGTACAGCGATATAAGGAATTGGCCATCAGTGGCGGTGCCGGCACCGGGGACGAAGTACCGTTTGAAATCGACAGCCATATCTCGGAGATCGACACTGGCAAGATCGATGCGGATTACATGAATTCGCGCTTTCAAAAGTACCTCAAAGAACTGGCAGGGAGCAACGCCGACGCCCTGGCAGCGACACTCGGGGAGCTGCAGCGTTCGTTTGCTTCACTGGCGCAAGAAGAACAACGATATGCTGAGATCTTTTTGCGGGACATCCAACGCGGGGAGGTCATCATTGATTCCAAGCGCAGCTTCCGCGATTACCTGACAGACTACAAAGCCGAGGCCAAAAATGCAGAAGTGGGCGGTATCGTGAAATATCTGGGTGTTGATGCGGGCAAGCTGCTGGCAATGATGAATACCCAAACGACCGAGGCGAACCTGAATGAATATGGCCGCTTTGACGCATTAAAAGCCACAGTCGACAAACAAAAGGCCAAGGCTTATTTCGACGCACTAGAGGGTTCGTCGATTCCCGTATTCAAGGTGAACGTGAAGGCAGAGGGCTTGCTTCGCAAATTCATCCTTGATGGCGGCTTTGCGCTGAACGCAGGATTGAATGGCAAAGGAGAGCTTTGAAATCGTGCTCCGTCTCACTGTTACCGTTCGATTACGCCTTCTTCAATCGGAATGTGCCCGTGATCTCACACAGGCGATGATAAGCCAGTGCTTCGAATGTCGCCAATGCTGCGCCTGCACTCAATGAGTTCGTGTCTATTCCTAGATCAACTCTGTCAGCCCTTTAATGGCTTGTTGAATTGCCTTTAAGTCCGCTTCTTTGTGCTTCCCTTGCGCATCGTCATATTTCAAACCGTCAGACATGATTTCAAGGTCGAGCGGAGGATTGATTTTCCACTTGTCCAGCACATCGCGGGCCTTTGGGCACGGCTCTCCGGCGGCGTACGCTGCCTTCAGCAGGTCATATAAGGGCTTCCTGTAGCCAGGAAAGCGAACAGGGGATTTGAGCATCCAACCCGGGCCCTGAACAGCTTCTTTACTAGGCGACGCCACGGGTGTCGAGGTTGTCAGAGGCAAGTTCATAGCCTCGGTACGAAAATTTCCGTGGACAGGGAGCCCTTGTGAGTCCGCCCATTGAAGCCACTCACGAGGAGATGCATAGGCCATGCCCATTGCGCCGGCAAGCCATTGAAAACGTTCGACGGTTAAGCATGTCGTACTCGTGCCCAGTTGCTCGAACTTTTGTGGATCAAGGCCGCTTATCAGGCGAGCCGCCTGGGAAGACGTGAGAACGGGCATCTTCTGGACCCAGTACTGCCAATCTATCAGCGCATCATTCAGTACTGCTTCTGTAAAGGCCGACTCAAATTCTTCTTCACCGGTCAGGATTCCGTTAGCCATTTACACTCTTTCGGTGACCTTCAATAAAGCATCCCAGCAGACGGGTGAAGGTGTCCCCGCTTTTCGGTTCGCTGGCCTAGCTGGGGCGAAGCGGTCAGGCGTGCGCCAGGCTCACCACCGCGCGGCGGTCTACGGCCTGGGCATCGTAGACGACGCGAATGCCATGGCCTGCCAATAGTTCGGCCTTCAAGGCTTTGAGTATCTTCATGCTTGGGCCTCCAGTCAGTTCAGTACAGTTCTATGGTCTTACGGGGCGTGGTCTGGGTCTTTTCACAAACATTACAGCACCAGCAGGCAACGGCCTTGGACGGCGGCATAACGCGCGGGCGATGCCATCGCGGCCTTGTATCCCCATTTCCCACAGCTTACTCTTCAGTGAACGTATGTGCGGCAGGCCCACGCGTTGCGGCCCAAAGTCTTGCAACATCTACGCAATGTGCAGAAACTGGGCCTGCATGTCAGTAGGCAAGGCCTGCCATTCGAGTTCGGCCTGCGGATGACGTGATATCGCCCAGTTGTTTACACAATCTCTTATTTGCTAGAGCTTCGCCACAATGCGCAGCTTGCTCGGTTCTGTCTGGGTGTCTAACTGCACCCCTGCCAGCGCAAGGATATGTGCCTCAATCTGCGCGATGTACGGGCGCAAGGCATCGATACTGCGCGGGCGATAGCCTTCGGCAACGGCACTTGGACGATGCCCCATGATTTGCGCGATGGCGCCGGCTGGCGCTCCGGCAGCTTCTCCCAATAGTGAAAAGGAACGACGCAGACCATGAAAGGTCAGGTGTTCAATCCCTGCGCTTTGCAGAGCCTTGGCATGGCTTGCGCGGGCGTCGGTAATGCGCCCTGCCTTACCCATGCTGGCAAACACAAACGGACCTTGCCTAGCCAGCGTTGCCAGCAGTTGTGCCAGATAGGGTGATAGCGGGATGGTGCGAGTATCGCTGGCCTTGTCAGCAAGGGTCAGCTTGCGCCACTGAAAATCCACATTCGCCCACGTCAGGGCAGCGATTTCCTCCCGCCGTGCTCCGGTCAGCAGCAGAGCACGCAAATAGGCACTTGCGGTGCGGTTGCCCAGCTCCTCGACGCTTTGCCACCACGCCTTGACCTGCGCGGTCTCCAGGGCATCCGTGCGGCGCTTAGTGCTGGGTGCTAGGTTCTCCATAATGGCGGGAGCCTTGCCTGCATCGCGGTCGGCCAAGCTCCGATACTCAGGGCGGGCGGCGCACCAGCGAAGGAAACCTCGAAACATCATTAAGGCACGGGTGGCTTGGTGCCTGCCGGCCTGAGCTTCGCGCTCAAACCAGACTTGCAATGCATCCTCGGTCACGCCAGCCAAAGGCAATGCCAGCAGCGGGAACAATGGTCCCGGCCTTGTCACCCCCTGCCCCCGCTTCTTGGGTTCACCCCCTGGGGTTGCCATAGCCTCCAAGTCAGCACGGTAGCGCGGCTTCCATGCCTCTTTGCGCTTGGGTTTGCCGCTCTCCAAGTACAGCGGCCAGATCTCCCCCACGGTTACGGCTTGGGCGACAGCGACGGCCTGGGCCCGCTCTTCAGCGATGGCGGCAGCCAATGCCTCACGCTTAGGTGTGCGCGGGTCGGTGCCTTCATCAATCAACCGCTGCAGCTCTCGGGCTTTGGCTTGCGCCTGGGGAATGCTCCAGGCGTCAGGACTGCCAATGGTTATGCGTAGGTCTTTACCTTGATACACGCCTTGGAACACGTAGGCAGGTTTCCCGGCAGGCGTCCTACGCAAGCCAAGGCCGGGAGCTGTGCTATCCCACAAAAAAGCCTGTTTCTTATCGAGCGGGCACTTGAACCCTGACACCCGGCCAGCGGTGAATGCAATCTTTGCCATGTGCTGTCCTTACGGTCTTACATCGGTCAGGATGTAAGGGGAGATGTAAGACGATTTACGAAAAACTGCCGAATTCAATTCAACAGCTCCACGAAAATTTTACCGCACAACCTGTTGATTTATATAGATATCATCTACACCAATCAATACATCAAAATACAACCTTCCTATCATTCGTAATGAGAAGGTCGCGTGTTCGATTCATGTCTCCGGCACCAAAATACTACCAATTCATTGGGTTTCAGGAAAAAGTGGGCGCTAATTGGGCGCTGCGAAAAAGCAGCGTCAAACAGCTTCCACACAAAGCCGCCCTGAAGAGGAACACAAAAAAGCCTGCCATCGCAGGTTTTTTTCTTTGGTGGCCTCTGCTTTCAGCGTTGCCCAAGGCGACGTCACTCTGACGCCCCGATGCTGAACAACAAGCCTCAACATGCAAAGTTGGGCTTCGGCGCGATCCGCTGCCAATCGCACCAAGGAAATGACACAAAGCAGCCGGCACGATGCATCGACTACACGCGGTTATGGCAGACGGCTTCAATGTTGTAGCCATCAAGGTCAAGAACAAACGCCGCGTAATACTTGGAGTGATACCTTGGCCGGTATCCAGGCCCGCCATTACAGACCGCGCCTAAAGTTATAGCGGTGCGGTAGAACCTTTCCACAGATTCAATGCTCAATGCGGTGAATGCAATATGCACTCTCGGAACTGATGGTTCACCTTCTGAAATCCAGAAATCACCACAAGGGTCATCGTGATGGTCAATCGACGGTATTCCATAGCTTGCGGAAGTGCTGGAGGCCGTCTTGCTGATACAGCCTAGTTCAGCAAGAACTGCATCATAAAAGTGGCGACTCCGGCTCAGGTCTGAAACATTTATTCCTATGTGATTGAGCATTTAAGCATCCTCATAAAGCTACTAGCTTATTTGCTTTCTGTAGCCAAGCTATGTCCGCCGTCGGCCGATCCACGACTGTCACTGACCGCCCCTAAGCAGGCATACACACGAACATCAGTTTCGATGGATTTATTGAGACTGCTCGCCCTGCACAAGAATTTTCAGCCATGGCCAACGTGCTTGGTAAGACTCGGCCTTGTGCAGAAAGAGATCACGGTGCGGAGTCAATGGGTTGGGGGCCAGAATGCCGTCATAGATCAGGCCAAGATTATTCGGAGCATAAAGTTCATCTGGGCGAACGCCCACGCAAGTTGCTGGAATAAGAAATCGATCTATTCCGTCGGAAGAACTGCGTAATGCCTTGTATGGATGACCGAAATATGACTGGTACCACAGGTGAACCCGAGCTTGGTTAGTTACTTCAACCTTGATACCTAGATCACGTAAAACATGATCAGCATGCGCTTGTACTTTCTGCTCCTCAGTTTCAGAGGTACTTGATGGATCAAAGTAGAAAAGATCGTAGTCCTTGATGGAATCCTCAGGATTCCTTTGTGCTTGCAAATTCCAAACTGTCTGGAATAGGCAGCCTGCCACAAGCCAACCATCTGCGAGATTCAAATCCTTCCAACGTTCAAGAATCGTGCGGTTGTTAAGGTTTTGGAGGATATCCGCAACAAAGCGCTCAGGGGTAGGCATCTAGACAGGTAATCCATAAGTGAGAAGGAAGCTCTGATCGATTGTGCTCCATCTACCAAAGACCGCTTCTGCCGACTGACGACGGCCTGCACCCGTTGACTGCCTAGCCTGAACCGAACGCTCAAGGCGCAGCCCCGAAGGTCGGCTTTGTGGTACTGCGCTCACAAGTGGACAGGCCCGGCCTCGGCCAGGAGCAGGCGTTCGCGAAGGCTGCTTGGCCGACTGCTTCAAGCTGAGAGCTAACGTAGGGGCTTCAACCTCGAATGTCGGCGGCGATCAACAGCTGAACTTGATGGACTCTGGGCTGCAATCTCCAAGAATCGGCATTCAAGGATTTCCGCAGTCCTTGTCGGAGACCACCGCGACCCGGCCCCTCGGCGACGATTCACCGCGCCTTCAGGCAAAATCCAGATGATTGGGCAAGCTTGGCGTCAGGTCTGCCGGGAAACCCACCTTGAAGATTGGAACAGTATCAATGGCACTGACGAAGAAGGGCGAGTTCTGGTACGGGACGACGTCCGGCGACACCCAAGCCGAGCTGCGCAGCTACAGCGTTGCGAATCGCCATGAGGCCGTCCGGTTTGCCTCGTCCAAATGCAATTGCGGGTGCCGGACTTTTGCGCTGCAGACCGATGAAGAAGCCGGCGTGGCAATCCGCACCTGCACCGACTGCGGGCAAAAGCACCTGATGGGCGACAGCGCGGACTACATTGAAGAGGCCGCCCCCGAGGCGCACGAGTGCGTGTGCGAGAACGAGGTGTTCGAGCTGATGTCCGGCGTCTCCGTGTACGAGGGCACACATGATGTGCGCTGGTACTACATCGCTTGCCACTGCGTGGAATGCAATCTGGTTGGGGTCTTCGCAGACTGGAAGTGTGAAGCGGGTGATGCGGCGGCCTTCCTCGCCAGGGTGTGAGCGCGCCCCCCCACAGAGATCATGCTCGCAGGCTCGAGCGGCCGAGAGTGTCATGAGGTGGTTGGTGGACTTGGCTGTATCAATGACGGCAATCGCCTGAAGCAGCCACTGGCGAGAACACATCCGAGGACGGCTCCTGGCGTGGTAGCAGCCATCGGCCAAGGACTGTTCACGACCCGTTGCCGTCCCTGAGCAGTCAGTTCAAACGGCAGTTGCTGTTCATGTGTGCGTCGTGACCTACCGGTTCAGCTACATGGCGGTCATCCGAGCACACGGAGCGAATTAGGCAGTTCCAGCCGCAGAGGATCGAGCACGACGCACCGGATACTGCCAACTCATCATCAACCCTGTTGGACCGCCGCTGGATCAGGGAGGCTAGGTTTGAGTCTCAGCTCGTTGAAGGACGCTGGCACAGCCTCAGTGGCCGGAAAGATTGTGTGCGCACGTACGGCCTCGACCAGTAAAGTAGCCAAGCGCTCTGCGGATGGATCCAAAAGAGAGTGGGAACGCCCAAGCACCAGGTCCATGGTGGGCAGATGCGGCAAGCCGATTTCCTCTGGCGCGTAGCTGCGCACATGTGACGGCAGGCCGAAGGGCGTGCGCACCGACAGCCCCAGGCCCGCTGAGGTCGCAGCCCAGATCGGTCCAAGACTGGCACTGCTGAAGGCGTGCCGCCAGGCAATCCCGGCTCGCTCCAGCACGGCTGTGACCAGCTCGCGCAGCGGGCAAGGCTCCTCCAGCATCACCAGAGCCAGTGTTTTCGGCTTGCCCTCTTGATCCGGTTGCAAGCAGCCAAGGCTGTCCAGAACCTCGGGCGCGGCAGGCCCTATCCAATGCAGGGGCAGACGCATCACGGTTTCGGCATGGATGCCGGACAGATCCGCGCCGACATCCCAGAGCATTGCCAGGTCCAGCTGTCCCTGAGCAAAGCGTTCACGCAACTCGTCGCTGCGCCCCACGCAGGCCTCGATACGCACCTGAGGATGCGCCCTGGCAAAGCGGCCCAGCACGGCCGGCAACAGTGCTTCGCCAAGATCCTCCTGAAGTCCAAGCCGGACCAGTCCTCGCAGCTGGCTGCCGCTGACCGCCGCCACGGCCTCGTCATTGAGGTCCAGCAGGCGATGCGCATAGGCCAGCAGGGTCTCACCGGCCTCTGTGAGTTCGAGACCACGCCCAGCCTTGCGCAGCAGCGGCGTGCCGCATTGGGCCTCCAGCTTCTTCAACTGGGCACTGATCGCCGAAGTCGAGCGCCCCAGCTTGTCCGCGGCACGCGCGAAGCTGCCGAGCGCGACCCCTGTCGAAAAACTACGCAGCACATCCAGGTCGTAGAGCACACGAGACACACAAGCCCTTTCAATCATCCCAAAAATCAGGATGGTTGCTTCAATATTATTTGATTTTCAAAATGGTTGGACACCAGCACACTGCGCGGCATGAACTCTTCCGAATGTCTCTCGCTGCCTGCGCTGCCCGTCACCCTTCCAAGCCATCGCTGGAAGGTATTGGCCGCAGGCGTTCTCGCCAATGCCGCTTTTTCGACCGCCTTCAGCGGAATCCCGATGACAGCTGTGATGATGCGCTCTTCATACCAGCTCGATACCAGCACACTCGGCCTGATGCTGGGCCTCATGGGCCTGGGCATCGCATTGAGCGAGCTGCCCTGGGGTTTGCTTACCGATCGCTGGGGGGATCGCCCCGTGCTGCTCACCGGTCTTATCGGCACGGCGCTCGCGTTGGCTGCGATGGCCGTCTGGGCAACGCCTGAGGCTGGGCAGATGCCCGGTCTGCAATGGCTGGCAGGCGGCCTAGTGCTGGTTGGCCTGCTGGGTGGCAGCCTCAACGGCGCGAGTGGGCGGGCCGTGATGACCTGGTTTGCGGATGGCGAGCGAGGCCTGGCGATGAGCATACGCCAGACGGCAGTGCCGCTCGGCGGCGCCATCGGTGCGCTGCTGCTGCCTGCGCTGGCCTTGCATGGCGGCTTTGTTGCCGTGTTCGCCGTGCTGGCGAGCTTCTGCCTGCTCTCTGCGCTGCTCGTCGCCGCATGGGTGCACGAGCCGCCGCATGCTGCGCAGCATGCACCGCACCAGCTCGCCACCGGCGCCAGCCCATTGCGCGATGCTCGCGCCTGGCGCTCCGTGGCCGGCATCGGCATGCTATGTGCGCCGCAATTCGCAGTGCTATCGTTCGGCACGGTCTTCCTGCACGAATTCGCCCAGGCCGAGCTTGAACAGGTCTCCGCCGTCATGGCACTCGTCCAGTGCGCAGCCATGGCGATGCGCGTTTGGAGTGGTCGCTGGACGGACCGCCATCAAAACCGCCAGAGCTATTTGAGTGCCTGCAGCTGGCTGAGCATGCTGCTTTTTGCAGCGCTTGCGACAGCATGCTGGATTGCGCCGGGCCCGCTCTTGCTGCTGGTCTTGACAGCCGGTGCCGGTATCTGTGTTTCTGCCTGGCATGGTGTGGCCTATACCGAACTGGCGACCCTGGCCGGAGCCGGTCGCGCTGGCACGGCCTTGGGCATGGCCAACACCAGCGTGTTCATTGTGTGTTTTGCCGTACCGATGATGATTCCGCATCTGCTGTCGCTGCAGGGCTGGGTATTGGTCTGGTCGGCCTGCGCCCTGTGCGCGGTCTGCGCCCGCCCCTTGCTGGCTGCGTCGCAGCAGTCTGCGGCACGTGTCCGTGAGTAACGAAGGCCTTTTCAACATTGGTCTCCACGCCAGACCGCCCCACAGATCGGTCTGCGTGGACATCGGCCCAAAGCGATCCTTCGGAATTTGATGGGCCGCTCAGCGGATGCGAAGAGATGTTCGACGCGTATCCGCCCACTCACGCTACCGGCCATGAGGCGTCGGCCCCCTTGTGTAGCGGACTGCTGCAGGCTGATTGCTGTCGCAATGCGGCAATCCCCGCATGCAGGCGCTTTGGACGCAAGCTATGGAAAAGCTGGAGTGGCTATCACCGACGCAGCCTGGTGGAGACCAAGATGCATTGCGGCAAGCGACCGGGTGAGCGGGTAATGTCACGCACATTCGAGCGACAGGTCAGTGAGTTGCATATCCGGGCCGCCATTCTGAATCGGTTCACTGAACTGGGCTATCCGCAAACGGTGACTGCGGCATAGCCACATCTGGGGTCAGGGGTTGCTTGACCCAACACTGATTTATGCAACAGCGCCTCCGCTCTGGAGAAGGAACTGCGGCTGAGCAGCCGCACCAGCAGTGCACCTTCTGCAGACAGCCCCTCTGCCCTCCCCTGCCTGTACTCCTCCAGGAGCCAATTTTTGCGCTTGAGGGCCTGGTTAGGCTTCGCTCCACCCTGGCGCAGGTCGTTGCGATCAAGGCTGAAAACTCAGGGCTGGCATGCCTGGAGCGGGAAACCTGCTGCTAGAAGCCTGCAGCCAGCCCGTCGCGGCGTGGATCGCTGGCGAATTGGTAGCCCTCGACAGCGGGGTCGCCCATGCGCCAGATGAACTGGCCCGCGCCAAAGTCCTGGTAGGGATCATCAATGACCTCCAGCTGGTGCCCCAGGGCCTGCAGACCAGCCACAGTGGCCGGATCCATACCGGCTTCGACATTGAGCGCCAGGCCCGCGTTGTAGCGCCAGCGTGGTGCGTCGCAGGCGGCCTGGGGCGACTGGCGGTAGTCGATCATGCGTACCAGCGTCTGCATATGGCCCTGGGGCTGCATGTTGCCGCCCATGACACCAAAGCTCATCACCGGCTGGCCATCCTTGGTCAGGAAGGCGGGAATGATGGTGTGAAACGGTCGCTTGCCCGGGCCCACCAGGTTCGCGCGGTTGGGGCCGTCCGGGTCGGCGCTAAACCCATACCCGCGGTTTTGCAGGCTGATGCCGAAGCTGGGCTCGACCACTCCCGACCCAAAGCCCGCGAAGTTGCTCTGGATGAAGCTGACCATCATGCCGCTCTCATCGACCGCGGTCAGGTAGATCGTGCCGCCCTGCACCGGATTACCGGCCTTGAAATCTTGTGCGCGCAGGGGATCTATGAGCTTGGCACGCGACGCCAGGTAAGCGTCGTCAAGCATTTGCGCGGTAGTCACTTCCATACCGGCATCGGCCACATAGCGGTCGACATCGGCGAACGCCAGCTTCATGGCCTCGATCTGCAGATGCTGCGAAGCCACGCCATCAAGGGGCAGGCTGGCCAGATCGAAATTCGACAGGATGCCCAGCGCGATCTGCGCCGCAATGCCCTGGCCGCCAGGCGGAATCTCGTGCAGGGTGTAGCCACGGTAGTCCTTGGCCACCGGTGTGACCCATTCGGCTTTGTGCTGGGCCATGTCCGCCATGCTCAGGCAGCCGCCGTGCTGCTGGACAAAGGAGGTGACCGCCGAAGCGATCTCGCCTTCATAGAACGCCTTGCCCTGGCTCGCGCCGATAGCGCGCAGCGCGCGTGCGGCAGCAGGGAAGCGAAACAACTCGCCCACGGCAGGTGGCCGGCCGGAGGGCAGAAAGCTCAGGGAGAATCCCGGCTGAGCTTGCAGCTCGGGAGCGCCCGCAGCCCACTTCTGTTGCACCACGGGCGGCACCAGGTAGCCGCGTTCGGCGATTTCAGCCGCAGGCTCCATCAGGCTGGCGAACGGCAGTTTGCCAAAACGCTCGTGCAAGGCGACCCAGGCGCTGACGGCGCCGGGCACGGTGATCGAATCCACGCCGCGGCGCGGGGGCTTGGCCTGCTTGCCGTATCTCTTTTCGAAATATTCGGGCGTCCAGCCCTGGGGAGCACGGCCCGAGGCATTGAGGCCGTGCAGCTGCGCGCCGTCCCACAGAATGCAGAACGCGTCCGAGCCCAGTCCGTTGCTGACAGGTTCGACGATGGCCATCACGGCCGCTGCCGCGATGGCTGCGTCGACGGCATTGCCGCCGGCCCACAGCATGCGCAAGCCGGCTTGCGCGCCCAAGGGGTGAGAGGTTGACACGCCATTGCGTGCGAAAACGGGAACCCGCACCGAGCGGTAAGGGTTGCCGGGAGAAAAAGGGAGATTCATGGAAGTTCCTGACACGGGCGCTGACCCTTCGGGATTCAGTCGATGGTGATGCCCAGAACCTTGACGTCACGGGTCCAGCGTGTGAGCTCCCGGTCGATTTGTTCCTTGAACGCCTTGGGGTCGCTGGTTTCGGGGGTCAGCCCCTGGGCCTCGAACTGCGCGCGCACATCGGGACGGGCTATGATCTTGCGCACTTCCTTGGCGAGCTTCTCTACGATCGCAGGATCCGTGCCGCCAGTGGTAAACAGACCGTACCAGGAAGTGAAGGCATAGCCCGGCAGGCCCGCTTCGGCTACGGTGGGCACGTTGGGCAGGCTTTTTACGCGCTCCTTGGTGGTCACTGCCAGAATGCGGGTCTTGCCAGTCTTGGCGGAGGTAATGGCCGGTGGAATACCCGAGAAGATGACATGGACCTGGCCTGCGGCGACATCGGCAATCGCAGGGCCATTGCCGCGGTAAGGCACATGCACCAGGTTCACGCCCGCCTGCTGGGCTAACAGTGCGCCGGCCAGGTGCAGGGTCGAGCCGTTGCCGGAAGAGGCGTAGTTGATGGTTCCCGGTTCCTTGCGCGCCATGTCGATCATTTCCTTGACCGACGTGTAAGGCAGCTTGGCGTTCACCAGCAGCGCGTTCCCCGACTCGGCCACCAGGCTGATCGGCTCCAGGTCCTTGCGCGGGTCGTAGGAAAGCTTTTTGGCCAGCACCGGGGCGATGGTGTTGCTGCCGATGGAGCCCAGCAGCAGGGTGTAGCCATTCTTGGGCGACTTGGCCACGATTTCGTTGGCCAGCAGGCCGCCCGCGCCGCCCTTGTTTTCGACCACCACGGCCTGGCCCAGGCTCTGCTGCAGCTCCTTGGCCAGAATGCGCGCAACGATGTCGTTGCCACCGCCTGCGGCAAATCCCACCAGAATCTTGATCGGCTGTGAAGGCCAGACGTCGGCGGCCAGGGCCGGCGTCGCCAGACCCGTGGCGCCGCAGGTCAGCAAAGTGGCGCAGCAGGTGAAAAGCCGGCGGGACATGTGTGCACGCATAGGAAACTCCAGATTTAATGCAGCTTGCAGGTTTGAATACAAGAATTTTGATGATAGAAAGAACTTTGTGAAAGCTGGACTTTCTTCCGTCTCTTGAAAGAAAACCATTTATGCCAAGCCTGCGGATTCTTCGCACTTTTCTGGCCGTCTGCACCGAAGGCTCGTTCACGGCGGCTGGACATCGCGTGGGCCTGACCCAGGTTGCCGTGGGTCTGCAGATGCGCACCTTGGAAGCCGACCTCAAGCGCAAGCTCTTCACCCGCGCGGGCAAGCAGGTGGCACTCAACGAGCAGGGCCGGGCGCTGATGCCCATAGCCACGCAGCTGGTAGCGCTGTACGAGCAGGCCAAGCACGGCACTCAGGCAGACGCACCACTGGCCGGCACCGTGCAGTTCGGCTCCATCGTCTCGGCACTGAGCGAGCTGGTGCGTGCCACGCTGGAGCTCAAGCGCCACCACCCTGCTGTGGACCTGCATGTGGTATCGGGAAAGTCCAACCGGCTGATTGCCCAGGTGGAAAACCATGAACTCGATGCTGCCGTAGTGGTCCATGACCCGGCCCTCAAGCGCCCTTCCCTGGTCTGGACACCGCTGTACGCCGAGCCCATGGTGCTGCTGACCTCGCGTTCCTCCCGGTTGGCCGACCCTGAAACCATGGTGGAGCGCTATCCGTTCATCCGGTTTGACCGTACCGAACATACGGGCGAACTGGTCGAACGCACGCTGCGCCGGCTACGCGCCAAGCCCCAGGAGTTCATGGAGCTGAATTCGATCGAGACTATCGTGGAACTCGTGAGCGACGGCATGGGCGTGGCCATGCTGCCTCTTCTGGCCAGACATGCCTGGGACAGGAACCCGCAGCTGCGGGTAGTGCCCATCCCCCAGGCAGCCGAAAGCCGCCAGATCGCCCTGGTGCAGCTGCGCACGGCGGCCCGCGCCGAGGTGGTCACTGCTGTGGGACAGCAGTTTATGGCGGCGCGAGGTATGGCAGTGTGAGAGCGCCAGCCTGACCCTCTTGCACTTCTCGTTGGCGGCATGCTGGTCACCGCTTGCTCTATAGCTGTCGTCTGGAGATGCACAGCGGCTGCGAAAGGAGCCTGCCAGGGCTCAACCTCGTTAGCCAGAGATGGTCATCTTCTCCGTCAACCCTTGATCGAAACTGTCGGCGCACTGATAGTGAGCATTTGACACAGATGATCAATGTTGCCGGTACACCCATTTCAACCACACCTGCAAAAACGGGGGTGATCGACTGCTATGTCTTTGAATCGTTGCAGGAGGTGCACTCAATGACGATGGCTGACTGCGTCGCCACAGCCACCATCGCCCACATGAATCGCTAGGCCGCATTCCCCCTGTCGCGTGTCGTGTCAAACGTTTCCCCAACCTCTGTTTCAGGTGGCACAGGAAAGCGAGGAGGCTTCACCAACCTACCGGGGCTCCGCCTTGATCGCCGCATTCAGGGTAGTCCACAGCTCCTTGGTGACGGGCACCATGTCCTGCCTGAAGTACCACCAGAAGTGACCGCCCACGTAATTCGGGGTAGTGATCTTCATCGTGTAATAGCGGGTCAGGTACTCGGCCTTCTTGGTCTTGCGTGAGGTACCCACTTCCCCGAACCCGATCTTGGAATTGGGGAACATCACGTGCAGCTTGTCGAACACCTGCTGCCAGTTGGGCTTGAGCCCATTGCAGTCATCCTCATAGTAGGAAATCCAGACGTAATCCAGACCCTGCTTCATGTAGGCAGGGACATTGGCCTCAGCCCACTTGAACATTTCATTGGAGGGTTGAGACCAGCAGCCCTGGTTGTAGTAGAGCGTTACCGCGGCCGTCTTGTTCTGTGCCTTCACGATGTTGTAGGCGTTGGTCATCTTCGCCACCACATCGGCATTGGCCCCCAGCCACTCGCCGTTGACCTCGTTGGCTACTTCCCAAATATCCACTACATCCGACAACGCATTGAGGTATTGATTAGTCCGTTGAATGTATCCATCCACGCTGTACTGCTTGACGTAGTACGAGTCCAATATCTCACCCATCACATAGGAAACTTTGGAGATTTCCACTGCTGGCTTACGGTAATAGTCCGGGTTCACGAACTCATCGAAGACGATGCGCGTGGTAGGCCGGTAGGCCAGCGACGATAGGCTGCGCGTGATGTCGCCAAGCCTGCTCACATCGTCCACGGTGACGCCGTAGATGGGAGTCGGGATTATGCGGCCCGAGGGCACGCTGGTCTGAGCAGATACTACGGAGCACAGCGAGGCAATGCAGAATGGGATAAACGCTTTCATGCGGTATCCCTCAATGAAGGGTTCAATGATTTTTTCACTTGGATCAATACGAATCGAGGCATGGCAATGGTCGGAGGTGACTGCTTCTAGCTGGCAGCACCGGCTCAGGCCGACCCTCAGTTGACTCTCGATAATCAGCTAAAGGATTGAAGGATTGACTTTAGTCCATGAAGTCAGGCTAAAAGTAGCCAAAGGAAACGAACACGTTCCATGAGCCAGCCCACATATTGAGCTCACGGCTACTCGGCCCTTGTTGACGCGCGCAATGCTTTGCGGCAGCTACCAGTCAATGAGTTGACTGCTGGAGTTGACTTGATGTTTGGGCAACGTGGGTGAGCCCTAAACATAAATTGATACGTGTGTTGCCTGCGGTATGAGTCATTTTCAAAATGAGCGCATCGAGGAAAGTGTCACCTTGCGGTTGCCAGTCGGATGAAGTGAAAGGTGCTTCATGTGACTGCTTGCCCTTCACTTCGCAGTCCACTTTAGGCCGATCTGTGGCGGTCGCAATACGACCTAAGGTGGCTCGTCAAATTGCTACTTTTTTGCTTCGGTCAACATACGAACGGCCAGGCCAGCAAGGACCGTTCCCATCAACCATCGCTGGACCAAGATCCACGTCGGACGACCGGAGAGAAACACTGCTATCGATCCTGCAAGCATGGCGATGGTGGCGTTCACACTCACGCTGATCACAATCTGGGTGAAGCCCAGAACCAAGGACTGAAAGAGCACACTGCCATGTTCAGGGGTGATGAATTGTGGCAGCAGCGACAGATACATGACGGCGATCTTCGGGTTGAGAAGGTTGGTTAGGAACCCCATAAGGAACAGCTTCTTTGGGCCGTCCTGCGGAAGATTCTTGACTTCGAACGGAGAGCGGCCGCCTGGCTTTACGGCTTGCCAAGCCAGATAGATCAGGTACAGAGCCCCGCCAATGCGCAACGCGTCGTAGGCATACGGAACCGCCATGACGATTGCCGTAATGCCCAGTGCCGCGCACATCATGTAGAACAGGAAACCGAGAGCAACTCCGCCTAGGGAAATAAGCCCGGCGGTACGTCCCTGGCATATCGAGCGGGAAATCAAATAGACCATGTTTGGTCCTGGAGTGAGGACCATACCAAGGGAAATAAGGCCGAAGGCAATCCAGTTCTCAAAGCCGGGCATGATGGTTTCTTAAGTGTTGTTGCATTTCAATATATCAGTCTGAAGCCCTGATCTTGATCGTTGCCATCTGCCTGGGTCTGGCTTGGCTTGCCATTCCGGGTACCCAGGCCGATGAGCCCCAGACCATCGCCCAGAACCTGCGCGATGAGTTCGCCTGCCCGAGCAGGCATGCCGAGTGGCTGGATGACAAGACTGTGCAATGCCTGAAAGTGCTGCCGCGACTTCAGCACCCGTCTATCCCCATCCGCCACCAATTCGGTGGCTTTTTTCTGGAGCTATGCCACTTAAGGGCTACCGCACGACCGATAGCCGCCGACATCGCGTAAGTCACAGTCTGTCAGCGCGAGCACTGCGCAATCACAGCCAGGAAGCCAGCATTACTTCGAGATTCGACCGTATTTTCCCAAGCGCCTCTCTGAAGCGCGCCCCTTCCTCGGCCAGCTTCTCGTGGTCAGACTCTTGCTGGCTTCTTAAGGCCGTCAAATGTTGATCTAACTTTGCGCGCTGCTTGGCGGCCTGCTCCAAAAGCATCTCGGCTTCTGCTTGATCTGCGGCGTTTGCACTCATCTTCTGTGCACGCTTCATCAACACATCGATATGAATCAGATCAGCTTCGGACTCGCGTATGTGTCTTTCAGCCATTTGCTCAATCGTTTCCATGGCCAGCTCCTAGTTGGGAACCTGCGCGTTGAGATCCACGGCAGTCCGACCAAAATCTCGCTCCTGAAGGAGCAAAGCAGTCAGACCTACCATGCTGGCGCAATCGACCCAACCTGTAAGGTACCGCATCACCCCAGCCCACAACAAGCAGCGCGTTATCCATGACGGGAGCCGCAACGCTTGAGCCGCAATTTTCAGTGCTCCCAAGCGCCAACTTTTAAATCTGAACGGCACGCCATTGAGCAGTTTTTTCTTTGGGGACCTCCATGAGCCTGACTTTTGTGAACCACAACGGCGATCCTATTTCTGCCACTCGAATGCCAACCATGCGTGCCCAAGGAGCTGAGCTTGAGCGCCTGGCCGCCAAGCAGATGCTGCGTCTATGCACAAGGGCTGGCGCTTCTCAAGTATCGTGCCTGGTCTGCTGGACGAGGCAAAGCAGGCACATGAGAGGCTTCGGAAGGCAGGCGGCAAACTGCCGGAGGTTTGATGAGGCTGCATGGCTTCGCACTGCCAAGCGCACTGCAGTGCGCAGCAAGTCCTACATCCTTCAAGAGGCTGCCCAGCAATGCAAGAAGATGGCCATCAAGACGGGTCGGCTGGACGTCCACTTGCTGGAGATTAAAAAGATGGTGGCGTGAACACTGGATCAACCTCAGCAGTCTTTGCACACGTCATGGCAACTTTTGTGTCACCCAACAAAAGGAGAGTGTCAACTTCAAGACAGTTGCGCTCACCATAATTCCCGATCCTTGATGCAAGTCACGAATTAAGAAGGATCGAATGGAGTTCCTCGGAAATCAAAGTACTCAAATGAGAGCGATGAAAGGACAACTTTTGGCGCAGGAAGCGCTCCTCGTTGCACTGATCAAAACGCTAGATGACAAACAATTGAGCACTTTGCAAACCAACTTCCATCAGCGCGCCGAATCAGTGAAGGCAGATGTATTGAACTCAATGGCCACTGATGCGCTGTATGAGCACCTGCTCGACCAACTTGAAAAGTATTCACAAGCAGTCAGAGCGCGCAGTTAGCCTTTTCGTTGCTGGTATATGCCCGCCACTGAGCGGGCTTTGGCTTTCTGGAGCCGACCTGTACTCAACCGACCCGCTCAATGCGTGGATAGCTTGTACCAGACATACAGGACAACAAGCGCAATCAGCTGCACACCAAAGAAATTTGCGATGTAAGGCATTCGGGTCTCCTGTACTGCGCGGCTGATTCCGCAGAGTCCGTTTTATTGCCTCGGTGTAAAGCGCCCACTCCTGCTGCGTAAACCTTTGGCAAACAACACAAACCATCCATTACCTTAGCCCGCCACTGAGCGGGCTTTTTGCTTTCTGGAGACCTCTACCTACTCCTCAATTTCTACGGCCCGACAAAAATGGCTTTGCATGCTTGCCTGCACTTCGTTTCATCGCCGGTTGTGCACCGATCAAAGGACCCATCAATGAATGACACGCTCAATACCATCACCAGCACCATTGCCAGTGAGTTTTCAGATGTCCCAGACGCTGCCCAAGCGACAAGAATCGTGGTTCGCCTGTTTCTGGCGGCCGTCCTGGGTGGGCTCCTCGGCTGGCAACGTGAGGCCAACGGAAAAGCTGCTGGCTTACGCACCCATATGCTGGTGGCAATGGGATCATCTTTGGTCGTGCTGGTGTCGCTGCAGTCTGGTGTGGATACAGCGAATGCTGCACGAGTAGTGCAAGGGGTCATCACTGGCGTCGGCTTTCTCGGCGCCGGGGCGATCCTTAAATCTGATGGTGAGAATTCAGCTCCTCATGTAAAGGGCCTGACCACGGCAGCCGGACTTTGGCTCACGGCTGCCATCGGCGTATGCGCAGGACTCGGTGAAGAGGCAACAGCAGTCATCAGCACAATCTTTGCGCTTCTTATCCTGAGCGTGATTCCCATGCTGACAAAAAACAGCCAATCCAAACAGACAACGAAACCAGACTAGCCTCCAAAGGAGGCGCAGGTCGAACATCGGCCTCGCCCGCCACCAACACTCACAGCCCGCAATAGCGGGCTTTTCTCATTCTGGAGAAAGCATGCACGAACAGATTGATCGAAGGCTAGGCCGCATCGTTTGCTACCGCCCAGACAACTGCATGCGGCTTCAGCGAAGCGCAAACAGGGCCGCCGTCTCCCATCGTCCCCTGAACGCGTGCCTCAATGACTCCTCCAGAGGAGAGTGCGGCGTCAACGACTTCCTGGGGAATAGACGCCAGCTTCAGCTTGGCGCGACGAGTCCAGGGCGAGCCAGCCTGCCCCGCAAGAGTGCCGGAATTGATGTAAACGAAACGTTCGGAAGATGGGCCCTGCGCGAACTCACCCAGGAAATTGAATGCGCCCGTTGCGAGGGGCGATCCCAAGCGAAGCGAGAACTCGAATCGAAGAGGCTCTTGCTGACCGTCCAATGGATCGAGCAAGTCCGACTTGCCGCGCTGCACTGCGAACCAGACTTCAGGTGGGGTATCGACCACCAGTATTCGTATACGAACGGACTGTGCGGAGTTTGCTTTGCTCATGAGGACAAACTGCTTTCACTGCTGGATTTCAGCGGTCTCCAAAGGCATTTACTGTACATGCGTAAGGACGTAGTTGGAGCAGGCCGTCCGGATACCGCTTGCCGAACTGCAGCACGCCCAGTTGCATAACGGACACCCGTCATTCAATGCGGTACAGGCTGCCAACGCCGCCGCCCTCCGCTGATGTGCTATCTGCGCCATCCAGCATCGGTAGCCCCTGTCCCCATCCAACTGCCAGGATCTGCACGTCACGCACAGGATCGGACGCCTTGGCTCTTTCGTTGCGAATGCGACAGGTTTCAGGATCCATGGCGAACAAGCCGCGTGCGAAGACCCTGCCCTGTTCCGCCAGCCTGGTCGTTTTGGGAGCGCGAATGTTCGTAAACGCCTGGAAGGTCTCTTCCAGGTCTCCGCTCGCACTATCCAGGCATCGGGCCAGATGCCATGCGTCCTCGAGCGCCTGACAGGCGCCTTGCCCCGACGTCGGCAAGGGCGCGTGTGCGGCATCCCCGACCAGCAGCACATTCGATCGACTCCATGTATGCAGCGGCTCCAGGTCATGCACCGCAATCAGCCGGATGGCATTTTCGGGCGTGGCCCGGATGATTGCCGAGACCGGCTCAGGCCATTGCGCGAACAGCTTCTCGACCTCGTTGCGCATATCTGCAGTGGGCGTGGCCTCATAGAGGGGCCGCGCCTGCGCCGCAGCCCAATACACCAGCTCGGGTCGAATTGGCACGCAACCAAAGCGCTCGCCCGCCCCCCAGAAATCCTGAATCGAAATGTCGTCCACCAGCGCATGCGGCGCTTGCGCCACGCCGATCCAGTTCACGAAGCCCTGGTAGACAGGTGTGTTGTCACCCGCGACAAACTTGCGCGCCACCGACTCCATGCGGCCGTCGGCGCCAATGAGCAGATCCGGGCGGATGCTCGCGCCATTTTCGAAATGCGCCACGGCTTTGCCATGGGCATCCAGCTCAATGGCCACTGCCCGGCGCCCGAACTCCACCGGAATCCCCGCCCGTGCCGCATGGTCCAGCAACACCTCCTGCAAATGGCTGCGCAACACCGTGTAGGTTGGGTATCCCATCGCCCGGTCAAGCAAACCGATATCGAGCCCCCCCAATGCATTGCCCGCAGCATCCTGACGACGCATGGTCAGCGGTCGACCGCCGATGGCGTCGATGTCTTGCAGCAGTCCCAGTTCTTCCAGCACAAAGCTGGCATTGGGCCAGAGCGTCACGCCAGCCCCCATGGTTGCCGGCCCCGCACGGCGCTCATAGATCCTAGGGTTGTAACCCTGCTTGCGCAAAGCCAATGCCACGCTCAGGCCCGCAATGCCGCCGCCAAGTATTCCAATTTCCACGCTGAAGATCTCCTTATTCATACAGTGACCGGTGCACGCTCCACCCCTTCACATCGGGCAAAAGAGCATCTTAGATTTCGCCACCACAGAGAACTAGCATGCAAAATTGGGACGTTTTCATACCTCAATCGGGATAATCAATGCGCGATGCACTTGATCTGAATACTGTCCGCGTCTATGCGGCAGTTGTTGATGAGCAAAGCTTTGCTGGCGCATCGCGTCTATTGGCCATGCCTTCGTCCAACGTCAGCCGCCACGTTGCCGCACTGGAAAGCAAGCTCGGCACACGCCTGCTGGAGCGAAGCACCCGCCATCTGCGCATGACGGAAGCCGGTCGGCTGCTCTACGAACGCGCAAAGCCCTTGCTCGACACGCTGCTTGCCACGCAGGATGAGCTTGCTGCGGTACGGCGAGAACTGCGTGGCCCTCTGAAGATATGCATGCCCGGGGAGGCACCAAGACTGCTTGCTCCCATCCTCGCCGAATTCTGTAGCCTCCATCCAGGCATCGAGCTCGAATGCGATACCCGGATGACAGGACTGGAGGTGCTTCGAGAGGACGTTGATCTCTGCATCATCTTCCACCGGGGCCATCAGGAGGACAGCGCTTTCATCACCCGCGAACTGGCCACACTGCCCAGCATCGTGGTTGCCGCCCCCTCCTTGCTGGCCAGGACCGGCATGCCACGCCATGTGCGCGAACTGAAGTCTCTGCCCTGCATCACCACCCTCAGTGCACTGAAGGGCCAGCCCTGGCAGTTTCAGGATGCTGCGGGCGAAATCGTCAAGGTACCGGTCCGCAGCCGCTACCGCGTCAACAGCGGAGAACTGGCCGTGGCTGGCGCACGGCAAGGCATAGGATTCGCGATTGTGGCGGCCTATCCTTGCCAGGAAGACCTTGCTGCGGGCCGATTGCAGGAAGTACCACTGGACCTCCGTCCTGCACCTTTGCAATTGCTGGGGGCATACAGCCATCGCCATTCCGTGACGGGGCGTGTCAGGGCGCTGCTGGAACTGATACAAGTGCGCCTGGCTGTCTTGGCAAACCCTGCCCTTGACCTCAGACCTTGTGGAACGGTCTAGGGTCGCGGCCTCGAAGCGGAGTCCTTCGAAGTGCAGGCAGTCGCTCGTTATGTGTTTCTCAAGTCGGCTTTTGGCGGGCTTGGTGAGCTTGATCCGCTACACGACAACGGTCACTCGACCGGCATCAGCCAATTGCTCAAAGGCTGCTATTGGTGGCGGGCAAAAAGTGATACTGGCGGCCAACAGCAGACGTTCGCAATACAGCGCTCGAGAGCCTGGTTGGCCCGACTATCATGCTGGGCGCAGGAATGATGCAGTGCGGGTCAGCAAGCGCAGTTGCAAGTTCATGCACCAAGCAGATCACCCAAATCGCCTCATCGGCCCGTTCACCATGCAACTTCCCATCCACATCGTTGACGCATTCACATCCGTGCAGTTCAAAGGCAACCAGGCTGCAGTTGTCTTGCTCGAAGATTGGCTCGCGGCACCCACACTTCAGGCCATCGCGACGGAAAACAACCTCTCCGAAACTTCCTTCCTGGTTTGGAGCGCTGAGCGAAATGCCTATGAGATCCGGTGGTTCTCTCCGCTCAAGGAAATCGCATTCTGTGGCCATGCAACGCTAGCCAGCGCCTTTGTTCTCTTTGAAGCTGACCCAGAGCTACGCAACATCACATTCTGGGCCGCGGCAGTCGGCAACGTCACCGCTACACAAGAGAACACGGGACGCATCGTTATGACTTTCCCACGCCGAGATGCGCGCCACTTGAGCGAAGTTCCTGCTGCCCTGCTCAAAGGTCTAAGCCCCTCGCCCGACAATGTCTGGGTGAATCAACAGGCTTATATGGCTGTCTATACGTCCGAAGCCAGCGTCCGGTCGGTCAAACCCAACCTGGAACTGCTCCAATCTTTGGGCCCATTGGACGTGGTGGTTACGGCACCTGCGGATGTTGGTGCGCCCTACGATTTTGTCAGCCGCTATTTCTGGCCGGCAAACGGCGGTGATGAAGATCCGGTTACCGGCTCCATACACGCAGCACTTGCTCCATACTGGTCCGAGAAACTCCATAAGAAGGTCCTGATTGCGCACCAGGCATCACAGCGCACAGGCACCCTGTTTTGCGAGGTGACCGATTCAAACGTCAAAGTGGCCGGTCACTGTGCTCGTTATTTGACAGGCACGATCACTATCTAGGTGCGCCAGTTTGGAGTGGCGACTTGACAACTCGCCTGTAGTCATCGATTGAAGCAGTTGATCTCCCACTTCTGCTCGCGCTCAGAAGCCATCGCTGGGACTGAATTCCAAGCTCAAGCCCACTCAAATATTGGGAGGCATCGCCAGCGACAGCTTTCGTCTGCATTGAACTGTCCCTCAGAATATGCGCGTCTTCGTTTCCTCCATCATCGCAAAGCCAGCTGCAATGCTCTTCTGGCTTTCTCAGGACTACACACGCAGACTCGAATGGGATAGATATCTTTGCGAGGCATACCTCATTGGGGGCCATGAAACTGCGGCGGTTGGCATCATGTCTTATTGCAAGAATCGAAGTGGCTCAGTCATGGAATCGAAGTACATAGCGTTTTCTCCCCCTACGCACGCCGCGGTCCAAATGACCAAGGGGCCATGGATCCTCAGCAATTTCGGTGGAACGTGGCTCTTTAAACCGCTGCAGGACGGAAAGACGGAAGTTCGCTTTATCTACAACTTCAAGGCCCGTCCTGCTCTTCTAGGATGGATCGTTGAACCATTGATCGCTGTGTTCTACCGAAGAGATATGCAGCGTCGCTTGGATGCGTTCACGAAGTGGGCTCAAGCTTTATGAGTAGCCCCCATTTGACGTCCTCCACGTATCCCCACTTTTGAGAGTTTCTGGCAAATTGCAGGCCAGTGTGTTTGGGGCTGACGCATCTCTTCTAGGTGGAAATCAACAGCATGGAGATTCAGAGATCCACATGGGCAGCGAGCAAGCGAGTCTTCAGAGATTCAGCGGCAGGACTAAGCACACGCCCTCGCTTCTTTATCAAGCCTAAAGTGCGCCACAACTGAGGCTCGGTCAGCGGCACACCACGGATCTTCGAATGACTCTCTGGCAGTGCAAGCTGAGGAATGGCTGCCATGCCCAACCCGGCCTCTACAAGAGCGAGTGCGCCGGTGACGTGGTTGCATTCGTACCAGGCCATTGGCTGATCCGGCAAGCCCGCCATGACTTGGTCCAAAAGCAGGCGGTTACTGCTCTGATGCGATACCGATACGAGGCGCTCTCCGGCGAGTTCGGTCCATGCAATCTCTGCGCGACATGCCCATGCATGACTGTGCAGCATCGCCAACACATATCGCTCACGCGTCCAGGTCTCGAATTGGATTCCGGGCTCCTGGCTTCCAGTAAAGCTCACGCCGAAATCTGCTCGACCTCGTACTACGGCATCCAGGACATGGCTTGCATTCTCATCAATGACATGGACTTCCGGGTACTCGGCAGCAAAGGCACGCAGTGCATTAGGCAGGAGATGGTTTGCAACCGATGGGATGCAAGCCACTGTCACCGATCCCCGACGAGGTAGGGTCTGATCGTTAACCCGCTGCACTGCAGTCTCAAGCCCCTCTAGCGCAGCGCGCGCTTCAGTGAGGAACTCTTGGCCAATTGCGGTCAACTGAACGTGTCTGGTTGTGCGCTCAAGCAGCTTGGTTCCCAAAGCGTCTTCCAGGCGCTCAACTCTTCGACTCAACGCCGGCGCTGATAGGCAAAGGCGCTCTGCGGCGATACGAAAGCTTGAATTTTCAGCAGTGGCTACAAAGGCCTGCAACTCGGAGATATCGAATTTGATGCGCTGCATGCAATAGTCTACCTATATCTTGCAATTCACAGAATAGTCTCTGAAATTTACGATGGCTGCTTGCACAGAGTTGATTACGACTCGACCAGGAGACAACATGCAAAGACGCCCTCTCGTCCTGGCTGCCGCATTGGCAGCCTGCCTGCCGCTTGCCGGCGCCTACGCCCAGGAATTCCCGCCCAAACGGCCCGTCACCATGGTGGTCGGCTTTGCCGCCGGTGGCTCGGCGGACATCGCGGCCCGCATCATTGCCAAGAAACTCGGCGAAAACATCGGCCAAAGCGTGGTCGTAGATAACAAACCTGGCGCAGGCGGCAACCTGGCACATGCCCAGGTCGCTCATGGGGCCACAGATGGCTCCGTCTTGTTGTTTGGCTCCATCGGCCCCTTGAGCATCTCACCTCACTTCATGAAAGTGAGCTACGACCCTCTCAAAGATCTCGCCCCCATCACCATGGGCGTGACCTTTCCCAATGTTCTTGTCGTGCCTGCAAGCAAAGGCATCAAAACCTTGGGAGAGTTTGTCGCCGCGGCCAAACGCGAACCGGGCAAGTTGGACTTTGCCTCCACGGGCCCCGGCTCTGCAGCTCACCTGGCGGGAGAATTGCTGAACGACATTGCCAAGATCGATACGGTTCACATTCCCTACAAGGGCGGAGCACCGGCTTTGCAGGACGTATTGGGAGGACGCGTGAGCTCTTTCTATGCCGCGCCGCCTACGGCACTGCCGCATATCGAGTCCGGCAAGCTCATTCCGCTGGCGACCACCGGTCTGACACGCCCGGCCTACCTGCCCAATGTACCCACCGTTGCAGAGTCCTATCCCGGCTTCAATGCCACCAATTGGTATGCGTTCGTTGCGCCTGGAAAAGCACCCAAGCCATTGCTGGACAGATGGAACATTGAACTCGTAAAGGTACTGAATGCGCCTGACGTGCGGGCGAACCTGCTCAAGCACGGTCAAACTGCAGCCCCTACCTCACGTGAAGAACTAGCCAAATTCATTTCGACAGAGAATGAAAAGTGGAGTCGCATCATCCGTGAACGAAAAATCACGGCAGATTGACTGAGCTGCCAGCCGACCGGGATTGCCAAGGCCCATCGCAAACAATGAGTCTGCGGAGTCGGCCACTGAACTCAGAGGCTGCCGCTCAGTTCCGTCGCAAGGCGGCTTGCAGGACTGGATAGCTTTGATGCTGGTGCCACTGGCCCTTGATCCAGAACCAGTTGCCCACCTCTCCACGCCATATCCAATGACCACGAGCCCAATAATGGGTCGGGCTCGGTGCCTGCGGTCTGTTTTCGACAATGCTCTGCGGCATGGGAGGGATTGCGCTCGCCACCCAGTGGCCTTTATGCCAAACCCAGTGGTCTCGCTCTCAGCGCCAGCACCCGTTCACCCGGTGCCACCCAGGCGACGGCGGTGCGCCTCGCTCTTCAATGATGACTCAGGCATCACACGCTCTTGGACATGAAACAGCGCTGGCCGTGGATGTCGCTCAGGAGCCACAACGCATCCGTCAAACCGAATGCCGACAGCCGCACCTGCAAGCGCACCGAGCCAACAAAAAAGCCTCGGCACGATGACCGAGGCTTGGGAATTAGCGCCAGGGGTCAAGCCATTTTTCAGTGCTTCAACCTGAGCCCAGCGACACGCATCTTGCGCTCGAGATATGACAGCCAGATGGCAAAAGCCCCGACCGTTTCCGATCAGGGCTTTGAGTGGTTGCGAGGGCCGGATTTGAACCAACGACCTTCGGGTTATGAGCCCGACGAGCTACCAGACTGCTCCACCTCGCGATATTCCGCGTCGGGGGCCGACCACCATTCCTAGGCGCCAGCTTCTTTCCCCGACCAAGGTATTCTAGCACATATGTATAAATTTACAGCATGAATCTTTATTCAGTGGCCTACACCTTGACCAGAGAATGAATACAGCCCGCTGTCGTACCAAGCGGGCTGTGTTCATTGCAACCTGAGTTGCTTACTTTTTGGCCGCGTCGTGAATCGCCTCCTTCAAGTCACCAGCTTTCTTCTGGGCAGTGCCTTGAACCTGTTTTGCGATGCCCTTGGCTTCCTGTTCAGGGCTGTCAACGAGTTCACCAAACTTCTGCTGAACCTTACCTGCTGCGTCCTTCAACGTGCCCTTGACTTGATCAGTATTCATGATGTTCTCCTTATGAACAAGGCCACGAACTGCGGCCTTGGTTCAAAGGTAAACGCTGTTAAGGTTGACTGCCGTGGGACTAGTTTGGGCATCTATGTGGTAGATACCCTTACACGTTATCAATTGCTCACAACGGCAATTCCAAACAAAAAGTTCCTGCGGGTATATGCGGACCAGAGCACATCTGAATCGATGCCAGCAAGAGCATCGCGACCAGGCAGCCAGACGTTGCGAAAAAGATCGCGCACGAAATGGCGAGATGAACAGGCCGGATGACTAGGGGCGAACACAGCCCCCAACAAGCAAGCGCGAGAGTCGCTGGAAAGACGGTACGAAATCAAAACTGACCGATGATTTGAGGAGTCAGCCACGCACATATGACCGATATATCCGCGAAAGCAGCGCCAGCTCCTGGACGAAATCAGGGTTCAAACCAGAGCCTGGCGCGCAGAGCATTGGTTTGAGTAGAGTGGGCCAATGACACGTATCAACACCACCGAAATATGGGAGCGGCACGGCTACAAGATCGAACGCATTGAACGGGCCATGGGTGCGCCCCAGCGCAATGTTTATGAGCCTGACGGCGTGCTGCTAATTGAAGATGCTGAGTACACCCAGGAAACAGAAGCGCTGCGCGACCTCGGTTTCATTGATTAACCCATGCCCGCCCTGAGCGGGCTTTTTATAGCCACCTTCAAGGTGGTTTGATTGTGTCCGCAGATTCTGAAACGTGAGCACTTTGTCTGCCTGCGGCAGGCTTATACCCTACCCCGCCGTGCCAAACGAGCCATTCTGAATATCCTGGACTTCAAACGAGAGCCTTGCATACACAGCTGCAGTTTGTTTCAATCTCGGCTTTACAGCTGCGAAGGAGGCGGCTCGATTTGAATTTATTGAAGAAGCACAGAATCAGTTTGTCAGCGGTGACTGCCGCCTTTGTATTAGGAGCATGCGGTCAAAAAGTGGAAGTTCCACCTGCACATGTTGGCAAGATCATGACCAAAGATGGCTATCAGGAAAGCCTGATCCCCACGTCCAAATTTCGCTTGGGCCAGTGCTGGGCATACTGTGATCGCCTAGTCTTGCTGGATGTATCAGACAAGGCCTATCAGGAGAGCATGAACATCTTCATACCTGAAGATAAGCTGAACCTGGAAGTGACCATTCGCGCGACCTTGAGCATTAATCCCAAGAAAACGGCTGAGCTGTTCAATGCTGTCGCGCCCACAGAGGTGACGGGAGATATCTCCACTATTGCAAACGAGCAGGTGTATCGCACATATGCCAGCCAAATCATTCAAGCCGAGGTACGCGAATACCTGAGCAAGCTCTCTATCAGTGAAATCGCTTCGAGTAATGAAAAGATCAACTCTGACTTGCGGACACAGCTTGGCAAGGCCATCGAATCGTTGACCCCATTCTCTGTTCGCTTTGTGGGTATCACCAATCTGAAGTACCCCAAAATCATCACGGATGCGCAGGAGTCAGCTGCAGAGCGCCGCGAAGCGATCCAAAAAGAAGAAGCCCAGTTGGCGATCTCCAAAGCGCAGTTAGAGCGCGAATTGCAAGAAGCCCGTCTGCAGCGAGCGATTGACAAGGAAAAGGCGGAAACCGAAGCCATGTCTCAGACAGTGCTGGCTCAATCCGTAGACAGTCGGGTTCTTCAGTTGCGCAAGCTGGAAAATGACCGTGCCTGGATCGAAAAGTGGAATGGTCAATTACCCACCACAACGTTGGGTGATGCGGTTCCCATGGTGAGTATTGGCAAATGACGCTGCTCTTCAACCTTCTGCCTTTCGCGATCGCGGCAGCAGGTCTTGGCTTGAGCTGGTGGCTGAAGAAGGTTTGGATTCTGCCGGCAACGGTTGCGGTCCTGTTTGTGTATTTCCAGGCACAGCCCTCATACCTGCCCAAAGGCGCTGCCACTCGCTCAGAGCTTCCTGCATTCCCTGAGTCCGAAGCAAAAATTGAGGACCGCCTCAGCAAGCCTGTTTCTGGCGACGAGCGGGACCAGCGCATGCGAGATGCTGTACAGAAAGGCTTGGATTTCAAGCAGCAGCAGCGCTGACCCAGTCACTCGCTCGGCAAAAGCGCCTCAAATGAGGCGCTTTTTTTTATCAACCAAAGATGGCACTCACCTTGAAGATGAAAAACGTGAACAATTAACCAGCATGCGGCAACTGTGGCGCGCCTGCGCAAAGCTGAGTGGAGCCATCCTGCCTGACGACTGGAACAGGTAGGGCCGCTTAGGAGTAGGCCAAGGCGACAGTCGATTGAGAGCGCGGAGCAGATTCCGCGTCGTGAGCGACAGTGGCCATGCCAGACAGTACATCACCACTTTTAGGTAAGCCGAACTCGTCTTGTTTGCCCCGGAGGCCTCAAGCAGAATTCGACGCAATCCAACAGTTTTGCCGAGCCTGGGCCTTCCCTCCCTCAACCAATTTCCCCAGGCATGACCCGCAAGGTCGTCGGCGCTCTATTCAAGCCCGCAGCAGCCGCTCGCGGGCTTTTTCCTTGTCCAAATGAAATTCCACGCACGCCACTGGCAATCACCAACAATTCATGGCTCTTGCAACACAGCCTAGGTCAAGAAAAGGCAAGAAGGAGAAACGGGAGTTCAAGGACGCGGCCAAACCGGACCGCGCCGACTGGATCGGCACGGTGCCGAGAAGGCCCATCCATCTTTGCCGGGCTCTGCTGAAGCCGTCGGCGGGCTTCTGCTTCGAGCCAGGCCCTGAACCAGAACTGAAAACCAGGAACAAGGCGCCTTGCTGCACTCCTTGGCCTTCAGCCAGCCCAGGTCAGCCCGTGAGTCAGAATCTCTCCCAGTCGTCCAATGAACCGCTCAACGCTACGGGTTCCTTGGGCGCCCGTGCAGGTGCCGCGGCGGGCGCCAGCATCGTAGCCTTGGTGACAACGCGTGGCATGGCGGATGTATGAGCTGAAGTAGCAGGTGTCTTCGCCTGTTGCTGCGTCACCGTCACGGACGCGCTTGGGCGCACGGGAGCCGCAGTGTCAGTGACTGCCCCACCCAGACGAAAGACCCTGACCAACTCGACCAGACGTGCGGCCTGGCTGCTGAGACTGTCGGCAGCGGCAGAGGATTCCTCTACCAGGGCCGCATTCTGCTGCGTGACCTGGTCCAACTGGTTCACTGCAACATTGACCTGAGAGATGCCCTGTACCTGCTCTTGTGTGGCCGCACCCACCTCGTCCAGGAGTTCGGCAACGCGCCGAGCCTGCTCGACGACTTCCCGCATGGTTGTGCCAGCCTGATCCACCTGATGGGCGCCGGCGTCAACCTTGGACACGCTTTCACCGATCAGATCCTTGATTTCCTTGGCAGCCTGTGCCGAGCGATGGGCCAGGGTGCGAACCTCACTGGCGACCACGGCAAAACCACGCCCTTGCTCACCGGCACGGGCCGCTTCCACTGCGGCATTGAGAGCCAGAATATTGGTCTGAAAGGCAATGGAGTCGATGACACCGATGATGTCGCTAATGCGGCGCGAACTGGCAGTGATGTCTTCCATGGTGCGCACGACCTGACGCACCACCTCACCACCACGGCCTGCCGTCGAGCTGGCGGCATTTGCGAGCTGAGCGGCCGTGCGCACGGTGTCGGCATTCTGGCGCACCGTGGAATTCATTTCTTCCATGGACGCCGCAGTCTCCTCAAGGTTGGACGCTTGCTCTTCGGTACGCTGGCTCAGGTCTGTGTTGCCTGTCGCAATCTGGTTTGCACCTGTTGCAATGGATTCGCTGCTGGCCCGCACCTCGCCCACGATTTGAGCCAAACGGCCGCGCATCTGGTCCATGGCAGCCAGCACACTGGTTTCGTCGCCCGCGCGGCGCTCCACATTCACGGCCAAATTGCCCTGAGCCACTTGTTGCGCGATCTGCACGGCATAAGCCGGCTCGCCGCCAAGCTGCCCCTTGACACGACGCGTGATAGCCCAGGCCACCGTCACCCCCAATACAGCCGAAAGCAGGGACATAACAAGCAAGGCGGCACTGGCAGCCATCACATCCTTGGCTGAGGACTCGGCTGTTTCGGAGGTCATTCGCCGCTGGTAGGCGATCATTTCATCCAGGGCTTCGAGATACTGGCGCTGCAGCTGACGCTGCTCGCCCAGGATCAGGTCGCGTGCGCCCTCCTGATCATTGTCCAGGCCCATCTGTGCCGACTTGTCCAGGGCCGCAATGTAGGCGGGACGCAGTTGCTCCACTTTTTGCATGTGGACACGCAACTCCGCCGATTTCAGGTTGGTACGCAGTCGCTCAATCACTCCCGCAGCATGCTTGCGCACATTGGTGTAGCGGGCGTGTTCTTCGGCCACCTGAGCTGGGTCTGTCAGCAGGGCCAAGTTGCGCACCTGGCGCTCGATAAGGCCGATATCGTCTCGCAACTCCTGCAACAGCAGCATATTGGCCACACGCTCCTGCGAAAGCACCTGGACTTCCTCGCCGACCTGTACCAACTGAAGCCGGGCATAAGCAGCGACCAGGAAGCCAATCAAGATCACAGTTGCAAATCCAAAGGCAAGCATGCTGCTCAGTTTCATATCTTTCAAAAAGCCCATAGCTATCCTTTATTGACAAGAAAAAACAATCTGCGTTATTTAAAATAACGTGTCTTTATGTATCTTTTGTAACTAAATAGAGATAGTACATCTTGTCTCATAGGTGATACAGAAACCGTCCATGGTGACGGTGGGCTCTTTCCCGTTTCAGGCAATGTCAGGCGCAGGATGTGGCTTGCAACTCATCAACTCACGCCCAGGCGGCAGCCGGCCCTTGAGCACAAAGAGCTGTTGAACCCTTCGAACAGGGGGAGTCAGTTGAAGAAGGCGCAGCGCTCCAGCAGACCGAGGCAGGCCCAGCCGTCGCCTCGCTGCCGATACCGGCTGCCCCGTACGCAGAGCCATGTGATGACTGGATAAGCAAGCACCATGTCACCACACATCGAACTGGGAGCAGCTACACAGCCCCGCCAGAATCAAGATCGCTTTCTCGATAAGCGGCCGCAAGCCACTAGGCAGTACCTTAGAACCCGGCCCTGTGCGGGGTTCATCATTTCAGTAGCCCATAGAGGTTGGAACCCGCTCGAGACTCAAGACGCCCCGGGTGTCCACCATCCAGAGCGACCAGAAAGCAAGACGCGCCGATTGGCGAAGCCACAGCCGGCCCGGCACCAAGGAATGAGGAATGAGGAATGCCAGCGGCTCTGGCTTGAGCTAACCGGCGTGCATGGACAGCGCCTTCATTCCACCAATGAGAGAGATGCATCGCGCGAGATGCCTGGGTGCAGCACCGGAGCACAGGGCCACACCTAAGCTGACATACGAACGGTCTGGCCATGCCTGTGCTGGCCTGAAACTGCCCCCGCGCCTTGCTCCTCACCGACAGGACAAATGCGCTATCGGCTTTGGTTCATACGCTGCACCAGGGAGGTGATGTAGACCGTGAATATGGGAAAGATCGTCATTCCACATGTCGCCAGCAGCGCAGTGCAGACTTTGCCCAGAGTTGTCTCGGGGACGATGTTGGAGCCCACGGTGGTGACCGTCATGGAAGCCCACCACAGCGCGTCGTAGTAGGTCTTTACCAGGGGGTTCACTCCGTTCTCAAAAACAAAAAAGATCAGCGTCTGGAAGTAAACCACGGAGAAAAAACTCACCAGGTACGCTACAAAGAGCCCCGTGATCCTGTTGGCAACCACCATTTTGACCAGTACCACCAGGGCGGCCCCGCCACGCATGATGGGCAGGAACTTCAGCACATACAGAACTTCAGCCGAGAACGACAGTGAGAACAGTTGAATCAGGCTCAGATAAGGAATCGACAGCAGCACCAGCAAAAAGTGGCGCAAGAGAAAACGCATCTTTTTAGGCGCCAACAGCATCAGCAAAAAGAAGTCGAGCAGAAAGTACAGACAGACCCACAGCTGGATGCGTTCATACACTGTTCCCGCCACAAAGACCTGACCGGAAAAGGCCTCCAGTGAAATGCTGACGATCAGCAGCAAGGCTGCGCACATGCTCAGAATGTTCAACACATGAGCAAACGTGAAGCGCCAGCCGCTCTCAGGAGAAACAGGGAGTGCTGTCGACTCTGAAACTGAAGATGTCACCACATCAGACCTTGATAACGGAAAGCTCGATCATCGGTGCAAGCGAACGTCGGCCAGCCAAGGCCCGTTTCACAGCACCAGGATCTCCCACTGCTTTGAGATCTCTGGAGACGGATTGCGCCTGGCACACCCAAGCTCGCATATCTTTCACGCCCGACTCAAACAAGAGGATGGCCTGCAAATGTCCAGACTCACGAGGCTGCTCCATTGCGTGCCTTGCGTGGAATGCGCCATGACCGCTCAGAGATGGTAATGCGTTACGCACTGCGGATTCCTTCAGTGTTGCCACAGTTGCGGCCAGGGATACCAATCTTGCTGAACAGACGCCATGATGCACATGAAAAGCAGGATTGGCCGAGGCGGTGACTGAGGCGTGCTTTATCCAGAAATAAAGCCTTCCTGGCACCCTGAAGGTGGGCTCATGGCAAGCTGCCGGTGCAAGCGCTGAGGCCTATGCAACGGTAATCACCACCGTTTTTTCTACGCCATCCTCCGTCACCTCAACCGAAGATCGATAGGACGTGCCCTGTTGTTTGGCATTGAGAATGGCCTGAAGGTCTATGCCCCGACCTGCAAGCTCTTTGCTGGCGGAAGCAGGCAGAAGCTGAGCCAGAATATTCACGGCGAATAAAGGGACTCTAAAGCTGTTTTCCAAGGTTCCGGCCACGTATTTTTCCACAGTGATTTTTGACACAAGACGCTTCCTGAAGAGTGTGAGTGAACCAGCGTAATATTTTTAGCGGGAAGTCGTCGCCCCTGTTGAATGCTTGCTGACTTAAGTCAACGCAACCATGCATCTCTTCGAAATCAGCGCATTGAACTGTTCGGCGATATTTGTGCCGGCCCAGCTTCATGGTTCTTCCCACCTTGATCGAGAGTGTTCAGATACTGGCTTCTCATCTGGCGGTGAGACGAGGCATGCCATGCAAAAGTCAGTTTCAGTCTCAGGCCTTGCGCCTGGCTAATCTCATTAAAAAGTGAGCTTTTCACGTACTCTCTATATACATTTCACTATGAAAAGTATCTGAAGTCTTTTCTGGTCGAGCGCTACACGCTCACTTTTTGATATCCATGGCCTTGCGGCAAGTGTAGATTTCCTGTCTGCGTTACCAAAACGCTGTTGACGCTTGGCGGCTCCAGCGTGACCAATGCGGCGAAGATGGGTTTTGCGTGCGCCGAACAGCAAGGCTGAATCCTGCGATGCTCTTTCAAGTTCACCCGAAGACAGCCACTCTGACGAGTCTCCGACGCCTTGAAAAATGAGTCGTCGCACCCCCCTCTTTTCGGCAGAAATTTGCGCAGATGCATCCCCTCCCGATCATTCATGGTGCGGTGCAATAGCCCCGCTTAGGCGGCATGGTTAGACTGCGTGTCCAGTCACTTCACGGTTCTCGATTTCAAACCACATGTCTCACACACCCTCAAGCTCCAATCTTGCTGCACCAGTGGTGAAGCTTCGCATGCGTGTGATGGCAGATGACATCATTGCCATTGGCCCCGGAAAGATCGAGCTCCTGGAAGCCATCAACGACACAAAATCCATTGCTGCGGCGGCCAAATCCCTGGGCATGTCCTATCGGCGGGCCTGGCTGCTGGTCGATGGCATCAATCAGGCGCTGAAGACCCCTGCGGTGGTCACATCAACCGGTGGCTCTCATGGCGGCGGTACCGCGCTCACCGAAACAGGCCATCAGGTCGTCGCCTTGTATCGGCGCATCGAGCAGCATGCTCTCAAGGCCTGCGAGGCCGATCTGGACCAACTGGTCGCCATGGTCCGCAGCAGCTAGGCTGGCTGGCTGGCAACACCGTCGCCGGCATGCCGCGTTATCGTGCAGAGCCCAAATGGGCCGCATGCAAAGCAGCGCTCATTGCATTGGGCTCGATCACTTCAGCATGAACTTCACCGCACAGTGCCGCCCATGCAGCGCGGCAACAGGGCGCTGAACGCATCGAACCATGTTCGGCGGCCCAAGTAGCAAACCACGTCACAGGTCTTCATCCGGCATAGGGAGCAAAGCTCAACTCTTCGTAATATATACTGAGATATAACGAAAGCCGACCTGGCAGATTGCTTCTACCGGGCGTGCAGCGACTTGTTCTGCACTCCGTTGCTCCTGCCTTCCAAACCCTTGCGCTTACGTGAATTGAGATCCATATGGGCAGCGAAAAACTCAGCCTCGAAGAGCGACTGCAGGTGCTGGAAATACTGCTGGAGGAGTCCATATGGGGACTTCACCTCGACCGACCGGAGCAACGCAAGGCCATTGCATCGGCGCTCTACACGCGCCTGGAAGTGGCCGGCCGGCATCAGGCCTACCCTGCCGGCGTGGCCGCTGCCTTGTATGAGCATGCCGATGCGCTGTCCGAGCTGGACAATACGCCTGACCCGCTCAAGCCGCTGTTACGTCCTTTGATCCGATATTCAGGGGCTGATGACTGAATGCTGCCTTCTGAAAGATATGCGCCAGCCGGCATAGCCCTGCGAAGACAGACATCAGTTAGAAAAGATGCGCGCTCCATGCGCCAGGACATGGCGAACCCGCTGGCACCAATCACCGTTCATGGGCTGGTTCGACCACCCCATTCCTGTTCGTATTCCACAACGATCATGTCGAGTAGAGGGCTTTAGTGCAGCAAGATCACATTTCCTACCTGCTGGCCCTCCATCGGCAGCAGGACTGGGCGGCAGCAGCAGCCGCGTGTCAACTCTCTCCAGCCCAGCTGAAGAAAGCAGTGGCAGGCGTCGAACGCGAATACGGCTGTGCCCTGATCAAGACAGGGGCAGTTTTTCGCGGGTTCACGGTTGAAGGCGAGAAGGTTGTTGCCTGGGCACAAAACCTGTCCGAAGCGCTTTCCACGCTCAAGCATGTATTTGCCGCTTCAAATAGCAGGAAGGCGATTGCCCCTCTCCTGGAGCGACGCTCCGTCTCCCCGAAGCGGCTTGAGGCACCGGGACCAGATCGCCAAGAGATCGATCTGATGATCAAAGCTGCACTGAGCGCACCAGATCACGGCGGCTTGCATCCTTGGCGCGTGCTTGTGTTTCCCGCTGATTCCCGCGCGAAGCTGGCTGATTTGTTTGAACGGGAGAAGCTCAGGCGCGACCCTCTGGCTTCCGCTGAGGATGTCAAGCGTGCCCGCGAGCACGCCACGCGCAGCCCGGCCTTGCTGGCTTTCGTCATATCGCCCAAGCCGCGCATGCGAGTGCCGGAGCGTGAGCAATGCCTGGCAGCCGGCTGCGCACTGGGCAACCTCCTGAATGCAGCACATCAGCTCGGCTATGGCGCCATCATGCTCAGCGGCGAGCGCTGCTTCGACTCCTTGCTTTGCACGGAACTGGGAGTCGATTCCACGGAGTATCTGGCAGGATTCATCAGCCTGGGCAGTGTGGCGGTGGCCCCGCCGCCGCGAAAGCCTGCCATGCTCGATGCGGTAAGAGCCGTCTGGGGCCCGGGCGTGCCAGAGCCGGTCCAGCGCAACGACTGCCGCGATTCAGTACCCAGCACAGCAGCTGCCGGGCCGCAAAAGCCCCACTGAGCGTTGTGCAACTTCCCCGGAAGTACATGCCGCAGACAGGTTTCCAAGCGAAGTAAACGCGGCCATGCGAGTAACGCTGGCAGGAGGAATGAAAGCAGGCCTCAATCTGCTTTCGCCATTGGCCGCTCGAACTTCCGGAGCAAGAAGAACGCCAGCGCGGCCAGTCCGGCCAGCACCAGGGACAGCGCATTGGCACAGTCTGCTTCTGACCCCAGCACATGGTTGTAGACAGCCAGCGACAGGGTTTCGGTGCGCCCGCTGATATTGCCTCCCAGCATCAGCGAAATGCCGACCTCCCCCATCGACCGCCCGGCGGCCAGCACCAGGCCAGCCAGGATGCCAAGCCTGGCCAGCGGTAGCTCGACCTTGATGATCACTTGCCAAGGTCGTGCCCCCAGCGTCGCAGCCACCTCACGCAATGAGTCATCCATTTCGGCGAAGGCAGCTTGAGCAGGTTTGACCATCAGCGGCAGACCAGCGACCACCGCAGCGATGACCAGGCCTGTTTCACTGAAGACCCAATGCGGTCTCCAATCCGGCGGCAACCAGGCGAGCAGCCAGCCTTCTCTCCCAAGCAATAGCAGCAGTACATAGCCAATGACGATCGGCGGGAATACGAGGGGCAAGGTCACCAGTGCATCGAGCAAGGCCTTGCCGCGAAAGCGGCAGCGGGCCAGGACCCAGGCCAGCGGGACGCCAAGCGTCAGTTGCAGCAGCACGCTCCAGCCCATCACTTTCAGAGTGAGCGGAAAGGACGTCCAGGCACAGGTCTCGGGGAGCAAATCAGTCCGCCAAAAGCTCAGAGGCCATTGGCGGTCATGATGCGCCGGGCAGTGTCGCCTTGCATAAAGGCCTGAAACCGGCTCTGCGACTCGGTAAGTGCACGATCCCTGACGGTGCCGAGCGATATCTCTATGGGGTCGTAGCAACTCTGGGGCAGTTCGAGCATGGGGCCTGCGCGACCGGCAAGCGCCAACGCCTCGGTCTTGTTCACAAACCCTGCATCGACCTCGCCGGAGCTCAAGTAGCTCCCCACTTGAGGCACACCTTCAACCTCGAGCAGCTTGGACGACAGCGCATCGGCGAGGTGAAGTCGCTTCACGCAAGCATCGGCTGCGCCGCCAAATACGGTCCGGGTGCGATGAGGAAGTGCAACCCGGCCAAAGGCCGCGTCTTTCAGATCCTCAGGGCTGTTCAATGACTTGCCCTTGCGGGCCACCAGAACCAGCCGGCCTGTCCCGAGACGGTCGAAGCGGCTGAAAAGTCCGGTGGGCTCCAGCAGGCTCTTGTCACCAATCAGAAAGGCGACTTCCCGGTTCTGCCTGGCCTGGGTCTCGATCTGCTTGATATGTCCGAAGGCAGCCTGCGCTTCAACTCCCGTTTCCTTGCGAAACGCCTCGATCAGTTCGAGCACCGGCTTGCGATAGCCTCCCATCGCGGCAACCAGTACGGTCTCGGCGGCCCTTGCGGGCGTGCTGGCAAGCAGCGTGGCCACGCAGGCCAGCCCCAGCAGGTTGCGAGCGAAGACGCGTCGCGAAAAATGAGGCCCTCGATTTCGATCCAGATCAAGGGGGCCGGCGTTATCGGTAATAGCAATCGACATTCAGAACTTCAGCAGAAGATGGCATCTGTGTTGCAGCGCGCACGTTATATTCGATGGAATATAACACTAGGAAACAAGAGATCGCCGCCTATGACAGACACCATCACCCTACGCCCCATTGGCATCATCCATAGCCCTTTTCAAAGCACGCAGGGCATGCCGATACAGACCGTGGCGGCGGCCGATGCGGAAGGCGAGCTGGAGATCTTCGAAGAATTCACCGCAGGATTGCGTGATATCGAAGGCTTTGAATTTCTCATCCTGCTCACCCATCTGCATCAGGCCGTGGAGAAGCTGGAAGTCGTGCCGTTTATGGATACCGTGAGCCACGGGGTGTTTGCCACGCGCGCTCCGGCCAGGCCCAACCGGATTGGTCTGTCCATCGTGAAGCTGGTGCACCTGAATGAGCGCATATTGCGCTTTCGCGGCAACGACATGCTGGACGGCACCCCCGTGATAGACATCAAGCCTTACGTACCCCAGCTCGATGTGCGCCAGACGGAACACATAGGCTGGTTTGGTCATGGCCTGCAACGTCTACCTGCCACGGTCTCGGATGACCGCATGTCCTGATCCGGTTGGGAGCCTGCAATCCGGCGCTGACTCCCGTCGTGACGCTTGATCTGCCGCGTCGATGGTCAAGCGATTCCCCGAAGCCGGCGACATTCGGATTCACTTCTGCAATTCGCTGCGCCTGGCTGCGCGAAACGGACGAGAACAGCAAGGGCGCGCTGAGGTGGGGCCCTGGCGCCTCGGGTCACTCGCAGAGCAATGGGCTCGACCGCGAGAAAACATGAACAGCCCAACAATCATCAGGATATAAACCCCTGGCGGAGGTGCATTGGCGAATGCGCTGCATCAAGTGCCTGAATCCACGGCAAGTCAGACATTCGCCGCAGGGACTTCTCTCCCCATCCTCATACGCCCCGCATTCATCAACAACATACCCAGAATGGAAGCCGCACCGCCTTCCAGCAACGATCTTGTGACGGGCTCCTGCAGCCAGAGGCTGGACCACAGCATGCCAAACAATGGCACCAGGGCCATATATGCGGCAGCCACTCCGGCACCCAGCTGTTGCACGCCTTTCAGAAACCAGGCATATGCCAGTGCCGTGGCCCCCAGCGCCAATGCCACCAGGCTGTACCAGGCCGCAGCAGGCGCCTTCCACAAGCCGGCCCATGCAGAGCCCCCTTCAAGCACGAAACTCGCCACCAACAACAGCACCGCGCCCATGCAGGCAGTCACCGTTGTCGCGGTGAGCGCATCCACGCTGGTCAGCACGACGCGTCCAATCAAGGTGTACGCCACCCAGCAAGCAGCGCAGCCCAGCAGCAGCCACTCTCCGACACCAGAAGAAGACATCAGAGCGGCTGGAGCGCCATCACTGAGCGCATACAAAGTACCCATGACGGCCAAACCCAGGCCCAGGCACATGACGGTGTTCACGCGTTCACGAAACAGCAGCACTGCGAAAAGCATGGTCAACACCGGATTAAGCGCCACCACCGTAGCCGCCTTGCCTGCGGGCACTGTCTTGAGCGCCAGCAAAAAGAACACCGAGTAGCCCAGCACCCCTACGGCGGAAGCACAGGCCAGGCCCGTCCATTGGCTCCCCCCAAGGGTGCGAAATGCACTCATGCGGCCGCTGCGATACAGCCACAACACCAACAAAAGGCTGGCCAGCAAGAAGCGCAGGCTGGCTGCCGCCAGCGGGGGCATGGCCTGGGCGACGATGCGCCCCCATGGCCAGGAAGCACCCCACAGGGCAGCCATGGCAATCAGTCTCACATGGGTTGAGGTTCGTGAAGTGTTCATGCCAGCTACTATCTGCTAATCGGAACTCATCGTCGAATGAGCAAAAACTCATGACATTCACGCAACTCGAAGTCTTTGCCGCACTCGCCCGGATGGGCAGTTTTTCGCGCGCGGCGGCCGTACTCGGTATCTCTCAAAGTGGCGTCAGCCATGCCATCAAACAGCTGGAAACAGAGCTGGGCGTCACGCTTGTCAAGCGCGAAGGCGCTGCCGCAACATTGACCGAGGTGGGCGCCCGGCTACTCATCCGTGCCAACGACATCCTTCAGCAAAAAGAGGCATTGCAGCAGGAAGCCGATGCAGAACACGGCATTGCCCGGGGCCGCTTGCACATTGCGTCCTTTGGCGCCACTTCGTCGCTGCAGCTGCTGCCAAAGCTACTGTCACGCTTTCAGCAGGAGCACCCCTTGGTCGAGGTGCACATTGAGGAAGCCACCGACAGCGTGGTCGTTCAATGGTTGCTGGAGCGGCGCGTGGAACTGGGCTTTGTCACCTTGCCCGATGAGCGCTTCGACACCCTGACCCTGGCCAAAGACGAACTGGTGGCAGTGATACCTGCTACGCATTTCCTGGCGTCCCGATCCGCCATCGGCGCCATGGACCTGCATGGACAGCCCTTTATCCGAACCAGCGCCGGCTCAGGCCCCCACATCGATGCATTTCTGGCCAGCCACGGGGCCGAACCCAGAACGCTATTCAGGTTTGAGCAGCTCGCCTCCATGATGGGCTTTGTCGCACAAGGCAGTGCCGTCACCATTGCCGCGCGTCTGGCTCTGCCTGCCCCGCCTGCGGGTGTGGTCTATCGTCCGCTGAAGCCTCGTTGCCAACGTGAAATAGCATTGGCCGCATTGCGCTTTGACAAACTCTCGCCGGCCGCCCTCGCCTTCGTCGAACTGGCCCGCAAAAGCCGAAGCAGCCTGAAGCTCGAATAGTCGTAGTGGCTGAGCCCGCTGCGGTCTTTGAGCAAGCATGAATCAGCAACGACTTTGCTGCTCCTCAAATCGCTGCGGGGCTCATATCGGCGCCAGCCATGGCTTCGATCTGCTCACGCAATCGACAGCCCTGGAATGCCATGGTCGCGGCATGCCCATCAGGCATACTTTTTGGCGCCGGAGACACAGACCACCGCAAGCAAAGTCACGACAAGCATCGACCAGCTCACGGACTCATTCAGCAGCAAAGCCGCAAGGCCCAGGCCCATAAAAGGCTGCAGCAGCTGCAGCTGGCCGACTGCCGCTATGCCGCCCTGAGCCAGGCCGCGATACCAGAATACAAAACCGATGAGCTGACTGAAGAGTGCCACATAGGCAAAGCTGAGCCAGGCGCGCATGCCGACATTCGCCAAGGCCGGCGGAGTCGTCCACAGCGCAATAGGCAGCATCACGGGCAAGGACAGGATGAGTGCCCAGCTGATGACCTGCCAGCCCCCCAGCTTGCGCGACAGACGAGCGCCCTCCGCATAGCCCATGCCGCAAACGACGACGGCGGCGAGCATCAGCAAATCACCGGTGAGGGATGCCTGCGCCCCTCCCATTGCCGCATAACCTGCAACCACCGCAGCGCCCGCTGCCGAGAAGACCCAGAACAGCGGCCGAGGACGCTCGCCACCGCGGAGCACGGCAAAGGCTGCGGTACACAGCGGCAACAAGCCGACAAATACGATGGAATGCGCCGAAGTCACGTGCTGCAGTGCCAGCGCTGTAAACAATGGAAATCCGACAACCACGCCCGCCGCGGTAATTGCCAGTGATGGCAGATCGGCCAACGATGGTCGGCGCTCCCGTTGCAAAAGCAGCAGCAGCCAGGCCAAAAGCGCTGCAACTGCAGCGCGCGCGCATGTCAGAAATGTGGGATTCAAATCTGCGACGGCCACGCGAGTGGCAGGCAACGATCCGGCAAAGATGGCGACGCCAATCATCCCGTTGACCCATCCGCCAGTACTTTTCTCCATTCAAGGCTCCTCAATTGAGCCTTGAGTACATCATGACGTCTGTGCATCACACCATGCACAAAACAGCACAGTTTAAAGAAACTGTGTTCAATAAAAACCAGTACAGAACGTAAGCCTAGTCCTGAATCCGGCCCAAATCCGGACGCTTCAATGCTCGAGCCAGGACAGAAAAAACACGCTCGTCGGAGCACTGTGAAACGTTGAAGCGCAGAAAGTCTCCGGCCGACTGGGACTGGCTGAAGGAATTGCCCGGTGCGAGCACCACGCCCTCGTGAAGACAGGTGCGCGCAAGCGCTGCGGCATCGATGCCTTGCGGCAGCCGGCACCAAAGAAACATGCCTGCTTGCGGTATCAAGGCGGGCCTGACCCCCATCTTCTGCAAACGGCCGGCCACCTTTTCCATCTCCTGCGACAGCCGCTGACGCACTGTTTCCATGTGCTTTCTGTAACCGCCATCCGTCAGTGTCTTCAGAATAAGTGCCTCCGCCAAACGGCCTCCACCGAAGCTCGTGGCAATTTTGAGGTCGACCAGCGCATCAATCCACTCGGGCCTGGCAGCCAGGAATCCGCAACGTACGGATGCCGACACCGTCTTTGAAAAGCTGCCGATGTGGATGACGCGTGCAAGCCCGTCAAACGCAGCCAGTCTGGGCGCATGGGCGCTCTCGAAATCCGCAAAGATGTCGTCCTCCACGATTACCAGCTCGGAGCTGTCAGCGAGCTTGAGGAGTCTGTGTGCAACGAGTGGAGACAGGGCTGCTCCCGTCGGGTTGTGAATGCCCGAATTGGTGATGTATAGCCTCGGCGAATGCTCTTGAAGAGCCTTTTCGAACAAGGACAGATCCGGCCCCTGGGCCATGTAAGGCACTCCAATCGCCTGGACCTGATGGGCTTTGAGCAGGGCATGAAAATTGAAATAGCAGGGATCATCAACCAGAACCCTGTCCCCGGGCTTCAGCAGAAAACGGAAAATCAAGTCGATTGCCTGCGTTCCTGACTCCGTCAGCATCACCTGCTCGGGTGACGCATCGATACCCGTGGCAGCCATGCGACGAACCAGAAGCTGGCGCAAGGCCGGGTTCCCGAGAGGTGTCGAATACTCCGTCAGTTCCGACAGCGAACCCCGCGCCTGTGCCCGCAGTGCTCGCCTCAGCCCGTCCTCAAACATCCATGTGGGCGGCAGCCAACCGCAACCGGGCCGCAGCGATGCCGGGTCGCTCTCCAACGACTGACGTGACACCCACAAGGGGTCGACAACACGGTCAAGCCTCGGCCCCAGCTTCATCAAGGCAAGCGGCGCCACGGGCCCGTTGACATAGAAACCGGCACCGGGGCGCGATACGACAGCGCCTTCTGCCGCCAGTCGCTCATACGCTTCCACCACGGTGGAAACCGACATTTTCAGCAGTCGGGCCTGCTGCCGGATCGAGGGCAGCCGCGTTCCAGGCAAGATGCTTCGAGAGGCAATGCCAGCCCGAATATGCGACATGACCTGGTTGATGAGAGTACCGCTGCGCGCCATTCGAATGTCCACCGTGTTGGCAAGCACTCCACTACAGTATGGAGCAATTGTGATTGATTGTGCCCCATGACCTGCCCGAAGAGCCTCCGGGCTCTGGCGGGGATAACGCCCCCACTTTGCCGAAAGCGATGCGGCTGCCCGGCAGGAACCGACTCAAGGCAGGCTCTGCACCTGTTCGTCACCCATAGATTGGCAGGGCGGGACGCCAGTCATTTGCCATGCTCTGCTTGCCGGAAGAGCACTGGACGATTGATTCGCGAGCCGCGAGCAAAGACCTGCCTGATGCACAAGGCGCAGGCCATGCACCGAATGCAAACAAAGCGCTCGACATTGGAAGTATCAAGCGTTGTCAACGCCATCCAAGCGCTCTTTGCCGCCACCGGAAATCCATCTGCGAACGGCTGCCTTGAAGCAGTTGGCAGCGGTCAACTCACCCGCTGCGCTCCTCGGGTACCGACACCGCAGGCAGGCCATGGCCTGTGGACAGCGAAGTCAGGCTGCGCAGTCACGGCAGCGGCCATACAGCGTGATTTCATGGCTGTCGACCAGAAATCCCGATGGCGCCAGACTCGCCAGATTGCCGGGGCAGGCATGCACATCGAACACCCGCTGGCAGACCGTGCATTGGAAATGATGATGGTGGCCGTGCCCTGCCACCTCATACATGGGGGTGCGCTCGGGCAGGTGCACCTCATGAAGGAATCCCTCTTCGGCCATCGCCTTGAGTGCCCGGTACACGGTCGCAATGCCAAGCCCGGGCAAGGTTGCCTGCGCCAACTCCAATACCTCCTGTGGCGCAAGCGGCCTGCCGGCCTCTGCCATGGCCTGCTCAATGGCCGCGCGCTGCTTGGTGGATCGTTGCTTGGAGGTGTTCATCGTGGCGAGGCTGGGTCAATAGCGACAGGAGGCAGTATTGTGCCGTGGCTCGATCCTAGAGGTACTTGAGCCAGGTAATGTCGCGCCGGCGCTGCTTGAGTGCGGCAAACCAGCTTGCTGCGGGATACAGAGCCACGGCCAGCAGCGCTGCGATCACCCATAGCCAAAGCAGGCTGCTCAGTCCGAACAACTGTCCCTGGTTGGCCCCCCAGAACGCCACTGCCGCCAGGTACATGAACTTGAGCACGTACAGGTGCAGCACATAAAAGAACATGGGGGCGGCCCCCAAGGTGGCCAGAATTTGCAACCCGGTGCGGCCTGCGGCGTTCTCGAAGGCGCACAGCAGCAGCAAGCCGATACCGAGCGTCAACATCAGGAACAACAGCGAAGGCGGATACTTGGTGACGTTGAGCCAGGACATCAGTGTCTGCAGCGCATTCGCACCGGCCAGCCAGGGCGCATCTCCATAGACATTGAGCGTGCGCAGCAGCGCAAAGCCCAACAGGGAGGCGATGCCTGCCATCAGCAGACAGCGGCGGCGCTGCGCCGAATCACAGGCTTTACCAAACCACGGACCGATGCCGTAACCCAGAGCAATCACGCCGATCCAGGGCAGCAGAGGATAGGACGTGCGCAGCTGCACTCCGGCCAACTCCAGCCAGCCACGGTCATGCAGGATCGCCCAGGGTATATGCATCACGTGGCCCGCAGGAAAATGCAGACCATTGAGCAGGTTGTGCCCCGCAATCAGCACCAGCCCCAGCAGCAGCAAGGCCTTGCGTGGCAGCCATACCAGCACCGACAGGGCCAGCATGGACAGACCGATCGCCCAGATCACCTGCAGAAAGATCTTGGCGGGAGGAAATTGGAAGGTCCAGGCAAAGTTGACGACCGTCACCTCCAGCAGCACCAAGAACAGGCCGCGCCGCCACAAAAAGCCGGACGCGGTGCGCGCCTGAGCAGCACCGGCATGCCGGCTGGCATACAGATAGGCCCCCAGGCCCGTCAAAAACACGAATACCGGCGCACACAAATGGGCCAGCATGCGCGGGAAAAACAGGCCGGGCGGAGTGTCCGCCACCACCATGGGGTCGGGAATCTGCAAATGCAGATAAAAGGTTTCACGGACATGGTCGAGCAACATGAACAGCATGACGAGACCACGCAGCGCATCGATCGATTGCAGACGGCCAGCATTTGCTGGTGGAGAAGACAGAGAGGACAAGTTGCTTGCTTTATTGATATCGAATTATCAATATCATAACAATTCATACCCGGTGTCTGGCGCAGACATGCTCGATTTCACGCCCGCTTCCAATGCGCAGGTCGAGGACCCGGTCGACAGCCCGAGCCTTGGACAGCTCTCTCAAGCTTCACATGAGACGCTGCATATGAACGGTCTGCCATAGCGGATCTTCTTCACGCTCGATCACCGCAAAGCCCTGCCTTTGCCAAAACTCAAGAGCTCCCGGCAGGAATGGATGGGTGTGCAGATAAAGCACCTGCACCTGCTGGGCCAGAGCATGGCGCATCAGCACATCCAGCATCGCCTGCCCCACGCCTGAGCGCCGGAATTGCGGCGCGACAAACAGGCGCACGACCTCGACCACCTTCTGCGGTCCGAAATCCAGTTGCGCAAATCTGCCGTCATAGTCCCGGCAGGCAATCGTGGCCTGCACTCTTTGGTCAGCATCGAGAGCCGCCAGCATGCAGCCGCTACCCGATAGGTAGGTCTCTTCGAAATGGCGAAGATCCTCGGGAATTTCCAGTGAAGCGATGCGCCCGCCGAACATGGAAACACGTGCGCTTTGCAAAAAGCTGTGAACCTGATGCAATTCACGAACGCGCTGGATGGAAATGTCTTGCAAGCGGGGCATGGAGAGGCAACCCGAGCTCATTCGTCGTCTTGGCTTGGGACTGATTGCTACAAAATCAGCTACATTACCGCAACTTTGGTTTCGCAAGAACATGCGTGCGCAGCGACGAATGCATGAGGGAATCCAGTGGTCAGGCACCTTCGGGGCCGGCCCGTGAAATGGAACTGCCCCCGCAACTGTAGGCAATGAGCCAGCCATCACACAGCCACTGAACATCTGTTTGGGAAGGCGATGAGCCAGCGATGATTTGCCAGTCAGGAGACCTGCCAGAGCACCAACCATTCATTGCCGGCGGGGTGCCCGGGAAGTGAGCATTTCATCGCTCCGCTAACGTGCTGCCACTCAGGGCAAAGTTCAGGCGCGTGTCCTGCTATGTCTTCCAAGGTGCTTTTCGCCGCTTCTGGAAAGATATTCCGATGCTGCTTCGAAGCCTTGCCAGCACTGCCCTGCTCGCTACCGCATTTTCCGCTCATGCAACCGACTTTCCTGTGAAGCTGCAAAACTGCGGCTACACCCTCACTCTCGACAAGGCGCCCACCTCGGTGGTCACCATAGGTCAGGCCGGCACCGAAATGCTTTATGCCCTCGGCCTGGGCGACAAGGTTGTCGGAACAGCGCTCTGGTTCAACCCGGTACAGCCCCGCTTCAAGGCCGTCAACGACAAGGTGCCACGCCTGTCCGACAACATTCCCAGCTTCGAGTCGGTCCTCGGCAAGCGCCCCGCCTTGGTGGTTTCGCAATTTGAATGGATGGTGGGCAAGGATGGCGTGGTGGGCACGCGCGAGCAATTCCATGATCTGCGCATCGCCACCTATGCCATGCCAGCCGACTGCGAAGGCAAGAACAATCTCGTGGGATCGGACGGCACGCGTACTGCCAGCTACGACGTGAAAGCCCTGTACAAAAGCATTCGCCAGCTGGCCCAGGCCTTTGATGTCGAGGACCGCGGCGAAAGCCTGGTCAAAGAGCTGAGCAATCGCCAGACCCAGGCCGTGGCCAAGGTCAAATCCTCCGGGCTCCAGAACCTGTCTGCCGCACTGTGGTTCTCCAGCGCAGACCTGGCCGCCGACCCCTATATGGCCGGCAAGAACGGCGTGGCCGGCTACATGATGCAAGCTCTGGGCTTGCGCAACGTCATCACATCCGCAGAGGAGTGGCCGACCGTGGGCTGGGAGACGATTGCCAGGACCAATCCCTCGATTTTGATCGTTGCCCGCATGGACCGTCGCCGCTTTCCTGCAGACGACTATCAGAAAAAGCTGGACTTCCTCAAGAAGGATCCCGTCACCCAGCACATGGATGCCGTCAAGAACGGCCGCATCGTGATCGTGGACGCCGACGCCCTGCAAGGCTCCATCCGCCAGGTGGACGGCATGGAGCAGATTGCCAATGCGGTGCTGAAGATCGAAGGCCTCGCCAAATAAGCCAGGCATCAACGAAGTCCGCATGCCGGCGCACCTTGCCCGGCCGCTGAGCCATGAATACCTACACGCAGAGCCTTTCCAGACCGCTTCTACCGGCAGGCCGGCTGCTGCGCGCCGCCCTGCTTGGGGCCGCAACAGCGGCCTTGCTGCTGCTGGCCATCGTGTCCGGCATAGCGATTGGCGAGACCGATATCTCCGCGCGCATCGTGTACCAGGTGCTCGCAAATCAAATGCTGGGCACCAGCTACGTCATAGACCCCATCAATGCGGGCATTGTCTGGAATTACCGCCTGAGCAGAGCCCTGGTCGCAGCCAGCTGCGGGGCCGGGCTGGCCGTCTGCGGCGTTGTTCTGCAGTCCCTGCTGCGCAATGCCTTGGCCGAGCCCTACCTGCTGGGCATTTCAGCAGGTGCTTCCACGGGAGCCGTGCTGGTTTCGGTCGCCGGCCTGGGGGCGGGCTTGGTCTCGATGAGCACCGGGGCTTTCCTCGGAGCGGTTTGCGCATTTGCCCTGGTGGCCTTGCTGGCCCATGCCGCTGGCAATGGCGGCCTGCGTAATGGCGGGCAAATCGTGCTGGCCGGCATTGCGGGCTCGCAACTGTTCAATGCGCTGACATCGTTAATCATCACCAAGTCCGGCAGTGCCGAGCAGGCGCGCGGCATCATGTTCTGGCTGCTCGGCAATCTGAGTGGCGTGCGCTGGCCCGATACGGTTTTGACGGCAGCGGTGGCTATGGCAGGAGTGCTGGTGTGTCTGATGCATGCCCGCTCTCTGGATGCATTCACCTTCGGCAGCGAATCGGCCGCGGCACTGGGAGTGCCCGTGCGTCGCGTGCAGCTGACCCTGCTGCTGGCAGCTGCCTTGATGACAGCCGTCATGGTTTCCGTGGTCGGAGCGATTGGCTTCGTGGGCTTGGTGATTCCTCATGCGGCCCGTCTGCTGGTTGGCGTGCGCCATGGGCGCCTGATCCCGGCCAGCGCCTTGATCGGAGCCATCTTCCTGATTGCCGCCGATGTGGTTTCACGCACCCTGATCAAGGGACAGGTTCTGCCCATTGGCGTCATCACCGCCCTGGTCGGCGCGCCGGTGTTTGCCGGCATTTTGCTTAGAGGCAGAAGAGGTCATGCATGACGCCTGACACCCTCGCCAAGCCGGACATGGTCGCGCTTGAAGCATGTGATATCAGCTGGAAGACGCGTGGCACAGCCATTGTCCAGCAGGTCTGCCTGCAAGTGCAGCCGGGTGAAATGCTGGGACTCATAGGGCCTAACGGCTCGGGCAAATCCAGCCTGCTGCGACTGCTATCCGGTGTGCTCAAGCCCAGCTCGGGCGAGGTGCTGCTGGGGGGACAGGCACTGCGGCGTCTGCCAAGGCGCGCCGTGGCGCGCCGGCTGGCCTTGGTGGCGCAGGACGCCGACACCCTCGATGCCATCACCGTGGCCGAGGCCGTGGAGCTCGGGCGAACGCCCTGGCTGTCTGCGCTGGCTCCTTTGTCGGCCGCCGACCTGAGCATCGTCAAAGATGCGCTGCGCGATGTCGGCCTGCTTTCCAAGGCAGGCAGCCGCTGGAACACCTTGTCGGGCGGCGAGCGCCAGAGAGCACATATTGCACGGGCCCTGGCGCAACAGCCCCAGTTGATGCTGCTTGACGAACCCTGCAACCACCTCGATATCCACCAACAGCTGTCGCTGATGCAGCTGATCCGGGAGCTTCCCATCACCAAGGTGGTCGCGCTGCACGACCTCAACCAAGCCATGGCCTGCGACCGTCTGGCCGTAATGCATCAGGGCCGTCTGGTTCAGCTGGGCAAGCCCCTGGAGGTGCTGAATCCGGATTTGCTGCAGCAAGTCTTTCAGGTTCAGGTGCGCGCCTTGCTGGATCCGGAAGACGGAAGCCACGTGCTGCGCTTTCAAGCGACGGCCAGTCACTAAAACCGAAAGTTCCTCATGCCTGCTCCCAGCTCCATCCGTATTGCCGCCTTGCTTGCCTGCGGTTTGTCAGGGCACTTCGCCGCAGCAGAAACTGTCGAAATCAAGATGCTCAACCGAGGTCCTCACGGAGCCATGGTGTACGAGCCCGAATTCGTCAGGATCGCAGCAGGCGACAGCGTCAAGTTCCTCGCGACCAGCAGCGGGCACGATGCGGTATCCATCCCGGGGATGGCGCCGGCAGGCGCGACGCCCTTCAGAGGCAAGACCAATCAGGAAATCACGGTCACCATGACCGAGCCAGGTCTTTACGGCGTCAAGTGCCAGCCCCACTATGCAATGGGCATGGTGATGCTGATCCAGGTCGGCGACAGCCCCTTGTCCCAGCTATCCGTACCGGATGATGTGCCTGAACAGGCAAGGCAGCGCTTCCAGGACATCGCTGCACGCGCCCAGACCGCAGCTCGAACATCCAGAGAGCCACGCCATGGCCAATGAAATCCGGCGCATCGAGCCTGCAGCCGCCACTGAAAAGATCCATCCGATGAGAGCCCGTGTTTTTCGTCTTTCTGCACTGAGCGCCGTCATGCTATGCGCCAGTGGTGGCGCTGTTGCCGGAGCACAAGATGACGCCAAAGGCTTTGTCGAGGGCGCTGCACTCCATATGCAAAACCGCATGCTGCTGGAACAGCTTAACTACCAGAAAGCAAGCAGCTTTCGTGCGGCCAGCGGACAAAGAGGTCAGACACTGGCCCGAGAATCGGCTTACGGCCTGATGCTCAATTACGAATCGGGCTACACGCAGGGCGTTCTGGGTCTGGGGCTCGATGCACATGCCTATGGCGCCGTCAATCTGGGGACGCAGGCCGAGCATGCACGGGCAACGCCTCGCTACGTGGCCAAGGATGGGCAAGAAATTGCAGATAGCTTTGGTCGTGCCGGCGCTGCACTGAAAGCTCGAATCTCTTCCACGGAACTGAAAGTGGGCGAGATGCGGACCAAGACACCGATCTTCAGTTCGTCCGATACCCGATTGCTGCCTGAAAGCAATCGGGGCTGGCAAGTCATCAGCAGAGACATTCCCACACTCACGCTGCAGGCCGGGCGATTTACCGGCTGGGCCGACCGCAATGCGCGCAAGAACGGTGCCGACTTGCTGGGCAACTATTCGGGCGTAACCAGCGGCTCCTTCAGCTTTGTAGGCGCAGCATGGAACACTCCCGTTCCAAACCTGACGCTGAGCAGCTACTACGGACAATACGCGGATAACTGGAACACCGCGTACCTCGGAAGTTTCTACAAGCTTCCTCTGTCAGACAAGCGTGCGCTGTCGTTCAATCTGAACCTCTATCGCAGCACCGATACCGGAAGGGCCAGGTCTGGCGAGATTGACACCACCACCTGGAGCCTGATGAGCAGCTACGTCGCAGGCGCTCACAGATTCGGCCTCGGCTACCAGAAGGTCACCGGCAACAATCCGTTCGACTATGTGAACCGCGGCTCCATCTGGTTGGAGAACGCCATGCAGCTGTCCGACTTCAACGGCCCGCGCGAAGCGTCCTGGCAACTCAAATACGATGTGGACCTGAGTTCCATCGCCACCCCGGGGTTGAGCGCGGGCGTTGCCTACACCAAAGGCTCCGGAATCGACAACAGCCGTCTCAATGCCGTGTATGCCAGCTACCTTGGCTATTCGGGAACCCAGGGCAAGCACTGGGAACGCGACCTTCTGCTCAGATACACGGTGCAGCATGGGGTGGCGAAGCATCTGAATTTGCAGCTGCGCTACGGCGTGCATCGCACCAACAAGGCCCAGGGCGAGGCCAATATGAATCAGCTTCGGCTGCAGGCGGAATTGCCGTTCAAGATCCTGTAGACCGGGACAAGCCCGGCAATCCAGCAATTCGTTGTGACTGCGTTTTCGGGCAAGCAAAAAGCCCCGGCACTGAGGCCGAGGCTTTGGAATTGGCGCCAGGGGTCAAGCCATCTTTCAGTGCTACAACCAGAACCCAGCGCTACGCATCTTGCCTTTGAAATGTGACAGCCAGATGGCAAAGATCTCAACCCATTAGCGGCAGCCTGCACAAGCCGCCCTCTTGCAAAGGCACCCGCAATATTGATCACGCCGGCCTGACTCTGGCTGTCTGGCACTCTGCCGCGTTCCGTCTGTCGCCCTCTCTTGCCGGCCTGCATGCCTTGGTCTCGGCGTTCATGGCAGGCTCTTTGGCCTTCACTTCATCAGCCCTTAGTCCTCAATTTCAAAGGGTTATTTGAGAACGATTCTCAATTGCGTTTATGATTCATCCCATGGTGCAGCGAATCGCTGTACCGCCTCTTCATCGTGGGGCGCTGACAGGCACGGGCCTGCAGCGTTTTAGCTAGCCAGCGGCCCTCTCCTATTAGCCAAGCCTTTTTTCCACGATCAAGCCTCTCAGCTCTGCAGCAAGCGCTGCTGCGGTCTTGCAGTCCACTCCCACCTGGGTGCCAAGAGCGCTTTAACCTCCATAGATCACCCTGTGCAGCCTTTCAGCCGCGCGATGCGCAAGGGCCGGCCGCCCGAGGACCATCTCTGCCAGCGCCGCGACTCATTACGATTTGCGCATAAAAGAGCAATGCTTTATAATCTCTGGATTGCTGCGCGGCACTTGCCCTGCGCAGCATCTCTCAGGCAGATCTCACGTTGCCCACGCTCGGCTCCATACAGCCAGAGCATTCCCTGGCAAGAAGCATGAGCCACCCGCAAGCGGGCTGGCTTATTTGATCCCGACTCATCAGAGCCGGATTCCTTCATTTTTCATTGGACGGCATGCCCTGCTCAGGGTTCGTGCCGCCCGTTGACTCGATATGCACACAGAACAAATCACAGAGCGTGTCGGCAACTACATTGTGACTGCCCTCACCCAAATTACTCACTCCGGCAAGGTTGCTGCAGCGGTTTCCATCCGACGCGGAACCTATGACCGGATTTTCAGATTTATCCGCCAGTTCGACACCCCGGACATGGCCAGCAAATATGCACTCGCCGAAGGGCGCAGCATGGTGCTGGACAACCAGTTGAACTGACCTTTTTGTTGAAAGGAAATGTTTTGGCCAAAGAAGAATTGATTGAAATGCAAGGCAGAGTGGACGAAGTTTTGCCGGACGCCCGTTTTCGTGTAACGCTGGACAACGGCCACCAGCTGATTGCCTACTCCGGCGGCAAGATGCGCAAGCACCGCATTCGCGTGCTGGCAGGCGACAAGGTAACGCTGGAGATGTCTCCCTACGATCTGAACAAGGGTCGCCTGACCTTCCGTCACATCGAGCGCTCCAACAACAGCAATCCCGCGCCGCAGCAGCGCCGCCACTAAGCATCAGCAGTGGATCTGGTGGAGGCCCCTACCACCAGCTTCGGCGCTGCGCAAGCGCCCGCTCAGCAGCAGCATCGCGCCAACATCAGGGCTCTGGCACCGGAATTCGCTTGAGGCAGGCTCGCGCCACCGGACGGCAGATGCTGCATCACACCCGGAGTCGGCAGTCAGCCTTGACCGACACCCTCAGGCATGCGGAAGCCGGAGCAGCAAGGCTGCAACCGGCCTCACCCCCACTCCCCCTCCAAGAACTCTGCGCCCCATGGCATGGCTGCTACCGCCCTGCTGATGGTGCCGCACTGTCTGGCAATCAGGGCCATCATCGAACCAGCCTGCAGGCATTCCGGCGCCGCGGCCCGGGAGGAATGTCTGGACCCGGATGCAATGGCATTCACGGGTTCGTATCTACCGCGGTCCACGTCAAAACAGCCTTTGATGAAAAGCTACTTAATACATAGCTTCTTCCGCCTTCCAGTTCTCCATTTCAGATAGAAAACAGTCTGAAGTTCCCGTATTTCGTGCATAAGGTGCTCATATTTTTTACAAGCATGGAATGGCAACCCACGCTCAAGGCACAGCCACAGCGCGAATTGCGCTCATGAATTGATACAGTCTCGTCGGTGCATTGCGCTTATGCTCGCAGCGTTTTGAACACCGATGCAGCCATGGCTCCAGCCCTGGACTGCCCTACCCAGAATGAAGAAAACCCTTGCTCTTGTCTCCATCTGCCTGCCCATGGCGCTGATTGCCACGCCTCTGACCAGCCTGGCACATGACCGCCATCATCACCATCACCACAAGCGCGAGCACAAGGAAGAGTACTGGGATGGCCAGTGCAAAGTGGAGCGCAAGTGGAAGAGCAATGGCGAGTACAAGGAAAAGCGCAAGTGCAGGAGCCGTCCTGCGGCCTACCATGCGCCCCAGCCCGTGTACATCGCCCCGCCCCAGCCGGTCTATGTCGCTCCGCAACCGCAGGGGCTGGTGATTGATTCGCGCATCGTGCTCAGACCCTGAGCGGCTATTCGTCCAGCAGGCTGACGGCCTCTGCCGCAATCAGATCCCAGACCAGATGCGCGACGGGCGATAGTTCACGCTGCTGGCGCTTGACCAGCATGATGCTGCGCTGCACCCGGGGCACCAGGGGACGGCTGACCAGGACCGCACTGCCAGCCGCTGCGGCAGTGGCGGCCTGAGCAGCCCAGGCCGAAGGAATGGCGAGACGCGGCACCACGCTCAGACCCAGACCCTGCTGCACCATGCTGTAGATGGTGGTCGTATGCCCCACCTCCTGGACCACCGATGCAGCCGCGCCATGGGCCTGCAGCGCGGCATCGATCAGGCGGCGACTGCCCGATGCATGGTCCAGCAGCACCAGGGACTCGCCCGCCAACTGTGCCCAGTGCACCTCTTTCTTGCGTGCCAGGCCATGCGAGGAAAGACAGACCAGACAAAAGGGCTCGGCCAGAATGGTCTGCGCATGCAGATCCTGTTTCTCGGAAGGGTCGATCACCACGCCAAAATCCACCTCGCCGCTGCGCACGCTGAGCAGCACATCGCTCTGAATGCGATCGAGCAACTGGATGTTGACGCCCGGCGACTGCTGCCTGCCACGTGCAATGCATTGCGGCATCAGGTGGGCGGAAAGCGTGGGACTGCTGGCCACCTTGACCCGGCCCTTGCGCTGTGTCGCCAGGCCCTGCACCTCCAGCAGACAGGCATCCAGATCCTCCAGCACGCGCGAGAGATTGCCCAGCAACAGACGCCCGGCTTCGGTCAGCTCCACCTCACGCGTGGTGCGATGCAGCAGCAGCAAACCCATGGCTTGCTCCAGATCCGTCACATTACGGCTGACGGCAGGCTGCGTCAGGGCCAGGGCGTCGGCGGCGCGGCTGAAACTGCTGCTTTGGGCCACTGCCACAAAGGCACGCAGTTGACGCAGACTGATATTCATATCAAAAAATTATAGGTCTATCGAATAAATCCATTTCTCTTTTAAATGGATTGCGTGTCCAATACGCAGCCATCGCGCACCGACCCGGTGCCTTGCATGGATGGCTTCAGCTCAAGAATATGTCTCGCCCCCGCTTTCTCCCCGATAACTTCACGCTGGCACTGCTTGCCACCGTCATCCTCGCCAGCTTTCTGCCCGCCTCGGGCCAGGTGGCTGAATATGTGGAACTTGTCACCACCGGCATCGTCAGCCTGCTGTTCTTTCTGCATGGCGCCAAACTCTCGCGCCAGGCCATCCTGGCAGGCATAGGCCACTGGCGCCTGCATATCTGGATCTTCATCGCCACCTTTGTGCTGTTCCCCGTTCTGGGGCTGGCACTGCGTCCGGTGCTTTCGCCCCTGGTCACCACCGAGATGTATATCGGCGTGCTGTTTCTCTGCACCCTGCCCGCCACCGTGCAATCTGCGATTGCCTTCACCTCCATGGCGCGCGGCAACGTGCCTGCCGCCGTGTGCAGCGCATCGGCCTCCACCTTGCTGGGCATTCTGGTCACGCCGATTCTGGTGAGTCTGATCCTGCACAAGAATGCGGAAGGCGGCGATGCATTGCATGCCATTGGCAAGATTGCCATGACGCTGCTGCTGCCCTTTGTCATCGGCCATCTGATGCGCCCCGTGATCGGCGGCTTCCTGCAGCGTCGCGCTTCCATCATCAAGCTGGTGGACCAGGGCTCCATCCTGTTTGTGGTCTACGCCGCCTTCAGCGCCGCAGTCATCAGCGGCCTGTGGAAACAGACGCCGATTCCCTCGCTGCTGGGCTTGATCGTGCTGTGCTGCATTCTGCTGGCCGCCGTGCTCTTCATCACCACCTGGGGCGCACGTCGCCTGGGCTTCAGCAAGGAAGACGAGATCACGCTGGTCTTCTGCGGCTCCAAGAAAAGCATGGTCAGCGGCATTCCCATGGCCAATGTGCTCTTTCCTGCCGCGTCCGTGGGCGCGATCGTGCTGCCGCTGATGCTGTTCCACCAGATCCAGCTCATGGTATGCGCGGTGCTGGCGCAGCGCTATGCCAGGCGAGTCCAGATTGCCGATCAGACCACGACCCATTAGGATCCCATGACCCACAAAAAAGGGGCGCCTCATGCGCCCCTTTTTTTTGCGGTTTGGAGATCAGACGGCCAGCGTCAACGCGTTTTGCCGGTGCAGCAGTTGCGCAGTCTCCGCATTGACGGAGTCGTTGACCATCACCTGGATCCCCAGTCCTGTCGCAGTCTCGGCGATGGCTTGCAGCAGATGCAGGGCACCCGGGCTCTGGGCGGCCTGCTCCGAGAACTCGCTGCCCAGCTTCACATAGCGCAGCGGCAAGGTGTGGAGCTTGGTCAGGCCGATGGGCTGCTGATCCAGACGGCGCAATCCCACGCCGACACCGGCCAATGCCATGGCCCGGCAGAATTCGGCCACCTCATCGGGATAGGCCGTCAGTCCATGCGCATCCAGCTCCAGACAGAGCAGGGACAGGTGATGCTCCCACTTCTGTGCACTCAGCTCTTCACGCAGGCGGCCCAGGAAGTCGGGCTGGGCCAGTGATGGCAAGGAGATTCGAATGACCAGCTCGCAGTCGTTTTGCTCAAGCCACGCCGCCCCAAGGGCCACCGCTCGCAAATCGAACTCTGCCGACAGGCCCAGGCGCACGGCCACCGGCAGGAACAGCGACCCCATCAAGGTCTCGCCGGAAGCCGTGCGCAGCGAGAGCGACGCTTCGCCGCGCTCCTGCATCCCGTTTCGGCCCTTGAATTGCAGCGGCTGAACCGACAGGGAAAGCGCATCCTGCGCCTCCAGGGCCGCAATCAGCATCTGGCGCCACAAGGTTTCTCCGGCCAGATCGGACACCACCTCATCATCGCCGTAGGCCACATATTCCACTTCGGCCTGGCCCGAACTCTCGGCACGCATCAGACCGTAGTCCAGCCGTGCAAGCACGCCAGTCACCGAGCTCGATGCCGAGTAGTCCGTCAAGGCAAAGCTCCAGCGGCACCACTGACCACTGCTCAAGGTCACGCGCATGGACAGCAGCACCTGCCGGATCTGTTGCACCAGCGACATGGCCTGAGGCCCCGCCAGGGCCGGCATGAGCACCACAAAGTCCGAGCCATTGAGGCGGGCCAGTTGAGCCTTGCAGTCGGCATGACTCTTCAACACCTGATTGACCTGCTCACCCATGGCCGCCAGCCAGGCATCGGCGCTGGCTCTCGACATCTGAGCATTCAGGGCCAGCAGATCGCGCTGGCGAAACAGCATCACATGGCCATGCGCCGCCAGGCCATCGGCTCCGCTGAGCGCGCGACGCAACTCGTTGACGAAATACTTGCGGTTCGGCAGCTGGGTGACCGGATCACGATTGACCTCGATCTCCAGCGATTCGATACGTGCCATTTGCTCCAGCGCCGTTGCCTGCACCCGCTCACGGGTATCCGCAATGGCGCTGAGCACCGGCACCAGCTCGGCCACAACGGCTTTGGCGGGCTGCGCCGACTCCGCCTCATCCGGCTGGCGGCCAATCGCCTGAACCTGTGCCGAGATCTCCTGCTGCAAGACCTTGCGGAACCAGCGAAACAGCAAGACCACAAAGAAAGCCCAGGCCAACCCGGCCAGCACGACCACACCCGCCAGACGCACGCTGCTGCCCCAGAGCGCCTGGCTGGCATAGCTGTCGTCCACCACCAACGTCAGCTGCCCGACCTGCTTCCAGCCATCGCTGATCACACGTTCGGCCTTGGGCGAGCGCAGCGGCAGCATCTCGACAAACCACCGTGGAGCAGCGCTTTGCCTGGGCTTAGCTGCAGCGGCAGAACTCTCGCTTGTGCCGTTGTCGCGCCGGCGCTCGAACAAGGTCTCGCCCTTGGGCGAGGCCAGTCGAATCAGCTTGAACTGTCCACCGTCGAACAAGGCCATCATCAGCAGCTCCTGCGTGACCGGGTCCTGATTGGCCGGCTGCGACAGTGACAAGGCCAGCGACGAGGCGGCATTCTCGCTCTCGGACTGCAGCTGCCCATCCAGATACTGGCGCGCGGCACCGATGCTGAACGCCAGGGTGCCAATCAAGATGGCCACAATGGCCACCGTCACGCTGATCAAAAGTTGTTTCAACAACGACATCTTGCTGCCTTATCTGTGTCGACCATTCAATATGTCTTCGCTGCCTGCACTGCGGAACATGGCATTCATGGCAAAAAACCTTCCTGCTTCATGCGCGCCAGCAGATCGCGCCAACGCGTAATTCGATCCACTGACGTGGTCTGTGCACCCGCGACATAAACACCCTGGGCATTGAAGCTGAACACGGGAGTCAAGTCCTTGCGCTGGCTAGCCGGCATGATGTTGTCCAGCAGGCTGTCCAGCACCAGCGGCTCGGCAGCAGGTGTCTCGTAATAGCCCAGCACCATATGCGCAATGCTCTGCGTACTGCCCACGCCCCCCAGGCGCGCGCGTACATAGATCAGGCGCAGTTTCTCTACCGCCACCCCCAGGCGCTGCAGCGAGAAATACTTGCCAATCACATAGTCCTCGCAGTCTCCCGCTCCCTTGCCCAGCGTCTCCAGCGGCGTGGCCCAATAGTCGGGCTGAGACCAGAGCATGCTGTCTTCCGATTGCAGCACCGCGCGATTCCAGAAGGTATTGACGGCTGACAACTGCTGCTGCAGCGGCCTGTCTTTCTGGGCCTGCAGCATCGCCAGCCACTGCCCCAGCCTCTGCACACCGGCACCGCCGTAGCGCGACTTCATGGTGCTCTGCAGCCGTTCACTGTCGAAATCCAACGCAACGGCTTCAAAGCCCTTCTGCAGCGCCCAGCCCCCGACAATCGCAGAGCCATACAAAAGCATGCCTCTGCGCGACAGATGCTGCGTTCTTTCCACGGAATGTGGAAACAGTAGGCTGGGCAAAGTGCTCAATCGAGTTGCAGGAAGAGCAAGCGCCCAAGACAGAATCTGCTTGAAACGCCTGCGAATATTGTGATAACCGCTATGAATCTTGATAGTTCCGAAAGAACACGACCAAGACTCGACGCTCACAAATGTAACCAATCATGCAAGCTCTGAAAACGACCTGACGATCACACCCGGCAAGGCGGCAGAAGACTTGATATTTCAAGACTTCTGCCGGCCCTCACCGGGGCCCTTCTATCAGGTGTGATCGATCTTGAGCTTGCCCTGATCGATCAGCTCCTTGATCAAGGCGTTCTGATCCGCCGTGGTGGTCAACGCGTGCCCCGCGGTGAGATCGACGCCCTTGACCGTGATCAGTTGATCGTAGCTAGGATTCGCATCACCCAAGTGCCCATCGTGGGAAACCTTGAGCACAGTATCGGCCCCGCTCTTGGAGAAATTCAGGAACTTGCTCAAATCGCTGGATTTTTCTTCTCCATCCAGCAAATCATTCAGCACCAGCTTGTCATTGCCTGACTTGCCAAAGTTCTGAACCACATCCTGAGCGGGTGCTTGCGGCGTGCCGTGATCCGAGCTGGTCCAGATAAACCAATCATCGCTATCAGAACCCAGCAAGGTATCGCCATTGGGCGTTCCATAGATCTCATGGGCGGCATCCGCAGGCGCTGTACCGGAGATAACTACCGTGGTACCCGAGGCATTGGACGCATTGAGCGAAACCGTCAGATAGGCCTCGGCATGACTGCCATCCGCTGCCAGCACCTTGTAGGTAAACACATCCTGCTGCGTCTGGTAGATATCCCCCTTAGGCGATGTCAAAGGCGTATAGGTGTAACTGCCATCTTTGCTGATATGCAGCGTGCCATAGTCGCCCTCAATATCGACACCCGATGCCGTGGCAGTCTTCCAACTCATGCCATGGTCGTGCGACACGGACAATGTGGAGCTGCTATCGGCATGATCATTGGTCAGCAAATTGCCGCTTACCGCTGTCCCAGTCAAGGCAACGACATCAATGACTTTGAAGTTATCCACGGACACGGTCAGAGTACTGCCATTAGGAGTCATATCGTTGACATCGATATAGATTCGATAGACGGTGTTAGCGTCCAAGGCGTTGGTCGTAATCAGACCAGTCCCGGTAACTGGATTCAACACAGAACTAGCACCTGACTGCTGAACCGCAGACCAGCTGTTATCGCTATTGAGTTTGTACAGTGTCCAGGTAACAGAATCTTTGCCCCAAAAAGAACTATTCGTATAGTTATCAAACCCGGTCACTTGGAACTGCAGCTTCTCCCCTGCCTGATTGCCCGTGGTGTAAACAGGCGTCAGCAGTCGTGTATCAGTATTGGAACCAGAGTCATCCCGCAACTGCAAAGCGCCGCCAATCACACGGAACTCGCTGCTATTCGAATTGCTGAACGTTTCATTGGAAACCCAGCCGGTCTTGGTTGCTGCATTGCTCACCCAGTCCTGATCGCTTACAGCGGTGCTAGTTGCGTCAACCTTCGCGGGGGTGGCCCACTTCCATTCCGTCGTATTGCTCTTGCTTGTGCCGTCTTTAGAGCTGGTGGAGAAGGCATCCGCCAAGGTATATGGTCCCTTGGACGCTGTCACCGATGTTGTCGCAACATCACTGGCAGCCAAGACAGTACCGGTGGATGTGGAGGCCGAATTGGTATCAGTGCCATCCTGCACCGTACCCGTCACGGTGATGGTGCCAGAGGTCACATTGTCCGGAACGGTCACGTTCAGGCCGGTAATCGTCACGACCTTGGTTACGCTGTCGATCTGTACCGAGTAATTGCCGCTGCTCTGCAAAGGCAGCACCCAATGCGTCGCATCGATTTGCGTACCCGCAGAAAGTGTCACGCCCTTGGCGACTTCCACCACCACCTTGCTGACGGACTCTGAATAATCAATATCCGTGGGCGTCACCACAATCGTGGCTGGGTAGGTCACTGCAGTCGTGTAGGTCACCTTGTTGATCAGGTAGTCATCATTGACACGTGGGGCATCGAACACAATCTGGCTAATGACGCTGCCAGCCGGAACACTCAATTTGAACTGGGTATCCACTCTGTCGGTTCCACCCTTGACAAAGCCATATAGCCCGCCAGTCACGGCATTGCCATTGGCGTCATAACCCAAGGCAACAGCCTTGCCCGCTTCATCAAACATCTGATAGCGGGCCCACTCCCCTGAAGCGAGCCAGGCAAACTGCACCGTGATGCTTGTCACAGGTGTATTGAACTGAATGGCCAGCTTCTCAGAAATGCCGGAACCATTGCCGATTTCCGCATCATCACCAGACGCGCCACCTTTTACCCCAAAACCATCATGATCCGTACCCTTGATATTGTTACTGACCGTGCCTACCGTGCCGTTAGCGTTGTAAGCAATCACGGTATGTCCAGCCTTCGGGTCCAGCACGTTGTACACATCGATAGATGTCGTGATCGGGACTGACCCCGCCCCCAGAACCACGCTGACCAAGGGCTTGTCGGCTACGGGCGTCACATTGATGCTGACGATTTGCGTCGTCAAGTTGCCCAGGGCGTCCTTGACGGTCACCGTGAAGCTGTCCGTGCCGCTGTAGTCGGCCTTGGGTGTGTAGCTCCAGTTGCCGTTGGCGTCGATGGTGGCCGTGCCGTGCTGCGCTGCGCCGCTGACGCTGTAGGGCGTGGTGCTGTCCAGGCCGTCCAGGTCGGTTGCTGTGGGCTTGCCGCTGATGGGCGTGGCAGCGTCTTCCGTGCCGTTGCCTGTCGTCTGGCCGGTGATGGCGGTGGCGTTGGCGCCCACGGTCACCGTGACCTTGGCGGTCTCGGCCGTGCCGTCGTCGGTCTTGACGGTGTAGGTGAACTCGGCCGTGCCGGTGTAGCCGGCATTGGCCTTGAAGCTCAGCTGGCCGTCCGTGCCCAGGGTGACCTGGCCGTTGGCCACGGTCACCGCTGCACCGCCGGCCGTGATGGCCGTGCCGTTGACTTGCGTGACCACCTTGTGGGCGCCTTCGAAGGCGTCGTTGGCCAGCACGTCGATCTTGACGCTCTGTCCGCTGGTGGTGCTGCCGCTGTCGTCGAAGGCGTCTTTTTCTGCCGCAACGGTGATGTTGATGACTTGCGTCGTCGTGTTGCCCAGGGCGTCCTTGACGGTCACCGTGAAGCTGTCCGTGCCGTTGTAGTCGGCCTTGGGTGTGTAGCTCCAGTTGCCGTTGGCGTCGATGGTGGCCGTGCCGTGCTGCGCTGCGCCGCTGACGCTGTAGGGCGTGGTGCTGTCCAGGCCGTCCAGGTCGGTTGCTGTGAGCTTGCCGCTGATGGGCGTGGCAGCGTCTTCCGTGCCGTTGCCTGTCGTCTGGCCGGTGATGGCGGTGGCGTTGGCGCCCACGGTCACTCCAGAGCTCAAACGCTCCAACTCAGTTGAGTACACAGAACGTCCATACTCCAGCGCCAGCGGCGACACTGCCTCAATGATGCTGGAAAGGCGCACAAAAGTGCTGCCGCCCTCGCTGCCGCCGGACAAGGTCGCCGCCGTGGGATCCAGCTCATCGAACGGGTCCCCTCCGGCATTGATGGCCGCAATGATCTGGTCGATCTCGGTGCTCGCAGGGCTCGCTACAGCAGCTTCTTCCACTGTAGGCGGCTGAACCAGGTCAGCAGTGAGATGCACATCCTGGTTCTCGCCCACTATCAGCGGTGGCTGCCCATCAGCCTGCAGCTGCACGGTGCTGCCGGACGCCGTAACGATCTCGGCATCGGCGGGGATACGCATGCCTTCATGGAGTACCGTCAGATTGCCATCAGGACCACGCATCCAAGCCTGGCCAGTGAGTTTGGTAATGAGAACGGTTTGAGCTGCCATGAGGGTCTGCCTATCCAGTCAGATTAAAAAGTGAAGGTGCACAAAGGCACCTGTCCAATAATTCAACTGACATATTAGAAGCCAACACACCACCGCACTATTGGCGACAAAGCCAATCGGGATCGGTTTTATTCGGTGTCTGCTGCCAAACATCAAAAAAGCCTGAAGCCTGCAATATGCAGGCTTCAGGCTTTTCAGAAGCAGGCGCTCAAAGAGGCAACGCCTGAAGTGACCATTTCGGCATCGGCAGCGCCAAGGTCGGTCTCAGGCCATTTGCCTGCGCCCGATGCCGTGAACCTTCAATGTCAACATCAATCGATCCTGCACCTGCAGTTTCTCAAAGACAGCCGACAGATGGGCACGCACGGTGCGCTCGCTGATGGACATGCGCTCGGCAATCTCGGCATTGCTGTCACCCAGCGATGCATAGCGAGCAACCTCCTGTTCGCGTGCGGACAACGGTTCAGCCCAGTCCGACTCCTGCTCAGGCAGGCGGGCATCCACATCGCGCAACAAGCGCTGCAGCAGAGAACGACCGAGCCAGATGTTGCCGCCAGCCATGCTTTGCAACATCCTCGACAGCACTTCCGAGCCCGATTGCGCATGGGCATAGCCACATGCTCCGCGGGACAGCAAGTTCCGGCCCTCCTCATCGCTGGGGCGGTTGCTGAGAACCAGAACCTGAAGGCCCTTCAGCAGCTCATTCCAGCGTGAAGCAGTCGACTCCGGCAAGGCTGGCAGGGCTGCATCCAGCACCACCACGGTACGGCCTTGCTGCTTCCAGCGTTGCAAATCGGCCAGACTCTGGCCGCGCGCAGGCATCCACTGAGGGCCTGCGATCTGCTGCCATTCCCGCCACAGCGTGGCATCCTGGGTCAGCATCAATACAGGCAAGGCATTCATAGAGTTCCTTTTTAATTGTTGGTGATCCATGAACTAACGTTCGATCAAGGCATTGGACTTGGCACGCAGAATCGGCTTGAGCAGATACTGCATCAAGGTGCGCTTGCCCGTGAGGATGTGCACTTCCGCCTGCATGCCGGGAATGATGGGACGCGAGTCATCGCCAACATGGGCCTTGTCCGTGCGCACCTTCACGACATAGAAGGAATTCCCTTTCTCATCCGTCACGGTGTTGGCACCGATCTGCTCCAATTTCCCCTGCAAACCTCCGTAGATGGCAAAGTCATAGGCCGTGAACTTCACCTCCGCCTGTTGACCAAAGTGCAAGAAACCGATGTCGCGTGGATTGACCTGCACTTCCATCAACAAGGTGTCATCCAGCGGCACGATGTCCAGGATGTCCTTGCCCGGCTGCACGACACCGCCCACGGTATTGGCCATCAAGGTATTGACCGTGCCGCGCACGGGCGAGCGCACCTCGGCCAGCTTGACCCGGTCCTCCAGCGCCACCTTGCCTTGCTCCAGAGTCCCCAGCTTGGCCTGGGTGTCTGAGAGCTCGGAGCGGGACTGGTTGCGCATATTCAGCTCGGACTCCTGGATCTTGCGTTCCGCCTCCTGAATCGCCGCCTGAATACGCCCGATCTGTGCACCGGCTGCCTTGGCCTCGCCACAGAAACGAGCCACATCGCGTTGCAGGCGAAGCAAATCCACCTCGGACACTGCACCACTCTTGAGCAAAGGACGGGTCACCGAAAGCTCTTCGGACGTCAAACTGCAGCTGGACGAGGCCTGATCCCGGTTGGCCTGGGTTTCGCGCAACTCCTGCTGACGCTGACGCAGCTGGTCACGCGCAATATTGACATTGGTGTTGAGTTCCTGGGAGCGGCTCTCAAACATGCGCCGCTCCATCTCCACCAGCTGAGGCGCCAGCGCCTGCACATCCTCCGGAGCCTTGAAGGGCTCACCCGATGCCAGGGCCTGAAGGCGCGCAGCCTTGGCCTTCAATGCCAGCAGTTCGGCCTTGTTCTCCCCGAGGGACGAACTGTAGCGCGTTGGATCGATACGCAAGATGACCTGACCTTGCTCCACATGCTCGCCGGGATGCACCAGAATTTCCTTGACGATGCCGCCATCCAGGCTCTGCACCACCTGAACCTGACGCGAGGGAACCACCTTGCCCTGGCCTCGAACCACTTCGTCGATGCGGCCCAGACAGGCCCAGAGCACCAGAACCAGCACGGTGACCAAGGCCACCCATATCAGCAGGCGAGAGCCGCGCGCCTGCTGCTGCCCTGCCGCCCATTGCGCATCGGCCTTGAGATCTTCAGGCTGATGCGTTCCCACCACCTCGCTACCGTCAAGCAGCCATCGCTCCAGCCGCGACCAGCGCGCCTTGAGTGCATTGCTGAAGCGCGAGGACTTTTTCTCTGCTTTGGACTCGCTCATGCTCGCCCTCCTACTCCGCCAATCCGTCCTTGTTTCAAGGCCTCGATGACCTGCTCCTTGCCACCATCGGCAACGATTTTGCCGCCATCGATCACGATCAACCTGTCAACCAGGGTCAACAATGCCGTGCGATGCGTGACCAGCAAAATGGTCTTGTCCTGGGCAGCCTCTTCCAGCCGCCGCTTGAGTTGGGCTTCGCTTTGATTGTCCAGATTGCTACTGGGCTCATCCAGCAGCAATATGGCCGGGTCGTTGATCAGGGCACGGGCGACCGCAATGGATTGGCGCTGACCGCCAGAGAGCGACTCGCCACGCTCGCCCACCAGCATGTCATAGCCCTTGGGGTTGCGCGCCACGAACTCATCCACGCCGGCAATACGCGCCGCATGCAACATATCGGACTCGCCCGCGAACGGCGCCCCCACCAGGAGGTTGTGCTTCAGGCTGCCATAGAACAGCATAGGGTCCTGCGGCACATGTCCGATGGCCCGGCGCAGGTCCACGGGATCTATCTGACGAGCATCCACTCCGTCAATCAGCACAGAGCCCTCAGTGGGCTGATACAGACCCAGAACCAGCTTTTCCAGCGTGGTCTTGCCCGAGCCAATACGCCCGATGATGCCGACCCTCTCCCCGGGCCGGACCGAAAAGCTCACCCCAGAAAGACTGGCCTGCTCGCTGCCCGGGTAGCTGAAGCTGACATTGCGAAATTCGATGGCGCCACGCAGATCCGGGCGCGAGACGAACTCCCGGTCCGCTTCGTGCTCGACCGGCATCTTCATATAGTTGTCGATGGAATTGAGCGAGGTGCGCGCATTGTGGAACTGCATCATCAGCCCTGCGACCTGACCGAAAGGCGCCAGGCAGCGCCCCGCAATCATGGAGGCGGCAATGATGCCGCCCATGGACAGCGCCGAATCCTGCACCTGGTACACACCGACGATGACCACCGCCACGGTGACCAGTTGCTGCAGGGTCTGGACGAAGTTCACTGTGCCCGACGAAATGAACTTGATCTTGCCGCCCATATAGGCGATGTACTGGGTGGAACTCTCCCACAGACGCTGCACGCCGCCCTGGGCGTTGAGCGTCTTGACGGCCTCCAGGTTGGTCAGCGACTCCACGAGCAACGCGTTGCGCTGAGACGAGGCCTGGAAGGTCTTGAGCGTCAGGCTCTCCATGCGCGCCTGGGCCCAGAAGGAGACCAGCAAGATCGCGGCAATCGCTACCACGGGAGGAATCAGCATCCAGGGCGAAACCCAGGCAATCGCCACCAGGAACAACAGTACAAAGGGCAGATCCACCAGGGTCGTAAGGCTGGCAGACGCAATGAAGTCGCGAACCGACTCAAACGAGCGCAGATTGGCCGCAAACGAACCGACGGATGCTGGCCGGCTTTCCATGCGCAAGTCCAGGACCCGCTCCATGATCTGCGCTGACAGCTGCACATCCACACGCTTGCTCGCCGCATCCACGACGTAGGCACGCGTCGTCGTCAGCACGAAGTTGAAGATCAGCACCAAGGAAATGCCGATCGCCAGCACCCACAATGTCTCCACCGCGTTGTTGGGCACCACCCGGTCATACACATTCATGCTGAACAAGGGCATGGCCAGCGCGAAGACATTGATGAGCACGGCAGCCAGCAGAGCATCGCGATACAGGCGCCGATTCTCCAGAATCACGGCCCAGAACCAGTGACTGCTGCGTGGCTCCATGCCTTGCTGCACCGAGCGCGGCTCGAAGCGGAACTGGGGACGCACAAAGCACATCAGCCCCGCATAGTCCTGCAGCAAAACCTGGGCCTCGACCTCGACCGGACTATCCGACTCCGGGTACTGCACGAGGAAGCTACCGCTCTCCTGGGCCCTGAGCAACAGACAGGCACGGCCGCCATGGAGAATCAAAATGGCCGGCAGCAAACCCTGGGGGACATCATCAAGACCGCGCTGCACAATGCGCGTGCTGAACTGCGCGCGAGCCGCGGCCCGAGCCAGCAACGAAGGCGTCAGACGCTGGTCCACCAGCGGCAGACCATTGCTCAGTGCCTGCGCGGTGTAAGGCTTGCCATGCAGGTTGGTGAGCTGAACCAGGCAGTCCAGCAAGGGATCGGCATGGGTCTCGTGGGCAGGTATGCGCCAGTCACCAGCCGGCGCATGCCCTGAGCCGCGCGCCCCCAGAAAGGCCGGGCCGGCCTGCTGATCCGCCGTGTCCGGCGAAGCACCATGCCCTCGCTTCTGGGTCGCATCCGTACCGCTGACCGATGCCATAGTAGGTTCAACGTCTGGTTTGGTCATCTTCAACAATCAACCTATAAAAGCTCTTCGTCATCATCAATCAAGTCCAGCGAATTGCGCATGCGCTGGCGCGCCTGCTTGCGTTGGCTCAGCTTCTCCAGCGCCTGTGGCGGAAGATCCGTCAAGCGCAAGGTTCCATTGGCAAGCAAGGCATCAATCAAGTCCTCCAGAACGCGGATGAAATCCGCATCCAGTGCCGACAGCTCCCGCCGGGAAGACCGCTCCGAAGGTGGTGAATCGCTTTTATCCATCTTGTTCAACTCCCACTAAAGATGCGCCAGATGCCGGCAGCCATCATTGGCGGACAGCTGCGGCCGGTGCAGACACAGGAGCTGGAGCTTGCACAGGAGCGCCCTGCTCGGTCTCCATGCTGGCAGGCACCGGCGTCAGATTGTTGGTGTCCGGCACCGAGGATTTGCAGCTGCGCAGCAAGTCATCGGGCAAGGTCAGCGCCTGCTGCTCCTCCGGACGGCTATCGTCATGCGGCTGCGCGAGGCCCAGCACCGGCAGAATCTGGCTGGACAAGGTCAGCCACTGGTACTCGGCCTTTTTCAGGTCATATTGAGCATTGACCAGGGCGCGCTGCGCATCGAACAACTCGTTTTCCGTATTCAGCAGGTCCAGCAGCGAACGCTGACCGATCTTGAACTGCTGCTGATACGCCACGCGCACCTTGGCAGTGGAAAGAACATGCTCACGCAGGAATGGCGTTTGCTGACGCAGACGGGCCATGGTGTTCCAGGTAATCGACAGCTCCTGCTGAAGATTGCGGCAGGTGTAATCGCGTACGTCCTGGGCCGCATAGCCCTGGGCGATCGTCTGGCGCAGACGTGCCTCGTCCGCGCCGCCGCGATACAGGTTGTAGGTTAGCATCAGCTGCACCCGCGAGCTCTGCACATCCCAATAGGCCGGCGAGTTCTGGTCACGGTCACGACCGGTGGATGCCAGCAGTTCCAGCTTGGGCATATGCGCCCCCTTGGCGGCCTTCTGACCTGCCTCGGCCGCTTGCACCAGGGCCTGTTTCGACAGCAGCAGCGGGCTCGCGCGCAGCGAATCGCCAAAATCCTTGGCAACCCCGGACACCGGCAGCTTGCCAGTCACCTCGGGCACGGGATCCAGCGTGGCCGCCGGATACTCGCCCACCACGCGACGGTAGCGCTGCATCACATCGTTGAGGTTGTTGCTCTCGGTCATCAGATTGGTCTGTGCCAGGGACAGACGACCGCTGGCCTGCTCCAGGTCAACGCCGCGGCCCACACCGGACTGCTGGCGCTCGCGCAACTGGCCCAGCGTCACCTGATGGGTGCCGAAGTTCTCACGCGCCAGCTTTTCCATTTCACGGTAGCGCTGCACATCCAGATAGGCCGCGACCACATCATTGGCCAGGTTTTCCGTGGTGGCGCGCAGATCGTAGAACTTTGAAAGCTTCTCAAAGCCCAACTGACGGATATTGCTGCTGGTGGTGAAACCATCAAAGATCAGCTGACGCAGCTGCAGATTCCAGCCCGGACGGTTCCAGTTCTGCGAGGGTGAATCCTGAATATGGCTGCGCCACTCGCGCCCGACCCAACCTTGCGCAGTGACTTGTGGACGCCAGCCGCCCCGGGCCACGTTCTGACCTTCGGCGGACGAAGTGAAATCCTGAAATCGCGCCTGCACTTCCGGATGCGTCATCAGTGCCTGCTCCACCACTTTTTGCAGTGCGACACCTTGCTCATTGGCTTGCTGTGCATTCATGGTTGTCTGGGCCATGCCTCCCATGGCCCACGAGGCCACACCCAAAGTGGCAACCACTTGTGCAATCTGACTGAATTTCATTGTTATCCCTCTTGTTTGACTCCGACCGGGCAATGCGATGTCTGGCCCGCCAACGAATGAGCGAGAGCAATCGGAGCGACCTCTGCAAGTCGCTCCCCGCGGAAGCTGGTGTTGATGTGGACAGGCTCGCTGCTGCCCGGCAAGGCACCGCAGACGGCCTCAGAACTCGCAAAATGGAACTCTGTAACTCTCTTGCTCACAACCTTTGGCGTCATGCCAGCGCCGCGCAGGAGACTGAAGGTCAGGTCAAGCTTGTTGCCTGATCGACAAAACTCATCACTTTTGCCTGACAAGACACCGCTTGGCGGTGCTGAAGGGATGGCGCTACCAAACCCGAAGTCAAGCAAATCACGCGGACAGGCTGTGAAGCGGCGATAGGCTAGACACAGCGCATTTGGAGATTTTCCTTTCCACGATAGCAAGGCGGAGCCTCCGGTTTCCGGCCGGTGTTCTTGACGCATAACCTTGCATGCGAAGCCGTGCGTTGATGGTTGATCTCCTGGCAACACCATCAAACAATTGGATTCAGTTGCAAATCTAGCACAACGCATGCAAGAATTTGTTTCAAAAATCACTCAAACAGCCGAACTTCGAGTTTTTTGCCTGGATTTGGCAATTCTTTTCATTCCTGCTTTATATCAAAGAAACTAAGAATCAATACCGCTTCCGCCCTCGTTATTCTCGTTGGGGTTAACGCAATCGGACGAAATCAGACCGGTTCCTACAGGGAAGCCGTCACCAAATGCTTCACGCCGGATCGCCGCGGCAATAGAAAAAGGGCTTCTGACTTGATAGTCAGAAGCCCTTGTCTAATTGGTCGGAATGGCGGGATTCGAACTCGCGACCCCTTGCACCCCATGCAAGTGCGCTACCAGGCTGCGCTACATTCCGAAGACTTGAATTATACACAAAAATTCGACGTCAAAGAGAAAGCAGCGCCCTGATCTGCAAAAGCTCTTCTTTTACCTCTTCCATGCCCATGACACCGGCGGGCTCTGCGAGGTCCTGTTGCAGCATTGCGCTCAGCAGATGGCTCTGCGCCAGGTCCTCTGCCGGCACGGGCAGTGCCGACTGCGCAAGCACCGCCTGCGGCTCGACCGCCCTGCCGTGGCCCGTCACCAGTTCGCGCAGACGATTTCTTGCACCGCTGATGGTGAAGCCCTGCTCGTACAGCAACTCCCGGATGCGGCGCACCATCAGCACCTCGTGGTGCTGGTAGTAGCGGCGGTTGCCGCGCCGCTTCATGGGCTTGAGCTGCACAAACTCCTGCTCCCAGTAACGCAGCACATGAGGCTTGACGTCGCACAGATCCGCGACTTCACCGATGGTGAAATAGCGTTTGGCAGGAATTGCCGGCAAAGATGAAGCCATGGCTGGTTGCAAGCAGTCGGTGGAGGGACGAGTGAAAGATAGACCATCACGCCTTGCGCAAATCCGGATCAGGCACGACGTGCACTCCTGCCTGCGCAAGTCCTAGCAATATAGCGCGAAGAGCTGACAGGACCTTGCACCGCACGCGACGCAAGACTGTCAGCTCTTCAATGACCGATGCTCCGCTTGACAGTGCACCAGCCGTGTGCCAATCGCTTAAGACCCCGAACTCTCGCCCTGGATCAGCTCCTTGAGCTTGCTGCTGGCATGGAAGGTCACCACGCGGCGCGCAGCAATGGGAATCAGCTCGCCGGTGCGCGGGTTGCGACCGGGACGTGGTGCCTTGGTGCGGATCTGGAAGTTGCCAAAGCCCGAAAGCTTGACATCTTCGCCTTCCACCAGCTTTTGCGAGATCAGGTCGAAAAACGCATCCACCATGTCCTTGGCTTCGCGCTTGTTCAGACCGATTTCGTCAAACAGCAGATCGGCCAGCTGCGCCTTGGTCAGCGCGGGGCTGTCGATGCTCTCTACGGCAAGCTCCATGGGTCGATCTCCTTGTGGATTGAACATATCAGCGCAGACGAGCCGCAACGCGTTCAACCAGAGCCGCAATGGTGCCCTGCATGGCGGCCTCGATGTCCGCGTCGGTCAGCGACGCGGTGTCGCTGCCCAGCGTCAGACGCACGGCCAGGCTCTTCTCGTCCTGGGCCAGACTGCCCGGCGCAGCTTCCTCGCCAGCCTTGAGCTTCTTGGGACGGAAGACGTCGAACAGCACGGCCGAGCGCAGAATGCCGCCCTGCACACCCTGCTGCACGGCTTCCATCACCTGAGCGTGGGTCACGGCTTCCTTGACGACCACGGCAATGTCGCGCTCCACGGCCTGGTGCTTGGCCACGGGCTTGAAGACGGGCACCTGACGGGCCAGCACGGCATCGAGCTCGAGCTCGAACATCACGGGAGCCTGGGCCAGATCCCATTCCTGGCGCCACTGGGGATGCAGCTCGCCGACAAAGCCGATGGCCTTGCCGTCCAGCAGCACGCGTGCGCAGCGGCCGGGGTGCATGGCCGGATGCTCGGCAGGCTCGAACACGGGCTTGGCCGGTGCCAGCAGTGCTTCCACATCGCCCTTGACGTCGTAGAAGTCCACCTTGGCTTCTGCCCTGCCCCATTGCAGTTGGTCGGCAGCGCCGTAGGCGAGACCCGCCACGCGCATGGGCTGATAAAAGCCCTTGACGGTGGTGTCGGAGTCGACCACGGAGTCGTCCTTGAAGAACACGCGACCCAGCTCGAACACGCGCACGCGCTGAGCCTTGCGGTCCACGTTGAACTTGAGCACCTGCAGCAGCGAGCCCAGCAGCGACGAGCGCATCACGCTCAGATGGCTGGCAATGGGATTGAGCAGCTTGATGGCGTTGTTGTTGCCGGCCAGCTCCTGCTCCCACTTTTCTTCGACAAAGCTGAAGTTGATGGTTTCCTGGTAGCCCAGGCCCGCCAGCTCGTGGCGCACGGCGTAGGGGCTGCGCTCGTTCTCGGCGCGCAGCTTGGGCGAGATCGGGGCCAGTGGCTTGGTGGTCGGCAGGTTTTCGTAGCCGATCATGCGGGCCACTTCTTCGATCAGATCTTCTTCCAGATTGATGTCGAAGCGGAAGGTGGGAGCGGTGACGCTGATCACGCCTTCGCTGGCCACCGCAGCAGGCAGACCCAGGCCGTTCAAGGCATCCAGGCATTGCTGCTGGGTCACGTCCATGCCAATGACCTTGGCCGCACGTGCCACGCGCAGTTGCACGGCCTTGGAGGCGGGCATATTGGGCTTCTGGTCGTCCATGGCACCGACTTGCGTATCGGGCGTGCCGCAGATTTCCAGCACCAGCGCGGTGATGCGCTCGATATGCTCGGTGGTGAACTCGGGGTCCACGCCGCGCTCGAAGCGGTGACCGGCGTCGGTCGAGAAGTTGAAGTGGCGTGAACGGCCGGCCACGGCCTTGGGGAACCAGAACGCGGCTTCGATGTAGATGTTCTTCGTGTCGTCGGACACGGCCGTGGCGTCGCCGCCCATGATGCCGGCCAGCGACTCGACCTGCTTGTCATCGGCAATCACGCCGACCTTGAGGAAGTCGTCGATCTTGATGGTGTTGCCATTGAGCAGCTTGAGCGTTTCGCCCTCCTTGCCCCAGCGCACATTCAGGCCGCCGCTGATTTTGTCCAGATCGAAGATATGGCTGGGACGGCCCAGCTCGAACATCACATAGTTGGAGATGTCCACCAGCGGGCTGACCGAGCGCTGGCCGCAACGCGCCAGACGGTCCACCATCCACTGGGGCGTCTTCACCTGGGTGTTGACATTGCGCACGATACGGCCCGAGAAGCGGCCGCACAGATCGGTGGCTTCAATCTTGACCGGCAGCTTGTCCTGCAAGGCCACGGCCGCAGCGGGGAAGGACAGGGCTTTGAGTGGCGTGCCGGTCAGCGCCGACAGCTCGCGCGCCACGCCGTAGACGCTCAGGCAGTGCGCCAGGTTGGGCGTGAGCTTGAGCGTGAACAGCGTGTCGTCCAGATTCAGGTACTCGCGCACGCTCTGGCCCAGGGGCGCATCGGCGGGAAACTCCAGCAGGCCGCTAGCGTCTTCGTCGATGCCCAGCTCCTTGGCCGAGCACAGCATGCCAAAGCTCTGCACGCCGCGCAGCTTGCCGATCTTGATCTTGAAGGGCTTGCCATCGGCACCGGGCGGCAGCTCGGCACCCACGGTGGCGCAGGGAATGCGGATGCCCACGCGCGCATTGGGCGCGCCGCAGACGATGTTCAGCAGCTCGGGGCCGCCCACGTCGACCTGGCAGATGCGCAAGCGGTCGGCGTCGGGGTGCTGCACGGCTTCCTTGATTTCACCGACCACGATGCCGGTGAAGGGAGGCGCCACAGGATCCAGCTCTTCCACTTCCAGACCGGCCATGGTCAGGGTATCGGCCAGCTGCTGGGTGGTCAGATTGGGGTTGCAGTATTCGCGCAACCAGGATTCAGGAAATTGCATAGTCAGACTCTTTGGCGTTCATGCCAGTCGCACCGCAAGCGGTCTGCCACTGGCTGGGCATGCGTATCTCAAAAAGATGAGCTATTAGCGCTCGGCATATATGGATTTCAGCATCAAAACTATCTGAAATCGTTTCATGGCATGCGCGAGCAGCTCACTTTTTTATTACTGAAACTGCGACAGAAAACGGATGTCGCCGTCGAAGAACAGGCGCAGGTCGTTCACGCCATAACGCAGCATGGTCAGGCGATCGGGGCCCATGCCAAAGGCAAAGCCGATGTATTTTTCGGGGTCCAGGCCCATGTTGCGCACCACATTGGGGTGCACCTGGCCGGAGCCCGCCACTTCCAGCCACTTGCCGGCCAGCGGGCCGCTCTGAAACTGGATGTCGATTTCGGCCGAAGGCTCGGTGAACGGGAAGAAGCTGGGGCGGAAGCGCAGCACCAGATCATCCTGCTCGAAGAAGGTCTTGCAGAAGTCGGTGAACACGACCTTCAGGTCCTTGAAGCTCACGTTCTCGCCGATCCACAGGCCTTCGCACTGGTGGAACATGGGCGAGTGGGTGGCATCCGAGTCCACACGGTAGGTGCGGCCGGGAGCAATCACGCGGATCTCGGGCATGGTCTGACCGGCATCGAGCGCGTTGCGGTAATTCTTCACATGCTGCACGGCATGGCGCACCTGCATGGGGCTGGTGTGCGTGCGCAGCAGATTGGGTGCGTGCTGGGTGCCGCCTTCGACATAGAAGGTGTCGTGCATGGAGCGCGCGGGATGGTCTTCAGGCGTGTTCAGCGCCGTGAAGTTGAACCAGTCGGATTCGATCTCGGGGCCCTGGGCCACATCAAAGCCCATGGAGCCGAAAATGCCCTCGATACGCTCCATGGTGATGGAGACGGGGTGCAGCCCTCCCGCGCCACGACGGCGACCGGGCAGAGTCACATCCAGCACCTCGGCCTTCAGATGGGCCTGCAGCTCGGCGTCTGCCAAGGCCTTGCGACGGGCGGTCAAGGCCGCTTCGATCGCCTGCTTGGCAACGTTGATGGCGGCGCCGCGCGACTTTTTCTCTTCGACGGAAAGCTGCGCCATGCCCTTCATGAGCTCGGTCATCTTGCCCGACTTGCCCAGAAACTGCGCCTTGGCATTTTCCAGATCAGCGGGGGTGTGGGCTTGCGCAAACAGTTGCTGTGCGCTTTCGACCAGAGAATCCAACTCGTTCATATCGACTCTTTATCGACTTGTAAAAATAAACAAGGGCTAGTGCCTTTTCAAGCCCTAGCCCTTGCTGTTTGTGCATCAGCAGCTACTGAACAAGACACGACTTCTGCAATCAAGTTCAAGCAAGATGCTCGCCCATCGGCAAATGCCTGTGGGGATTCTTGTCTGCAAAAGTCCTACAAGAGTAACTACCGATCGTGACCTCAGGCAGCCAGCTTGGCCTTGACTTGGTCGACGATAGCTGCAAAAGCAGCCTTGTCGTGCACGGCGATATCGGCCAGCATCTTGCGGTCGATTTCGATGGCAGCCTTCTTCAGGCCGTTGGCGAATTGGCTGTAAGTCAGACCCAGTTCACGTGCAGCAGCGTTGATACGAGCGATCCACAGCTGACGGAACACGCGCTTCTTGGTACGACGGTCACGGTAGGCATATTGACCAGCCTTCATGACCGCTTGCTTGGCAACGCGGAAGACGTTACCACGGCGACCGCGGAAACCCTTGGCCAGATTCAGAACTTTTTTGTGACGGGCGCGAGCCGTTACACCACGTTTGACGCGAGGCATGTGTTTTCTCCTAGTTCGTCAGTGAATTACAGGCCTGCGGAAGGCAACATCTTTGCGATGGAGCCCATATCGCCGGAATGCACGTTGACAATGCCACGCAGGTGACGCTTGTTCTTCGTGGTCTTCTTGGTCAAGATGTGACGCTTGAAGGCTTGACCGCGCTTGACGGTACCACCGGGACGAACGCGAAAACGCTTCTTCGCGCTGCTCTTGGTCTTCATTTTGGGCATGTGAATGCTCCTATTGAATTTGTGCTCGCAAGGCGGTGTGCAACCCGCACACACTTCGCTGGCCTCCGAGGCACTTGTTTGTCAGTCCAGCCAGGCCGGGCTGACTCTTGCAGGCAAGCCTGCAAATTCTTTGTCTGCCACACAAAACAAAAGTGGGCCAAGCCCACTCTTGCCCGAAAGGCAAAACCGCAATTATGCCTTATCTGCAGCCTCAGGTGCAGCAGCGACGCCATCACCTTGTGGTTTTGCACCACCGGCAGGCTTCTTGCCGCCTGCACGAGCCGGCGCAACCATCATGATCATCTGACGGCCTTCCAGCTTGGGGAACTGCTCCACCTGGATGGAATCGGCCAGATCGTCACGCAGACGGTTGAGCAGATTCAGACCCAGCTGCTGGTGCGTGATTTCACGGCCACGGAAACGCAGCGTGATCTTGCACTTATCGCCATCCGCCAGGAAACGGCGGATATTGCGCAGCTTGATGTTGTAGTCACCATCATCCGTACCAGGGCGGAACTTCACTTCCTTGATTTCGATGACGGTCTGCTTGGCCTTGGCTTCAGCAGCCTTCTTCTGTTCCTGGTACTTGAACTTGCCGTAATCCATCAGACGGCAGACTGGGGGAGATGCGTTGGCCGCAATTTCCACCAGGTCGACATCCAGCTCGCCGGCCATGCGCAGCGCTTCTTGCAGCGGCACGATGCCCAGGGGCTCGTTGTCGGGACCAGACAGACGCACTTCAGGCGCCATGATTTCTCGGTTCAGTCGATGCTTGCGCTCTTCACGGTGGCGCCGATCGCGAAATTCAGTAGCTATGGTTTTCACCCTTGGATTGAAATGGCTACAACAGCGTAGCCGGCTAGCGTGCCTTGCACGCTGACCGGCCCGCCACAAAAATTAATCTGCTTCAGGCCTTGGCCGTGATGTCCTTGGCGAGCAATTCAATGAATGCATCGACCGACATCACTCCGAGGTCTTTGTTACCCCGGGCGCGCACTGCAACCGCACCAGCTGCCTTCTCCTTGTCGCCTGCGACAAGGATGTAGGGCAGCTTCTGCATGGAATGCTCGCGTATTTTATACGTAATCTTTTCGTTGCGCAGATCTGTCACTACCCTAAGGCTTTGATTCGGCAATGCTTTTTGCAGCTTCTGCGCAACTTCCTGCGCATAGTCGGCCTGAGCGTCCGTGATATTGAGCACGGCAGCCTGCACGGGAGCCAGCCAGGCAGGCAGCGCGCCGGAGTGATGCTCGACCAAAATGCCGATGAAACGCTCGAGCGAACCCAGAATCGCGCGGTGCAGCATGATGGGACGATGGCGCTCGCCATCCTCGCCTACGAATTCCGCATCAAGACGCTCGGGCATGTTCGGATCCACCTGGATGGTGCCGCACTGCCATTCGCGGCCCAGCGCATCCTTCAGGGTGTATTCGATCTTCGGACCGTAGAAAGCGCCCTCGCCCGGCAGGTACTCGAACTCGCAACCCGATGCACGCAGACCTTCGGCCAGCGCGTTCTCGGCCTTGTCCCAGGCTTCATCGGTGCCGATGCGCTTTTCGGGGCGAGTGGACAGGCGATACAGGATATTGGTGAAGCCGAAGTCGGCATACACCTTCTGCAGCAGCGAAGTGAAAGCAGTCACCTCGGCCTGGATCTGGTCTTCGGTACAGAAGATGTGACCATCGTCCTGAGTGAAGGCACGCACGCGCATGATGCCGTGCAGCGAACCGGTGGGCTCGTTGCGATGGCAGTTGCCGAACTCGCCAAAGCGCAGCGGCAGATCGCGATAGCTCTTGATGCCTTGCTTGAAGATGATGATGTGGCCCGGGCAGTTCATGGGCTTCAGGGCATATTCACGCTTTTCCGAATCGGTGGTGAACATGTTTTCGCGATACTTGTCCCAGTGGCCCGTCTTCTCCCACAGGCCCTTGTCCAGAATCTGCGGAGCCTTGACTTCCTGGTAGCCGTTGTCCTGATAGACGCGGCGCATGTACTGCTCGACCTGTTGCCAGACCGCCCAGCCCTTGGGGTGCCAGAACACGGTGCCGGGCGAATGCTCATCGATATGGAACAGATCCAGCTCGCGCCCCAGCTTGCGGTGATCGCGCTTCTCGGCTTCTTCCAGGCGGAACAGATAGTCCTTGAGCTCGTCTTTGGTCGCCCAGGCTGTACCGTAAATGCGTTGCAGCATCTCGTTGCGGTGGTCGCCACGCCAGTAGGCACCGGCCACCTTCATCAGCTTGAAGTGCTTGAGCTTGCCGGTGCTGGGCACGTGAGGGCCGCGGCACAGATCCTCGAAAGCGCCTTCGCGGTAAAGGCTCACATCTTCATTGCTGGGAATGGAGGCAATGATCTCGGCCTTGTAGGCTTCGCCGAGACCCTTGAAGTACTGCACGGCCTCGTCGCGAGGCAGCACGCGGCGCACCACCTGCTCGTCCTTGTTGGCCAGCTCGGTCATCTTCTTTTCGATGGCAGCCAGATCTTCGGGTGTGAAGGGGCGCTTGTACGAGAAGTCGTAGTAGAAACCGTTCTCGATCACTGGGCCGATGGTGACCTGGGCATCGGGAAACAGCTCCTTGACGGCATAAGCCAGCAAGTGAGCAGTGGAGTGACGAATCACTTCCAGACCATCGGCATCCTTGGCGGTGATGATGGACAGCGGCGAATCCTGCTCGATCACAAAGCTGGTGTCCACGACCTTGCCGTTGATCTTGCCGGCCAGTGCGGCCTTGGCCAGGCCGGAGCCGATCGAAGCAGCGACGTCAGCGACCGAAACCGGGCCTGGATATTCGCGCTTGGAGCCATCGGGGAGCGTGATGTTGATCATGAAATTCCTTGTCAAACCAAATTTGTGTGGGGGAAAGCCAGCGCCAGAGCTTTGGAATCGCCTGAAAGCAAAAAGCGCGGAACCAGTCCGCGCTTTGATGAGGGTGTCGAGAAATCTCGGGCAGGCGCGAACCGCCAGCTGCCATCAGCAGCTGAAATACATCTCCGATGTAGTTCGCGGTGTCATAACCGTTGATGCCTTTCTCGCCCTTGTGAATTGAAGTCGTGGCATTTTAACCCTGCAATCAAAAAAGCGCCCGAGACTTTCGCCCCGGGCGCATAACCCCTTTTTTACCTAGACAGAATCACGATTCATCGTGGCTCAATGGAACTGCTCTTCCTCGGTGGAGCCGGTCAGCGCCTTGACGCTGGAAGAGCCGCCCTGGATCACGGTGGTCACATCGTCGAAGTAACCTGCGCCCACTTCCTGCTGGTGCGAGACAAAGGTGTAGCCCTTGTCACGTGCTGCGAATTCGGGCTCCTGGATCATTTCCACGTAGTGCTTCATGCCCTCGCCGCGAGCGTACTCGTGGGCGAACTTGAAGGTGTTGTACCTTCCAGCAATACCGCAAGTGGCAGATTTTTAACAGTTTTTTCCTGTTCCCTCGCATGCTGTTCGTGCCCACCCACGCATACCCCACTCCGCCAAAGTGAGCCGCTTGCCAGTTGCTCAACTTTTTCACCATCGCACTAAGGAGCCGGCTCACTGCAGCCCCCACGCCCCACCCAACCCGATGAGGTGGGTTGGTGACGTGGGTAGGTCTCTCTGGCACTGCCTAAATTTTAGACAGCGTTTAGGGGATAGCCCTCCAACTTGTGTCAACCACTTTGGCGGCAGCATCCACAGCAGACAAAAGCGTCTCATCGGCCAAATGGCTGTAGCGTGCCGTGGTCTTGAGTTGGGAGTGCCCCAGCAACTTGCTCACGACATAGATGGATTGCCCAGAGTTCACCAGATTGCTTGCGAAGGTGTGGCGCAGGTCATGCATCCGCAGGTCAGCCAGACCTGCTTCCTTGCGAGCTTTATCCCAAGAATGGAACAGATTGCCGAATGGCTTCTTTGTATCCGGATTGGGAACCACATATGAGCACCCCTTCCAGCGCGGCAACCCTTGCAGCACCTCCAAGGCTTTGTCAGAGATCGGAATGTTTCTGGCTTTTCCACTCTTGGACAGAGGAATGCGCCAGCTACGTCGCTCCAGATCAAAGTGCTCCCACTTGGCATCAAGCAACTCACGTTTGCGACATCCAAACAGCAACAACAAGGCGACGATGCTCTTGAGTTGGGTGTTGTCACTGCGAGATAGGGTTTCGTGCAAACGCTGAGTCTCAGTAGCACTGAGAAATCGCTCCTTTGCATTGTTCGTGGTGAACAGCACGACTCCATTAGCGGGGTTGAACTGACTTCCCGGAAGATCCTTCTTCTTCGCCAGGTTGAACATGATCTTGAGCAGGATGGGCAGCATGTTTGCATGTGCCAATGCGTAGCCCTTCCCTCGCAGATCCTGGTGAGCCTCCGCCACCATATCAGTCGTGATTGCATCCAAGTGCTTGGCTCCAAAACGCGGCAAGACATGACACTTGATGAAGCTCAGCGTGGATTGAAAATTCCTCCGATGCAACTTGATGTGGGGGACATAGATGTCACGAATGAATTCAGCCAAGGTCGGAACTGCTCGCAAGGCTTTACGCTCTTCCAGCGGATTGCCACCAAGCTCGACTTCCGAGCGCAAACGGCTAGCCTTCTGGCGAGCTTTGTCGTAACTGATCGCAGCAGCATCGCCAATCTTGTGCTGACGAAGCTTGCCATGGGTATCTCGATAGCGCTGGTGAAAAGTTTTACCTCCAGAAGAACGAACCTCCAGAATGAACCCTTTGATTGCACTATCGTAATAGTCCACCTTTGCTTTCTCGGGTGGACAGGTCGCCTTGCGCACAAACTGCGCACTGAGTTGGACAACGGGCATAGGCCCTCCTTTCATGGTTGGGGTTGGGATAAAGAAACGGGCCTATTGCGATAGACACCTGGGTAAAGGGCGCACGAATGCCCATCCACATGACCGTGGACATTCACAAAACATTGGGGGAAATAAAGAAGCGTGGCTCCCCGCCTGGGACAGCCACCGCCGGGGGGCGACGGTGTTCGAAATCATCGACTTAGGAGAGATGGCTTTGACCAAACGCCAAGCCCCCCCTCGCCACCGATCCAAAGAAGGCAACAACCTCGCCATGAGGTTGCGCCCCAAAAACGCCTTAGAAGTTCGGACTGCGCGACTTCCAGCCGGGAGGAGGTGTCAATTTTTTCTCAACTGACTCTTCCAATCGTTCCGGTAGATAGCGCACAAAGGCATCCTCGAATTCACGCACTTCATATCCCTTGGGCGTTTGGCCTGATTTGATGCGCACGGTCTTTGGCTTAATCCCATATGCCCCCATAAACCTCGCCAACTGACGTGCAGTCAAAGGTTGGCCTCGGTTGTAATTGGACCAATCCATATCCTGATCGTCATTAAGCTTTTCCAGCAAATCAACCGAGGGGATGTATTTCTCCTCATAGTTAGCCAAGACCTCACGAATATCTTCCAATAGTTGATTAGAAGAGGATTTTGGCGGTGATGTCTCAGCGCAATTCTGCAACGCAGCTTCAACCGCTTTGGCATACCAATCGTTTCCGAAGCAGTTAGCAATCGCAAGCAAGGACTCCCAATTGTCTTGCTGACGATCGCTAAGCTCTTCTGGCAAATCTTCCCACCCTTTCGACAAGACATCTCTGTGCTCAAGGACGAATTTGAGAATCCGAGAGCGCAAGCTAGCAAACACCTTTGGATCCGCCGAGCGCAAACGCTGCACAGTGTCATCTTTAGTCTTACGCTTCAAAGGAATCTGTATACCTCGGCTCATCGTGGCACTCGGCAAATGACGCTCAAGCATGATTCCCGCCATAGCTTTAGAACCGAAAACATTAAAAGCACGCTCGGTCATATCTTTACCATTAGAAGACTCCACACGCAAAACCACCCCACCTCGCTCGTAGCCCTTGTTAACAACACCGGCCATCTCGCTTTTGCCTTCCATAAACGTATCTGCTTCGTCGATCAGCAGTGTCGGACTGTAATTAGTTATCAACCTAAAAAGAGCTGCCAAAGAAATGTTCGCTGTTTCGATTGGGCGGGAAACCAACTTCTCAACCACTTTCAAAAGCTGTGTTTTTCCACACTCCCTCTCAGGCGCATTGATCAATAACAACGGACATCTGGCGAAAAGATTAGGACACCAAGAATTAATGATCCACAGCACAACAGCCAAAGCATCATGCTCTGATAAGACGACATATGATTTAATCGTATACAGACACTCTTTCATCAAAGCATCCAAATCAACTTTCCCACTCCACGGCTCGACATCATTCAAATTCAGCATACTCTTTATGAGATCCGGCGGGGAATTTTTAGGTCTAAGTTTCATTTTCATCAATAGAAATTAATGTTGGCATAGAAATGGATTGGCCAATCCCTGGTTCGCCGTATGCAAACAGCGAAACATGCATTCACTTTGCCAGATGAGCGACATTTCCAGCAAACCCCACCCCGTTATAAGCCCATATACTCAGTGGTAATTTCCAGAAGAGAGAAATATAAATACCCTCATGGAAGACATATTAAGTAGGAAAATAAAAATATATAAGCACAGATGCACTTCTTACTGGGAACAAAAATTTTTACTAGATAGAGTGCCTTCTGGATGGGAAGTCGAAAAAATAGAGGAGAAAAAAAGTCTTGCTTGCCAAACATCTAAAACAAGAAAGCCAGAGCAAGGCGTTCGTCTACATGGGAAGTGACTGCTGCATAGCCACGTAAACACCTCAGAGCATTCTCATGAAAATTTCAAAAAGTAAATAATGTAAATAAAATAATTATCACCCACTGCAGTCCTGCCCCCTACCCGACAGCATCCGCAACATCCGCAACGCTGCAACGGTGTTGAAAACTATCACCTCGTGCGTGTCGGAGTGGCAGATGTGGCGGAATCCGCCAGTCCCCAGGAGGCCCTGCGGAGCGGGTGCAGGGCATGGGCGGGGCCGGGACGCCCCCACCACAACGGACGGGCAGATTGCTCCCGAGGTGACACCACGAGGGGGCGGGCATCACCCCCCTACTGCCACGGCCCCAGCGCGCCCCTCTGCCCCACTGCTGTGGCCGCAGACAACGAGGCACGGTGCGTGGCGGCAATGCCTCTGACGTGGCTACTTACGGAAGCAACGCAGCCAGAGCGCGACCCCGGCTCCGATCAGGACCAAGATCAACAACTGCGGATACATGAAGGTCAAGATCGCGGCAGCAGCTATGGACATAAGACGGGTGGCGTTGAACCACATTCCCAGGGCCAATACAGTGATTAAGGCGGCTAGGATGCGCGGAGTCAAACTCGCCCCTTGACCTTCCGGTGCAACTTCACCGCCCCATCATTGCTGCCGATTGCCTTTGGCGGGCTTTGCAGGACCAGCTCCAGGGTAGTCATCGGCACATGCTCATGGAGCCGGGAATTCGCCTCACTGACTCGAATCAGCCCCAAGTCCCTCAACGCCGCCAGCACGAAGCCGCCGGTATTGATGGACTTGCCAGGGTGCAAACAGTGAAAGCTCTTTGCCTTGAGCTCCTGCGCCCCCAAGACAACGGCTTCGATCGCCTCAAACGCAGCCCAGTCCTTGCACCACATGCCTCCACCTGTATTGCGGGTGATTCGAAGATGCAAACTGCCATCTGCCCCATGTTTGCCAATCTCATAAGTCAGTGTGCTTTGTCCAGAGATTGATGCACATGTTCCGGTGTAAAAGCCACTAATCAATTCAGACTGAGACCCAGACTCAATTCTTTCAATTTCACTCATGATTTTCCTTGTAGTTCAACAAAACGATAGATCGAACGATCTATCAAATAAGATGGAAGAAATTACTCATTCAAGCAACGAAAATTGCACGAACGAATAAAAAAGCCGCCTTATACAGCGGCCTTGCTTCAACAGATAAAGTACTCATGACGAAAGCAACTCCATCTGTTTATGGCAATAGCTGAAAAGGCCTGGATCGACAGTGAGGCTCTTTGGAATATAGATAATCACCCCAGCACCATCATCGCTGAGTACCAACGTCAATTCAAACCATTCCTCATGACTCTCGATCACGTCACAGTTCCTCTCAAACAGAGAGAAACCCAATGCGTCATTGAGTGCTGTTAGTACATCAACAGGCTCAAGAATGATTACACGGAGAAACGATGGGTCATCGACTTCCAAATATTCAGATAGCTCATCAACACGCCTGCCAATAACAGCACCCAACTCAGTGCCAGAAATTGAAGGCAGGACACCCCGAACAGCTGACATTCCTTCATAAACTTGCATAATTTCCTTCCAGAAATAAAAAAGCCCGCCGAGGCACAAACCAGGCGGGCAAGAGATCGGCCATCAATTAATGGCCTGTGAGACTTCCTAAAATGGAACTCCTTTCATAAGTAACACTGAACTATTTTTCACTTTCCAGAATTTTCAGTTTCCCATCCTGTTTTTCACATATTTCCTGAACCTCAGTCAACAAGGAGTTATAAGTAACCCCTTCCCCTAAACCAGCAACGTAATCAACGATTACAACATCCTTACCCTCCAGAATTTTGCTGGCGTTGCTTTTGCATTGCTCGTACTTTGAGTAGTTATCCGGCTTTTTGCAGAGGAGAAGTTTTTGCCCTCCGATTGTTGGATCCGCCTCCAGCAGCGCCTGCCTCTTGCATTCACGAAATTCTTCAATCATCGTTTCACATTTAGCGTTTTCCTTAATGTGCCGTTGCATTCCCTCAGAATTCAGCACCCCCGCTATTTTGCAAGAATATAGAATCTTGGGCGCTGCCAGCAATTTATATTGCGAGTACTCCTCATCAGAAATACCTTCAACCTTGCCACAAGCCACTAGCGTGCCAATTAACGTTGTTGCAATTAAAAATTTAACTGATCTTTTCATTTATTAAACCTCCATTTCATTAACTCCATTAAACAGATATTTCCATTTCAGACTCAACCAGTCATAAACACCTTTCCTCAATAATCCTGTTTCCAATCAGAAAGTGGCACACCAATCCCATAGGCACCGTTGCAAAAAAAGGAATAGCGAACTCTTAATCGATCCGCTGCCCCAACAAGGACACGGAATCAGGAGTGCTCAGACCGATGCCCTGCCCAGACTTCGCAGGCACGATCAACTAAAGAGTCGGTCTCAATGACTCTTATGTAACGTTTTTCGTGACGACAGGCTAACACGGTGTCACGAAACTCGCTACATGAAGTCAGTGCCCCAGGAGCTCTCAAACGTCGTTGGTCGCCGCATGCGCGCCCGACGTGAAGCCCTGCAGTGGTCTCAAGAAAAAGTGGGAGTTCTCATTGGCATTGATGAGTCATCAAGCCGTGCCCGCATAAGCAGGTATGAACTGGGGACGCACGAGCCCCCTGTGAAGACAGCCAGGCAGATAGCCGAAGTGCTAGGCGTCCCACTCGCCTATCTCTACTGCGAAGACGATCAGGTGGCTGAGCTTCTACTAGCACTGCGCAAGCTAAGCTCAATAGCTCGTCACAAAAGAGTTACCACGTGGATCAATGAGCTGGCAGGACAGTAGAGCGTTGTGGCAGAAATCGCCGTGTCGTAAGCGGTAGGCTCAAGGTATGAGCCAGCCCAGTAAGACTGGCTAACACCACCTATCCACGAAGCGTGCGCAGATGACCGCTGCCGCCAACTTCAACAGCGCTTCGTGAATATCCAGCCGTCGTTCAAAGCGGATTCGCAGCTTGCCAAAGCCTGCAAACCAGCTGTGCGTCCTCTCCACCACCCAGCGGTGCTTACCCAGCCGTTGGCTGCTCTCAACGCCTCGTCTGGCAATCCGGCCGATGATGCCCGGCTGCCTCAGGTGGGTTCGGCATCGCTTGAAGTCGTAGCCTTTGTCGGCGTGCAGCTTGGCTGGTCTTTTACGGGGACGCCCCGACAAGCCTGCAATCGCAGGAATCGCGTCCACGCACCTCTCGAACATCTTAGAGTCGTGCCGGTTCGCGCCGCTGACCAAGATCACCAGCGGGATGCCTCTGGCATCTACAACGATGTGTCGTTTGGGGCCGAGCTTGCCTCTGTCCGTGGGGTTAGGGCCCGTTTCCTGCCCCCCCCGGGGGCTTGGTACCGAGGAGCCATCAATGCTGGCCCGGTTCCAATCGATCTGGTCGTGTTCACGCAAGCGCGTCAGCATGGCTTGGTGCAACTGCTTCCAAACACCAGCGGCATTCCAGTCTCGCAGGCGCCGCCAGCAAGTCGTGCCGCTGCCGTACCCAAGAGATTGGGGAAGGTCCTCCCATGGAATACCTGTTTGCAACACGAACAGGATGCCGTTGAGGGCGGCTTCGTCGCTGACCGCGAGCTTGCGCGCACCGCCTTTGGCAGACGGCACGAAGGCTGGGATCAGGGGTTGTAGCTGTCGCCGCAGTTCTTTGCTAACGGGTCGTCTTGCCATGAGGGCCGCAAGCATAACTGCTCTGCGAGGGGCTATGACGAAGTGATGTTAGCCACTCTTATCTCATCCTGGAGCAGTGGCTTATATCGCCACACGCTACTTACTTCCGGCGTGATGACTTGCAATAGATCACTAACTTCGTCGATCTTGAGCTTGTGGGGAACTTGAGCGAAGAAGTCGAACTTCAGGGTATTGCACAGGGTAATCACGCGCTAACTTACCGCATCAAACAACGGGATTCAGCGAAGCCAGGCAGTTTCGAAAGGTCACCTATTGAAGGAATGTTACACTTAGGCCAAATCTATTGCGAATGAGACTCATTTGCATATAATTAGTTTCGTGAATCCATACTCTTTCAATCACTAGATGACCAGAAAAAAGAATTTTGATATCTGTATGCATATCTATGCTGAAAGATGATTTCAGCTATTAATAGATTTTGACATTGGCGCAACATTAATTAATATTCGTAAAGTATATATGTGGAAGTGGATTTTTTCATTTATCGTGATCGTATTTCTAATTGCCGGATATAAGGCAATTGATAAAGATATTGACTCATCTAGCGAACCTAAGATTGGTGAATCAAAAGATTCATCGCCCACTACTAGTCATTCTTCAATAATCATACCAAAAGAAGGTCATTTCAATTGGGGTATGCCAACAAAGGGAGCAAAGAGATTTAGTGGTGTTAGATACGGCAGCCTACCTATTGAAGAAGCAGATCAGGAATCCGCTGAAATACTAAGAAAAGCAAGGGAGGATGGTATATATGCTTACCGCGCCTGGAGTTTATATGAGCGTTGCAATACTCTTAGTAAGACCCCAGATACTTACACCCTCGATGGAAGTTTTGATATAACGAAAAAATGCAGGGATTACATTCAAAAGGTTGGAAATAATGGTGATGAGTTTTTATTCATGGCAGCCCAATCAGGAATTCCAGAAGCAAAGATAGATTATCTGAGCATGGCATTTTATGATTTCGATATAAATACTGCAACCGCAGAGCAAAAAAACAAGGCTAACCAAGCGTATACGATGGTTTTAGATGAAGCAAACAACGGCAATGCTGATGCAATGGTGTTGGTGGCGGGTATCTATCAGACAGGCTTAATTGTAGAAAAAAATACAGTAGCAAGTTATGCATATGAATACGCGGCAATGAAAACTGGTTTGATGAAAAATAGAGAGGAGGTGCTAAAAATTCTAGAAAAAGATATGACAAGAAGTCAGATTAATGAAGCCATTCAAAATGGCGATCAGATATTCAACATTTGCTGCAAATGAGTATGAAAATCTTCAGAAAAAAGTTTCTCTTGGGATCGGTTTTTGTGTCTATGGCAGTTCTTGCTGCAGTTTATGGACCATTCAGATGCGATAATGGATGCAATGCTACAGACATGACAGACGGTCTAACAATGGCATTCATCAGAAGTACCGTTAATCAACAGCTGCACCAAGAAGCTTCGGCAGCAGGTAAATCCTTTAGCTGGAAGCCAGGGGATCAGCTTACTATATGTGATGGGAAATGGTGTGTCACTTCTCAATATCATCCATTAACTGGAACATTCATTTGGAACCCAATTAATAAACCCGCTTACAGAGATAATCGCCAGATGTCTTCCAATGAGGTATATTCTATTTATCTAGCACAGCTAGAAGATCCAGCGCTAAGACGAATGCTTGATACATTAATGGTCGGCTGCTTAAGAGGTACTTTGAAGATTGAGGGTGAAAGTTGGGGCGGAGACTCTTACTCGTGGGATGATGGATATATGAATGTAATATCTAGCGGATATCATTACAATCTGGGTTATGATTTTTGCAATGTGTAGTGGATTTCACAATTACTATTAGTTAATCGCTTCAGTCTGAGATTATTTCCGATTTCAGATATATGCCAAGCTCTCATACCGAGGGCTTGGCTTTATAGGCGACCCCCTACAGCCCGTTCATTTTCGATTGAGCCGAAGTGGAAGACTCCAATCAGCACTGGACTGAGAAAAATCCAGTAATCCCAGATAATTGCAGTTAGAAGTCTGGATATTGGTCTCTTGCTGCTATTGCAGGGTGAGAACTTTCTATAGCTTTTACAGCGTCTATTCGGGATTATGAGGTTTGAAATCAGTGCGCTCTTTTCGCATGTTCATCGCAGGCATAAATGGCCAGACCATCCGAAAAACCAGCTCACACATCCACTGAAGCATGGGTTGGCATCGCTGGGTGGTAGAGCGCACACACGCATGGTTTGCAGGCTTTGGCAAGCTACGCATCCGCTGTGAAGGCGGCTAGATATCCACGACGCATTGCTGAAACTGGCCGCTGCGATCATCTGTGCACGCTTCGTGGATCGGTGGTGTTAGCCGCTCTAAGCAGTCCAGCGATTGCTTATTGCCTTGTCACACAGGACAGAATCGCCGCATGGCACGAAGAGTCTACGAAGGTTGAGCCTAGCAACAGGCCAAATGAAAAAAGCGCCCGAGACTTTCGCCCCGGACGCATAACCCCTTTTTTACCTAGACAGAATCACGATTCAGCGCGACTCAATGGAACTGCTCTTCCTCGGTGGAACCGGTCAGCGCCTTGACGCTGGAAGAGCCGCCCTGGATCACGGTGGTCACGTCGTCGAAGTAACCTGCGCCCACTTCCTGCTGGTGCGAGACAAAGGTGTAGCCCTTGTCACGTGCCGCGAATTCGGGCTCCTGGATCATTTCCACGTAGTGCTTCATGCCTTCGCCGCGAGCGTACTCGTGAGCGAACTTGAAGGTGTTGTACCAGTTGCTGTGGATGCCGGCCAGCGTGATGAACTGGAACTTGTAGCCCAGCGCGGACAGGTCTTCCTGGAAGGAGGCGATCTGGCTGTCGTTGAGGTTCTTCTTCCAGTTGAACGAAGGCGAGCAGTTGTAGCTCAGCAGCTTGCCGGGGCAGGCGGCATGCACGGCCTGGGCGAATTCGCGGGCAAAGCCGATATCTGGCACGCCGGTTTCGCACCACACCAGATCCGCATAGGGAGCGTAGGCCACGCCACGGCTGATGGATTGCTCCAGGCCGTTCTTGACGCGGTAGAAGCCTTCTTGCGTACGCTCGCCAGTCAGGAACGGAATGTCGTTCTCGTCGTGATTGCTGGTGATCAGATTGGCCGCTTCGGCATCGGTACGGGCCAGCACGATGGTGGGCACGCCCATCACGTCGGCTGCAAAGCGAGCCGCGATCAACTTCTCGACTGCTTCACGGGTGGGAACCAGCACCTTGCCGCCCATGTGGCCGCACTTCTTGACCGCAGCCAGCTGGTCTTCAAAGTGCACGCCGGCAGCGCCAGCCTGGATCATGTTCTTCATCAGCTCGAAAGCGTTCAGCACGCCGCCGAAACCGGCTTCCGCATCGGCCACGATGGGCAGGAAGTAGTCGATGAACTCCTTGTCGCCGGGATTCACACCCTTGCCCCACTGAATTTCGTCAGCGCGCTTGAAGGTGTTGTTGATGCGGCGCACCATGGTGGGCACCGAGTCATAGGCGTACAGCGACTGGTCGGGGTACATGGTTTCGGACGTGTTGCCGTCGGCAGCGACTTGCCAGCCCGACAGGTACACGGCTTCCAGGCCGGCCTTGGCTTGCTGCATGGCCTGGCCGGCGGAGATGGCACCGAATGCGTTCACATAGCCCTTCTTCGAGCCGCCGTTGATCTTGTCCCACAGCACGTCGGCACCACGCTGGGCAAGGGTGTACTCGGGCTGCAGGCTGCCGCGCAGACGCACCACATCGGCGGCGCTGTAACCGCGCTTGACGCTCTTCCAGCGTGGGTTCTGTGCCCAGTCTTTTTCGAGGGCTGCGATTTGCTGTTCACGGCTCAGTTGCTGAGTCAGGGATTGGGGCATGGTGCACTCCTTAGCGGTTAAACAAGATGGGTTGGTGTTCGTCCTTGGGATTTACTTTATGTCTGCAACGCTTTTTCTCAGAGTCTTATGTCTTATAAAAGACTGAAATTTATTTTCAATAAAATCAACATCTTATTTTTATTTTTCACAATAAGAAAACCAATTTCTCATATCGAGAAATTTTGCGGCAGCGCAGCATTTCATTTTTCCATAATGCGAAATTGAATTCTTGCTTCATGAAAAATTGGCGCATTCCTGGCCTTCAGAACCGGAATCTCTCCGGTGCGGCACGAAACAAGCCTCGCCGTATGCACTGAAGCGCTTGTTTGCCAGCCGCATTGCCCTCCTCAACGCACTTGAACAAAAACAGGTGACACGGCAAAGACAGGGCACCAGTCGCGCGAGAACCAAAAAACAACAGTTCCCTGCGTCCGCGCCAAAAGCATGCAACAGCCCTGCCACACTGCCTTGCCACCTTCTTCTCCCTCTGACCTTCATCCCGCCACCTCATGCATACGCCCAGCCGCCCACTTGCCTATCTCTGCCTGGCGCTCAGCATGTCTCTGGTGGGCAGCTATGTGGCCCTTTCCAAGCCTCTGGCAGCCATCTTTCCGGTCATGTTGCTGGCATGGCTGCGCTTTGGCATCGGCGCCGTGGCCATGCTGGGCTGGCTCAAGGCCCCTACACATGAGGCGGCCCTGACCCGGCAGACCAAGTGGCTGCTGTTCTTTGAATCATTCTTCGGCAATTTCCTGTTCACGCTCTGCATGATCAGCGGCGTGGCCATGACCAGCGCCGTCACGGCCGGAGTGACCATGGCCGCGATTCCCGCCGCCGTTGCCATCATGAGCTGGCTTTTTCTGCGCGAAGCCGTGGGCGCACGTACGTGGACAGCGATTGTTTTCGCGGTGGCCGGAATAGGACTGAACGCCCTGAGCAAAACCGATGGCAGCAACGTTGCACCCGCCACTCAGCAAGGCCTGGGCCAGTTGCTGTTGATTGCCGCCGTGCTCTGCGAAGCCGCATATGCCGTGATCGGCAAAAAACTCACCGCCAGCGTGAGTCCCAAGCGCATTACCGCTCTGATCAATCTCTGGGGCTTTGCGCTCTCCGCCCCTGCCGGTCTCTATCTGGCCTGGCAGTTTGATTTTTCCCAGGTCTCTGCGCCTGCATGGGGCCTGCTGCTGTTCTACGCGTTGGCCGCCTGCGTCTGGACGGTGTGGTTGTGGATGACGGGACTGCGCGCCGTGCCCGCATCGCAGGCCGGCATTTTTACCGTGCTGCTTCCTGTCAGCGCGGCGCTGGTAGGCATGCTGGCCCTTGGGGAGCACATCAGCACCGTACAGCTGTTGGCCTTCGGTATCGCCTTGACCAGCGTGGTGATTGCCACCTGGCCCAGCTCGTTACAGCGCAAAAGCCAGGCACTCTCAACGGCGGTCAGGCCAGCAGATTGCGACGACTGAGCACAATGCCGTCGGCATCGGCATATAGCCAGTCGCCCGGACGAATCCACAGGCCCGCGATCTGAACATAGACATCGCGCAGTCCCTGGCCCTGCTTGACCGTGGGCATGGGGTTGAGCGCCAGTGCATAAAGCCCCACGGAGGCGGCCTTCAACTCGGCCAGGTCGCGCACGCAACCGTAGACCAGCACCCCGGCCCAGCCGTTCTGGGCCGCCGATGCCGCCACATTGCCGCCCACCAGGGCACGACGCAGCGAACCACCACCATCGACCACCAGCACGCGGCCATCACCGGGCTCGGCCAGCGCCGCCCGTACCAGACTGTTGTCGTCAAGGCATTGCACGGTGCTGACCTCGCCCATGAAGCCGACATTCGCTCCATAGCTGTGGAACACGGGTGGCAGGACGCGGAAATCGCTGCTGTCGTCGCTGATATGGGCATCGCAAAGATCGCAGGTGCTGAAGGGCAGAGAAGCCGGGGAATCGCTCATGAAAATCTCCACAGGGTCAGGTTTCGCCCATCTTGCCTCTAGCGCGGGCACTAGCACAAGCACAAGCGAGCACCCACGGAGAGCAACTTTTTCACAACACTCTCGAGGAAAAACCCATGAAAACAGACACTAAAAGGTCCGAGATCAACAAATCGAGGCAAAAAAACAGCTGACGAGCTTGGAAGAGCGATTTTTTGCCATTAGCATCAGACTCAGCCAGTGGATTGCAGCTGTATTTCGCTGGTGATAAGTCCACTACCCAATTAGGAATAAGCAAAATGGCAACTGCAAAGAAGGCACCCGCTGCAGCACCGGCAGCAGCTCCCGCCGCTAAGAAGCGCACTCCCAACGCTGCCTTCATGAAACCCCTGACACCCAGCGCTGCTCTGGCTGCCGTGGTTGGCAAGGACCCCCTGCCCCGTACCGAAATCATCAGCAAGCTGTGGGTCTACATCAAGGCCAACAACCTGCAAGACGCAGCCAACAAGCGCATGATCAACGCCGACGCCAAGCTCAAGGAAGTCTTCGGCAAGCCCCAAGTCTCGATGTTCGAGATGGCCGGCCTGATCGGCAAGCACGTCAAGTAAGCACTGCGCTTGCGCTGACCACAAAAAAGCTGGCCTGAGCCAGCTTTTTTTGTTTCTGAAGATGGCTGATGGCCCTGCCCAACGTCAGGCCGACCGCAAAGCCATCGTGCGACATGCCTATGCCTGCACGGCAATGAAAGTGTGTATCTCAGGAGTTCAATACACATCGCGCCGGTAGCGACCCGAGCCCAGCAACTCGGCCACCTTGGCCTCGCCCAGAATAGCCTGCAGCGTCAGATGCACGCCCTGCCCCATGCCATTGAGGCTGCCGCAGACATAGATGGCCGCGCCACGCTCCACCCATTGCCGGACCTCCTCGGCATGGCTGCGCAGCAAATCCTGCACATAGCGCGAGTCCTTGCCGTTGCGCGACCAGGCCTGATCCAGCCGCGCCAATCGCCCCTGCTCGACCCACGCCGCCAACTGCTCGGCACATAAGGCATCATGCTGTGGGCTGCGCTCTCCGAACAACAACCATTGATCTTTTCGGTCTTGCTGCACACGCGCCTTGATGTGGCTGAGCAGGCCTGCCAGGCCCGAACCATTGCCAATCAGGATCAGCGGCCGCCCGGCGTTGTCACCGAGTCTGAAACCACGGTGCTCGCGCAGCGTCAGCGACAGTACATCTCCCTCTGCCATGCCGCAGCACAGCCAGTTCGAGGCCTGCCCGGGCGATCCGTCGGCACGCGTGCTCTCGCGCACCAGCAACTGCAGACTGCCGTCGGCCGTGATCGAGGCGATCGAATAGTCTCGTGCGCGCTCCGGGTCGGCGGGCACGCACAGGGACACCAGATCGCCCGATTCCCATTGCGGCAGCTCGCCAGACTGCGGTGTCCATTCCAACTGATACAGCGCCCCGCCCTGGCTGCCGGGATTGAGCAAACGCCGCCGGCTGAGCACAAAAGCTACGCTTTTCGGTGCCTGCAACCAGTCCGCATCCAGCTCCTGAGCCGGAGCAGACTCGCCCAGCAGGCTCTGCCTTATCTGCCCGACCTGGGCCTGCCAGCTCTGCAAGCTCGGCCCATCCATATTGTCGACACAGATGAGATCGCTGCGCGCGCCGCTGGTCTGCAGCCATTCGTGCACCTGCACACCAAAAGCACAGAACTCCTGATACTCGCGATCCCCCAGCGCCAGTACCAGGCTTTGGTGCTGGGTCAGCGCAGGCTGCGCGGCCATGAGTTGCTGCACAAAGCCCAGCGCATGGTCGGGCGCATCGCCTTCACCCGTGGTGGACAGCATCCACAGGCTATGCGCATATTCCTGCAGCAGCTCGGCCGTCAGTTTCTCCACGGGCAGCAGGCGCACCTGAAGCCCGCCATCAACCAGCATCTTGGCCGTGGCACGGGCCAGAGCCTCGGCCTGCCCCGTCTGGCTGGCATAGGCCACCAGGACGGCAGGCGCCTGGGCATCGCCCTGAGATATCTGGCTCTGGGCTTCGTCGGCCAGGCGCTGCCTGCGTACCCTGGAGCCGATACCCCAGCACATGCCGGCGTACGCTGCAACCAGGCCCATGGCGCCATAGATGCGCTCGGGCGTCAAAATCCATTCCACTGTCATGCCTCAAATTGGTTGATCCAGGCGGGTGTCTTGATCACCTGCCTGCGGGTCCCATTGCCATCGGATGCAAGATGCGATGTCAGCACGGCTGCAATCCCGTGCTGAAGGGCAAAGTCCATGCCTTGCTGCGGCCCCAGCACCGTGAGCACGGTGGCCAGGGCATCGGCATGCATGCACTCCTCATGAAACACCGTGACGCTGGCCAGATCATGCGCCACCGGCCAGCCGGTGCGCGGATCCAGCGTGTGCGAATAGCGCTTGCCGGCGTGCGTGAACTGGTGCCAGAAGTCGCCCGATGTGGCAAAAGCGCCCTCGCGGCAGGCCACGATCAGGGATTCCGCCTCGGTAGCGCCGCCCATGCCCAGCTGCACCTGCCAGGGCCGGCCATCGGGCCTTTGCCCCCAGCTGCGCAGCTCGCCGCCGATTTCGAACAGGCCCGCGGCCCAGCCCGCTGCCTGCAGCTTCTGCACCGCCCAGTCCACGGCAAAGCCCTTGGCAATGCCGCAAAAATCCAGCTCCAGGCCACCGCTCTGCTGCAATTGCCGGGTCTGCGCATTCCAGCACAGATGGCGACAGCCGCTGCTCTGCAACAGGCGCTGGATCTCATCACCAGGCGGGGTTTGCCCGTGATGCGGCTGCAAGGGGTTCTGACGTGGGCCGAACCCCCATAGCGAGACCAGCGCTCCCATGCAAGGATCCATGGCTGCGCCAGACCATCGGGCCCAATGCAAGGCCGCTTCCAGAACATGCGCAAACTCTGTCGGCATCACATGTGTTTCACCGGGCTCTGAACGATTGAACCGGGTGATCAGCGAATCGCTCTCCCAGTTGCTCATCTGGGCGATCACATCCTCAAACACCTGCTCCAGCAGCGACAGCACCGGCTCCGTGGGCAGGTAATCCGGGTTGACCAGACGCAGCGACCAGTGCGTGCCCATGGTCTGGCCGGACAGGCGGTGAATGCGCCCATCCTGCTGGTGCTGCAGGCTTGCAGGTCTCCAGCGTTGCACGCCGAAGTCCGGCGCCGGCGTCCGCTCATAGGCCTGGCTCTGCCCTTCAGATGAGGGCAGTTGCCAGAGGCTGGCATCGAAGCGTACGCGGACAGAAGTGGTCATGGGCATCCGGACAAGGGCACAACAGCAGTGAAAACGACGACGCGCCCGGATCGGGCGCGTGTTCAGTCCATCAAGCGACAGCGCTTAAGGCAGAACTTCCAGGGTCGCGATATAGCCCAGGCGGCGCTCCGTGGCCTTGGCGATGCTGGTCTTCTTGTCCGTGGCATCGGCGTTCAGCCAGAACAGGCCTGCGCGGGGGAACTTGATCTTGACCTGGCCCTTGGCATCGGTCTTGAGCTTCATGGCATCCACACCGTCGCGGTAGCGAATGCCGTCGGCCACCAGCTCCAGCTCCAGATCCGCAGCAGGCTTGCCGTCGATCTGGAATTCGAAAGTCGCCTCTTCGCTGGCCACCAGATCATTGGGGTGAGTCACGGGCTTGAGCTCCAGGCCCTTGCCGGTCAGCGCCAGTGTCGAGGGCTTGCCCAGGGACACAAAGGTTTCCATGCGGCGCAGATTCTCGGTCACGCGCACTTCCTTGGCATCGGCAGGGATCTGCTTGAGCACTTCTTCCACCGAGCCACGCAGGCGCTTGGGCTGGCCGTTGGCATCCTTGTAGCCGCCCATCACGCCGGTCATCAGCATGGTGACGCGGTAGGTACCTGTCTTCTCGGGCTTGAAGTCGAACATGCTGCGCAGCTCGCCTTTGGCCACATTCTTCATTTCCACCGCCGCACCATCGGGCGCGGTCACCTTGACGGCATCCAGACCCAGCGGACGATGGTTGAAGAAGAACACATCGTTGGACACGGCGGCATCCACCGTGACCCAGTCAGACTTGGACAGCACGGTACTGGAAGGCTTGAACCACAGATCATGCGCCTGGGCGCCCAGGGCAGCCAGAGCCAGAGTTGCAGCGACGATGGCACGAGTTTGGAACTTCATATCAGGTCCTTGAAAACAGAAAGGGTGACAAATCCGAAAATGAGGCGATGCCCAGGCCAGGAACACCGAGCAAGAGCCGCCTCGCAGCGAAGGTGCAGTCCCCCTCCGCGAAGCAGAGAGGGGGAAGGCGCGAGGCCGCCCAGGCCAAGCGCCTCAGGAGGCGATCAAGGCTTCAATTCCAGCTTGATCGCGCCCAGCTCGGTGCTGCCATTGGCGCTCAGGCTGGTGGCCTGCTTGACGGGCCACTCGAAGGGAATGGAGACCAGCTCACGGCCGCCGACTTCACGGGCGGCTTCCACCATCAGCTTGTACTGACCGGGAGCCAGCTGGGGCAGCGGATTCTTGCCTTCGGCAAAGGACAGCGCATGGCTGCCCACGGGCTTGGTCGGCTGGGTCACGCCGTCGATGGGGAAGCTCAGCTCACGGCCCGTACGGCGCCACCACTGGCGCATGTCCTTGAGCCACTTGGTGCCCTCGGCATTCTTCATCTTTGTGTCGTACCAGACGGACAGATTGGCGGCCACGCCGCCATCGGCCTTTTCCAGCCACACAGCAACATAGGGCTTGTGGTATTCGGCCACCTGCAACTGGGGCACGGTCACCGCCACATTCATGCCGCCCGCGAGTGCCGGCAGGCCCACCACGGCGCTCAATGCCACCGAGGTTTTGAAAATCCGCTTAGCCATTTTCTCTTCCTTCACAAAATTCTTGGGCTCAGTGCACGAGCAGCAGAACCAGCAGGGCCGGCAACACCAGCCCTAGCCCCACCATGGGCCAGGTCATGGGCCGGCGCTGTGCATGCATCTTCAGAATCAGCAGACCCGTGATGCAGAACACCAGGCAACCGATCGCAAAGATGTCGATGAACAAGCTCCAGGCACCGCCGGTATTGCGCCCCTTGTGCAAGTCGTTGAGGTAGGAGATCCAGCCCCGGTCGGTCTTCTCGTACTCGACCGAGCCCTCCTTCAGGTCCACGCGCAGCCAGGCATCGCCGCCCGGGCGCGGCATGGGCACATAGGCCTCGTCCTCGCTCCACTCCACGGCAAAGCCCTTGGCACTGACCTTGATCTGCTGAACCAGCCAGCCATCCACCTCGGCAGGCAAGCCCACCGCACTCTTGTCCGCCGCTTCCACGCCCTGCTTCTGGGCTTGCTGCAGTTTTTCAAGCAGATTCGGGGGAAGTTGCGCATCACGCGATTCGACCTTGGGCTTGGACTCGATCTGCCCGGCGTGATTCAGGGTGAACCCCGTCACGGCAAACAGCAGCATGCCGATCAGACAGATGGCGGAGCTGATCCAGTGCCACTCATGTAATTTTTTGAGCCAATACGCCCGCTGCGGAGCGTTGGAGGAAGCCGCGGTCATTCAGAACTTTCTGGGATTGCATCGCCGCCGGGCCGAACCGGCCTGCGCGACATCGCGCCACAAGGCCCGGCCTTGGGTACACGGCAAGGCGGCATTCTAGTTGCGCAAAATTCTAAATGCATATCACTTCTATTTACTTTACTTGGCGTAAACAAAGCTCCCAGTCATGACCAGCGTCATTGCGCCGTCCCGAGAGCTCATGGCGAGCGCCCATTCTGTTGCCCTACTGCAACAAAACGTAGGGTATCCGCAGCCATTATTGAATGGTATCGAGAATTATTATCAATATCACCTAGAATCCGCACGCTTTTTCAAAAATCGACTCTTCATCAAAAGCATGTCCAACCACTATCTGACCCCGACCGACTCCAACGGCTTGCGCTGCGAGCTCAAGCAAATCGTGATTGCCGCAGGCCTGTGCCTGATTGGCGCCAGCGCGATGGCTCAGCAGGAAACCACCTTGTCCACCGTGAATGTGGAAGCCGCTGCCGACGCCAGCTTCAAGACCGAAGCCAGCTCCCAGAGCAAGTTCACCGCTCCCCTGCTGGACACGCCCAAGACCGTTCAGGTCATCAATGAAGAGATCATCAAGCAGACCGGTGCCACCAGCCTGCAGGATGCCTTGCGCTCCACCCCCGGCATCACCTTCGGCAACGGCGAAGGCGGCAACCCCACCGGCGACCAGCCCTTCATCCGCGGCATGGACGCCCAGTCCAGCACCTTTGTGGACGGCATGCGTGACATCGCTTCCGGCACGCGCGAGTTGTTCAACGTGGAATCCGTGGAAGTCATCAAGGGCGCGGACTCGGCCTACGCAGGTCGCGGCGGCGCCGGCGGCTCCATCAACATCACCACCAAGAAGGCCAAGAACGAGAATTTCATCTCCGGCGATGTGGGGCTGGGCACCGACAAATACCTGCGCGGCACCCTGGACATCAACCGCAAGATCAACGAGACCACCGGCATTCGCCTGAACGCCATGGGTCACAGCGCCGACATTCCCGGCCGCAACGGCCCCGACAACAAGCGCTGGGGCATTGCCCCCACCGTGACCTTCGGCATGGGCACGCCCACCGAAGTGACCCTGTCCTGGCAGCATCTGCAGACCGACAGCATGCCCGATGGCGGCGTGCCTTATCTGTACAGCAATGCCGCCATGGCCAAGCTGGCCGGCGGCTCCACGGTTCGCCCCAGCTATGGCAGCAACAGCGCCAACTGGTACGGCATGAACAACCGTGACTACCAGAAGGAAAAGAGCGATCTGTTCACGGCCTCGGTGGAACACAAGTTCACCGACACCAACAAGATCCGCAACAGCCTGCGCTACAGCAAGAGCAAGCAGGACTATGTCTGGACCCAGCCCGATGACTCCAAGGGCAACGTTCTCAACGGCTATGTCTGGCGTCGCGGCAACTTCCGCTTCTCCGATGTGGAAACCCTGCAGAACGTGACCGAGTTCACCGGCAAGGAGCAGACCGGCTCCATCGGCCACAGCTATGCCTTCGGCCTGGAGCTGTCCAAGGAAAAGTCCGATGCCCAGTCCGGCGCGATTCAGGACAACAGCACCAGCACCTGCACATCACTCAATATGTGGTGCACCTCGCTGAACAATCCCGATGCCTCCACGCCCTGGAACTACGCCTGGGACAAGGGTCGCACCACCCGCAACAAGATCGACACCGTTGCTATCTATGGCTTCGACACCTTGAAGTTCAATGAGCAATGGCTGCTGAATGCGGGCCTGCGCGTCGACCACTACAAGACATCGACTGCGGCTCCTGACTACACCAACCCCATCACCAACGCCAAGTCTGTCGCCTTCGACTACTCTCGCAGCGACACACTGTTCAACTACCAGCTGGGTCTGGTCTACAAGCCAGCCACCAATGGCAGCATCTACGCCAATATCGGCACCTCCTCGCGTCCCGGCGGCTCGACCCTGGGCAACGGCAGCGAAGATCTGGCCATCACCTCCGATGCGCTGGCCAATCTGAAGCCCGAGAAGACCCGCTCCATGGAGCTGGGCACCAAGTGGGATCTGCTGGACAAGAAGCTGAATCTGTCTGCTGCCATCTTCCGCAACAACGTCACCAATGTCCGTATCACCGATGGCACTGGCGCCGTCTTCATGGGTGGCGACAAGGTGGTCAATGGTCTGGAGCTGGGCTTCACCGGCCAGATCCTGTCCAATCTGAGCGTGTTCGGCGGCTATACCTATATGGATAGCGAGCAGAAGAACGCTGGACAGACCTGCACCGGCACGCCTCTCAAGTGCGTGAGTTCCGCCGCCAACGGTCAGGCCTTCATCAACACGCCCAAGCACAGCTTCAGCCTGTGGACCAGCTACAAGCCCATGCCCAAGCTGACGCTGGGCCTGGGCGTCTATGCCCAAAGCAGCGTCAATGCAGCTTACGCAGTGTCCACCGTGGATGGCGGCATCGTGACCAAGGGCGTCGGCGGCTACACCCGCTTTGACGCGATGATGGCCTACCAGATCGACAAGAATCTGGCCTTCCAGCTGAATGTCTTCAACCTGGGCGACAAGGTCTACTACAGCGGCGTGCGTTCGCCCCACTACGCCACCATGGCCGCCGGTCGCTCTGCCGTGGCTTCGCTCAAGTTCACGTACTAATGAATGCCCTGCCTGCGCTTGATCTGGCGCAGGCTTGCTGCAAACCATCACCCCAAGCCCCGCAGGCACCAGATGCCAGCGGGGCTTTTTACGTGCACACGGCCCAAATACTCCTTCAGAATGCCGGATTCCGGCTCTTAAAACCATAGCTTCTTACGCTTGTCCTGCAATGATTTCAATATGAAAAGATATTGAAAACAATATGCAGCAAGCGCAACTAGCTATGGTTAGTTAAGAGACCAGGATCAACAACCGCCAGATACCGACCCATGCTGCTACGCATCCCCAGCCTGCTCACTCCCGATGAAGTACGCCACTGCCGCCAGGCGCTGGAAGCCGCCAGCTGGCAGGACGGCAAGACCACGGCCGGTCATGTGGCGGCTCAGGTCAAGAGCAATCTGCAGCTGCCGCTGGACAGCAAGACCGGCCAGCAGATCGGCGACCTGATCCTGGACCGGCTGGGCCGCAACCCGTTGTTCATGTCGGCAGCCCTGCCGCTCAAGGTCTTGCCGCCGCGCTTCAATCGCTATGAGGGCGGAGGCACTTATGGCAACCATATCGACAATGCGTTCTTCACCATTCCGGGTACCGCCATCAAGGTCAGAACCGATGTCTCCACCACGGTCTTCTTCAGCGATCCCGACGAATACGAAGGCGGCGAGCTGATGGTGGAAGACACCTTCGGCCAGCAAAGCGTGAAACTGGCGGCCGGCGACGCCATCGTCTACCCTGGCACCAGCCTGCACCGCGTCAACCCCGTCACGCGCGGCACGCGCTATGCATCGTTCTTCTGGACGCACAGCCTGGTCAAGTCGGCGGAGCAGCGCCGTCTGCTGTTCGATCTGGACCAGAGCATTCAGCAACTCACCCAGGAGCAGCCCGAACACCCGCGCGTCGCCGCGCTCTCGGGCACTTATCACAATCTCTTGCGCATGTGGTCTGAAAGCTAGCCCCCCTGGAGAGACGGCACTGCGCTGCTGGGCAGCCCTTGCCGGCAGTCTCCCCCTGCACCGTGCCTGCTCTACCGCCCCATCCCCATCCAACCGGCTTGATTTATGACTGTTGAACGTTTGAATGCCGCAGGCCAGCCTGTCAAACCGCCACTGACGCAGATTTCCGCGCAGATGGGCTCCCTGGCGGACTACGCCCGACTGGCGCGCGAGCATATGGAAGCCCACGCCTGCGCGCATATCGAAAGCGGCGCCGATCAGGGGCTGACGCTGGCGCATAACCGGCAGGCGTTTGACCGCTTTCGCCTCTGCCCGGAACCGCTGGCCGATCTGTCAGACGCTCATACGCGGCAAAGCCTGCTGGGCCTGAGTCTGGACTGGCCCTTGCTGCTGGCACCTGTTGCCTACCAACAGCTGGCGCACCCCGAAGGCGAACTCGCCACGGCACGCGCGGCCATGGCCATGCGCACCGGCATGGTGGTCAGCACCCTGTCCAGCTACCCTCTGGAGGCCATTGCCCAGGCCGCACAAGCCGCAGCCCAGGAGCTGGGACGCAGCGGCCCGCTCTGGTTTCAGCTCTACCAGCAAGCGGCACGCGAGCACACGCTGCAGCTGATCCGGCGTGCCGAAGACGCCGGTTATCAGGCCCTGGTCTGGACGGTGGACGCCCATATCAAACGCTCCAGCTACCCGCTGCCGCCAGGCGTAGAGGCCGTCAATCTGCACGGCATGCCCAGGCAGAGCCAGAGCGGCGATCTGATGAGCGAGCATATTCTGTTCGGCTCCGAGTTGGCCCGAGGCGCGCCCACCTGGGACGACCTAGTCTGGCTGCGCCAGCAAACCCGCCTGCCGCTGATCGTCAAGGGCCTGCTCTCGGCCCGCGCCGCCGCGAAAGCCGTGGAACTGGGGGCCGATGCCATCGTGGTCTCCAACCATGGCGGGCGCGTGCTGGACGGCGCCGTCTCCGCCCTGGAAGTGCTGCCTGCCATACGCGCGGCCACGCCTGCCCATATCCCGCTGCTGATGGATGGCGGCGTACGCCAGGGAACCGATGTGCTCAAGGCCATCGCCCTGGGCGCCAGCGCCGTACTGCTGGGACGGCCCCAGATGCATGCCCTGGCAGTGGCCGGCATGCTGGGCGTGGCCCATATGCTGTATTTGCTGCGCGCCGAGCTGGAACTGGCCATGGCGCAGACCGGCTGCGCCAGCCTCGATCAGATCGGGCCCGGGCTCTTAACCACTTACTGAATGTGCGTAATTTGGCGGCATGCATTGCAAATGCGATGGATTCTCATTTATACTCCGCCTATTGCATCAATAGCCAGCAACAACTGCCTGTAGCCATGATCGTCTGTGTATGCCGCCGGGTTTCTGACCGAGAAATAGCACGCCACGCGCATGCGGGGATGAGCTTTGACGAAATCCAGTTTGAATTGGGCGTTGCCACACAATGCGGGCGCTGCGAAGGCTGCGCACGCGATGTCGTCGCCCAGTGCAGTGCCAGTCATCCGATCGCGGCCATCCACAACGAAGCGCAATCCCGCGCGTCGATGCAGACGGTTCAGCTTGCCACCAATATCCTGGAAAGCAAAGCATGGCCCACCTCTCCGTCCTCTCAGCCGTCTTCGGCAGTCTGATTCTCGTGATGGTATGCACCTGGTGGATCCTGCGTGAATGATGCGTTCCTGTCTGCGTGCCCTGTTTTCTGTGCCTGCTATTGCCGGTTGACCAGCGCTTTTCCTTTCTGATTCCAGCCTGCGCTGGTTGCTCTTCTCGCTCTTATGTCCCAGTCTGATCGATTTGCACCTGCCAGCGGCCCAAGCCGCAATATGGCAGTTGCTGGTGCTGTGGTTGTTGCGCATGCTGCTGCCCTGTGGGCCATGCAACATGGTCTGGCACAGCAAAAGCCGCCAGAGGTAGTGATTCCCGCCAGCGTGATTGCCCAGTTTGTGGCACCGCCAGCCGCCGAACCCACTCCGCCGGCTCCGCCTCCGCCCCCCAAGCCCCCTGCGCCAGCGCCCAAACCCGAGCCCAAGCCACAGCCCAAGCCCGAGATCAAGAAGGCTCCGCTGCCCAAGGCCATCAAGGATCCAACGCCGGCACCGGCCGCGCCTCAGGGCGCCCTGGAGAACAGCGACAGTAAACCGGACAAGACGCCGCCAGCGCCACCCGCGCCCCCGGCTCCTCCAGCCCCGCCCGCACCTCCGGCACCACCGGCTCCGCCCAAGCTCGAGCAGCCATCGAGCAATGCGGCCTATCTGAACAACCCCGCTCCCGCTTATCCTTCGGTCAGCAAGCGCATGGGTGAACAAGGCAAGGTGCTGCTGCGCGTCTATATCAACGAGCAGGGCCAGCCCGAGAAAATCGAAATCAAGCAGTCCAGCGGCTTTGACCGTCTGGATGAAGCGGCCGTCAACACCGTGCGCCAGTGGAAGTTTGTCCCCGGCAAGCGCAATGGCGTGGCCGAACCCATGTGGCACATCGTGCCCATCAACTTTGTTCTCAAATAAATCTGCAGTTCTCAGGAGTACCCATGGAATCCCAATTCGGCATTGCCCACGTCTGGACACAGGGCGACTTCGTGACCAAAGGCGTGGCCATCATCTTGCTGGTCATGTCGGTGGCCTCTTGGCTGGTCATCGTTCTCAAGGCCCTGGATATCGTGAAATTCAAGAAGTTCGCCACCCAGGCGCAGGACTTCTGGCACAGCCCCGATCTGGCCACCGGCCTGGAAAAGCTCGGTGACGACAAGCAGAACCCCTTCCGCTTCATGGTGCTCGAAGGCCGTGAAGCCTCGGCCCACCACCGCAAGACCAGCGTCCATCTGCATGACACACTGGACATCAGCGACTGGGTGACCCGCTGCCTGCGCAACGGCATCAACGAATTCACGGCCCGCCTGCAATCCGGCCTGGCAATTCTGGCTTCCGTGGGCTCCACCGCCCCCTTCATCGGCCTGTTCGGTACCGTCTGGGGCATCTACCACGCACTGGTGGCCATCGGCATGTCGGGTCAGTCCTCCATCGACAAGGTGGCCGGCCCCATCGGCGAAGCGCTGATCATGACCGCACTGGGTCTGGCCGTCGCCATCCCCGCTGTGCTGGGCTACAACGCTCTGGTACGCGGCAACAAGGGCATTCTGAATGCACTGAACAGCTTTGCCCACGACGTGCACGCCTATTTCGTGACCGGTGCCCGCGTTTCCGTGGACGGTCAGATTTCCGGCAATGTGCTGCCCCTGAAGAAAGGCGCCTAAGCCATGTCGTTCGGAACCATGGATGATGGGGACAGCGATGATGTGATGAACGAAATCAACATGACCCCTCTGGTGGACGTCATGTTGGTGCTGCTCATCATCTTCATCATCACCGTGCCCGTGATGAAGCACTCGGTCAACGTGGACCTGCCCCGCGCCACCAACCAGCCCGAGGACACCAAGCCTGCCACCGTGCAGCTGGGCATCACGGCCGACGGCAAGTATTCCTGGAACGGCCAGGACATCAGCGACGAACAGCTGGAGACCAATCTCCAGGCCGAAGCCGTCAAGGAGCCTCAGCCCGACCTGCACATCCGCGGCGACAAGGAAGTGCGCTACGAACGCGTGGCTCAGGCCATGGCCGCCGCTCAGCGTGCCGGCGTCAAGAAAATCGGCTTTGTCACCGACCCTACCCAATAAGCGCGTGCTTATCCAAAAAAAACGGCCCTCCAGGGCCGTTTTTTTATGACTCGAAGACATCGAGCAGTGGCATCCGCATCCTGCCTGACCGGCCGGGCCAGCTCTGCACAACATCGCAAGGCAGAAATCCCGGGCTGGCGCACGAACGGACGGATTCCAGCAGAAAAATAAACAGTGTTTTTTCGCAAATGAGACTAAGTATCACTTGCACTTTAATTGAGAATTGTTATCATTACACCAGTTTTGAACTTAAGGAATCACGGCATGTCTGCACCGCTTGTTGCGACCTCACAGCCCAACAACCGCAGCTCTTCCTCCATGGCTGCTGCAAACCCCTCAGCCGCTGCCGGCTCCAGCCTGGGCCTGGACAGCGCCCTGCTGCTCAACGGCCAGAAGGCCGTCACCATCCTGCATAACGGCACGCCCTATCGCCTTCAGGCCACCAAGCTGGGCAAGCTCATTCTGACCAAATAAACCGTTTCATCGTGGGGCGACACCGCAAGTGTCGATTCGCCAGCCATAGTCGTTGTAGAGCACCTGCCCTCTCTTGTGCTCACACTTCACATAGCCACGCGTTTTTTCCTCATTCGCAACCCGCCAAAA
>NZ_JBKFBC010000010.1:24466-39992 GCF_053345995.1 Comamonas sp. C24C | reverse complement strand
ACGCCGGAGACACCCACGGCGCCCAGTACCTGGCCGTCCTTGACGATGGCCACGCCACCTTCGAGCAGACCGTCCACAAAGGGAGCGCTCAGGAAGGCGGTACGGCCGTTGTTGATCATGTCTTCGAAAGCCTTTGTGTCCTTGCGGCCCACGGCTGCAGAGCGCGCCTTGGCGGGGGCGATATGGGAAGAGATGGGAGCAGCACCATCCATGCGCTGCAACAGCAGCAGATGGCCACCGTCGTCCACGATGGAGATCGTCACGGGCCAGTTGTTCTTCAGTGCTTCAGCTTCGGCAGCCGCAGCGATGGCTTTCACATCGGCCAGTTCGAGTTCGTGCTTGGTTTTCATGAGATAAAAAGCTCCGTTGGATTGTCAATGCAGCAAGCATATTCTGTACTTTGCAGGCAAAAGTAGATGCGATGTGAAAAACATTCCATCCTAAAACTGCCGCATTGCAACGGGGTATTGCAAAGGCTTCTCAAGACCCCCACCTAGAATGACAATGTTTCAACCCACAATTCCTGAAGGAGGAATGGCTACATGAACGAACAAGTCACCACACTGGGCTCTGCGGGCTACGGTGTCTCGCAGCAAGAGCGCAACCGTGTCTTGCGCAATACCTACTGGCTGCTGGCACTCAGCCTGATCCCCACCGTGCTGGGCGCTTGGCTGGGCGTAGCCACTGGCATGACTCGCGCGCTGACGGGCGGCGTGGGCCTGATCGTGTTCATGGTCGGCGCCTTCGGCTTCATGTTCGCGATCGAGAAGACCAAGCACAGCGCCGCCGGCGTTCCCGTGCTGCTGGCCTTTACCTTCTTCATGGGCCTGATGCTCTCGCGCCTGATCGGCATGATCCTGGGCTTCTCCAACGGCACCCAGCTGATCATGACGGCATTTGCTGGCACCGCCGGCGTGTTCTTCGTGATGGCCATGCTGGCCACCGTGATCAAGCGCGACCTGTCGGGCATGGGCAAGTTCCTGTTCGTTGGCGCTCTGGTGCTGATGGTGGGCGCCATCATCAACGTCTTCGTGGGCTCCACGGCAGGCATGATGGCCATCTCCATGCTGGCTATCGGCATCTTCTCCGCTTACATGCTGTATGACCTCAAGCAGATCATCGACGGCGGCGAGACCAACTACATCAGCGCCACCCTGGCCCTGTACCTGGACCTGTTCAACGTGTTCCAGAGCCTGCTGGCCCTGCTCGGCATCATGGGCGGCGACCGCGACTAAGCCTCGCTGCTGCTCGGTCAAGAAGGAGTGCCTTGCGCACTCCTTTTTGTTTGCAGTAATCTGCTGATGTCGGGCACGACCATCGCCGCAATGGAAATTTCAGCCATGGCCTAAATTACCGGCTGCCACTGCCGATAAGCAAACAAGATGAAGCCAAACCACCTTCCCCGCGCACTTGCCATTGCCCTGCTGCCTCTGATACTGGCAGGCTGCAAGATCGAAGATATTCCGGGCCTGGGCCCTGATCCACGCACCGTGGCGCGCGAATCCGAAGCCAAGGCCATTGGCGGCGCCTGTCGGCACGCCATGCGCGGACTGGAAGACTGCTACGTCCTCAACCCCAAGGCACCCAAGGCGCTGGTGTTTGCGGGCTGGAAGGACATGGATGAATACATGCGCTCCAACAAGATCGAAGGCGTGCCTTCCGTGCTGGGGCAGAGTGCCACCGAGAAACGCGGCGCCGCAGAGCCAGACAACGGCAGCAGCCGTAACCGCAGCTGAAATCGCTGATGGCAGGCCCGGAGCATGAGCTCCTGGCCCTGTCACTGAACATCGATCGGCACAGGCCGTAGCAACAACACTGCTACGGCTTTTTTTATGTCCGGTAACCGCCCTGTCCACGCACTCCCGGATGTCATATTTTCTTTGCGTGTATTGAATACAAACAATTCTCATTTATATTCATGAATTATTGATTCCATTCTTAGCTGCACATACGCGCATCCCAGCGACGAGTTCTGTTGTGCTCTCAACCATGGGGACAAGACTGCCGTGCCAGATGATGACTTCAACCAACTACGCCTTGAGCATGAGGCTCTCATGCTGACCTATATGGAAGTGCAGACCCGCTGCACGGCACAGATGCAATCGCTGGCACGCGAAGTGGAGGCGCTCAAGCGGCAGCTGGTGCACCTCAGGGCCAAAGTCATTGTCCGCGACAGCGCTCTGGCCTGGGAGCGGGAGCAGCGCCACGCGTTGGCCCAGGCCATGGCACTGAATCTGGTGCAAGCCCCCCCTCAGGTACCCCCAGCATCGCAGGCAGCCACGGCGGCCGGCATTGACTGGCCTGTGGTCGAGGCTGCCGACAGCCAGGCCCTGGCCGAGCAGCAGTTGCTGGAGGACAGTCTGCACGCTGCCGATCTGGTGATCTGCCAGACGGGCTGCATCAGCGATGGCGCCTACTGGCGCGTGAAGGATCACTGCAAGCGCACCGGCAAGACCTGCCTGTTGGTGGATCAGCCGAACGCCTTGCGGGTGGTGCGCATTCATCCATCAGGAGAGGACGGAAAAGTCGTGGCAGCCCAAGCCTGCATCGAGGGCGCCTCATGAGAGTCCGCACGACAAACGCCTCGGCTGCCGATCTGCTGTCCGCATGGAAGCGGCACACCCGCACGGCGATGGCGGCAACACTGGAGCATCGCCATCTCTCGGCACAAAAGCACTATCGCCATGCGCAGCAACTGGGTCTGCAACTACTCGGCGCGGAACCCGGAGACATTGCCGACGATGACCGCGTTGCGGCCTTTGTCGTGGCCCACCTGAATCTGGCTGATGCCTTTGCCGCCGCAGGCCAGCCGGGTTCGTCCTCCGAATGTCTGCATGAGGCGCAGCAGACCCTGATGTCACTGCTGCAGCAGGGCTGCGCCAGCCCTTCCCTGAGTCTCGCGATATACCGTCATCTGCCTCAGCTGCTGGCCACACGGGCCGAGCACGGAGCAGCAGCCCCTCATGCCGCCGCGGGCGTCTGCGCCTCGACATCCGCTTTCCCTCTCACTCACCCCGCCAGCGACAGGCAGTCCCGCCTTGCCAGCTTCGAGTCCGTGCATTCATCACTGCACTGACCCCTCTCTCTCACTGCCAAGGCATTCACTCATGAGCTATACCCTGCCCCCACTGGCCTACGACTACGCGGCACTGGAGCCGCATATCGATGCGCAAACCATGGAGATCCACTACTCCAGGCACCATCAGACCTATGTCAACAACCTCAATGCGGCGCTCGAAGGCAGCGAGTACGCGCAATGGTCGCTGGACGATCTGCTCGCCAAGGTTGAATCACTGCCGCAAACGCTGCGTCAAGCAGTGCGCAACAACGGCGGCGGCCATGCCAATCACAGCCTGTTCTGGCAAGTCATGTCTCCGAGCGGCGGAGGTCTACCGCAGAACGCTCTTGCAGCAGCCATTGACAAGGACCTTGGCGGCTTCGAGAACTTCAAGACCGAATTCACCAAGGCTGCCATCAGCCGCTTTGGCAGTGGCTGGGCCTGGCTCAGCGTGGACCGCAGCGGCAAGCTGCATGTGGAAAGCAGCGCCAACCAGGACAACCCTCTGATGCTTGGCATTGGCAGCGGCAACACGCCGATTCTGGGCCTGGACGTCTGGGAGCATGCCTATTACCTGAAATACCAGAACCGCCGCCCCGAATACATCGCCGCCTTCTACAACGTGGTGGACTGGAATGAAGTGGCGCGCCGCTTCGCTGCCACCCAGGCTGTCAGGAGCTGAACCATGGGCCCGGACGGACTGCAGACCGCCTCCTCCAGCCAGACGCCCCTGCCGCTCAGGACCAGGCTCGGGCTGCTGATCTCTGCGGCCGGTGCTCTGGTGCTGGCATCCATGGTCTGGAAGCAGCTGCAGATCAATCCCGCAGCATTGAATGCACTGCTGGGCGGCAGCGTGGCGGCGCTGGCGACCGCCCTGGGCGCTTTGCCGGTGCTGCTGACCCAACATCCGTCCGAGCGCACACAGGACACGCTGTTTGGCTTTGGCGCAGGCGTGATGCTGGCTGCCTGCGCCTTTTCATTGATCCTCCCCGGACTGGAAGCCGCCAAGGCAGCGACCTCGCCCGCCAGCAGCGAATGGCTGAGCGGTGCCTTGATCGGCGCAGCCATCTTGCTCGGAGGTGCAGCCCTGCTGGTCATGGATCGCCTGCTGCCGCACGAGCACTTCATCAAAGGCCGTGAAGGCGCCGATGCCAAGCAGCTGCGGCGCACCTGGCTGTTTGTCATTGCCATCACCCTGCACAATCTTCCGGAGGGCCTGGCCATAGGCGTGGGTTATGCCGCCAACGAGGGGCTGCGTGCCAGCTCGCTGACGCTGGGCATTGCCATACAGGATGTGCCCGAGGGCTTTGTCGTCGCTGCCTCTTTGCTGGCAGCCGGCTATACCCGCAGTTTTGCAGTGGTGCTGGGGGCTCTGACAGGGTTGATCGAGCCGCTGGGCGCCGTGATAGGCGCCATCGTGGTCAGCAGCTCCACCATGCTGCTGCCCTGGGGTCTTGGCTTCGCCGCTGGTGCCATGCTGTTTGTCATCAGCCACGAAATCATTCCCGAATCGCATCGCAAAGGCCATGAAGCCTGGGCCACCACAGGGCTCATGCTGGGCTTTGTCTTGATGATGATTCTGGACACCACCTTAGGCGGCTGAACTGCGCCATGCCGGCGCAGTTCATGCGCTTGCGCTCTTAGGCGCGCTCGAAAACGGCCATGGACTCTACATGCGCCGTATGCGGGAACATATTCACCACACCCGCGGCCACGCAGCGATAGCCCGCCTGATGCACCAGCAAGCCCGCATCGCGCGCCAGCGTGGCCGGGTTGCAGCTCACATAGACAATGCGCTTGGGGAACTGCCAGTTCTCCTGACCCTCGGGCAGCGGCGGCAGCAAATCGGGCTGCTCTTCGCTGGCCACACCGGTCTGCTTGGCGCCGATGCGGATCTGGTGAATATCGGCCAGCGCCTTGGACAGGGCAAACGCGCCTTCACGCGGGGGATCGACCAGCCATTTGTCGGAGTTGCCGTCGGCAATCAGCATGGCAGGCGTCATCTCGAACAGATTTCGCGCCACGAAGCTGGTGGGAGCCAGCTTGTCGTCTTCGCTGCGCGTGGCATTGTTGCCAGCGTAGTTTTCGTGCGAACGCTTGACCAGGGTTTCCGAGCCTTCGATGCCCAGCACCTCGCGCGCCATGGTGGCGATCGGCAGCGTGAAATTGCCCAGGCCGCAGAACCAGTCGATGACGCGCTCGTCCTTTTTTGCATCGAGCAGGCGCAGCGAGCGCGTGACCAGCACGCGGTTGATATGCGGATTGACCTGGGTGAAGTCGGTAGGCTTGAAAGGCATGGTGATGCCGAAGTCCGGCAGACCATAGGACAGCTGTGTGCCGCCTTCTTCCATCAGGTGCACGGTATCCGGCCCCTTGGGCTGCAGCCACCATTGCACGTTCTGCGCGGCAGCGAAGTCGCGCAGGCGCTGCTTGTCGGCGTCCGACAGAGGTTCCAGATGGCGCAGCACCAGGGCGGTGACATGGTCACCGCAAGCCACTTCGATCTGCGGGCAGGTTTCGCGGGCATCCATGCTGGCGATCAGAGCGCGCATGGGCATGAGCATGGCATTCACATGGGGCGGCAAAATCTTGCAGACTTCCATGTCGGCGATGTAGCGGCTCTTGCGCTCGTGAAAGCCCACCAGCACCTTGCCCTTCTTGGCCACATAGCGCACCGACAGGCGCGAGCGGAAGCGATAGCCCCAGGCCGGCCCTTCGATGGGGCGCAGCAGCGTCTCGGGCTTGACCTTGGCCAGATGCCAGAGGTTGTCCTCCAGCACACGCTGCTTGATCGCGACCTGGGCCGCCACATGCAGATGCTGCATCTTGCAGCCGCCGCAGGCACCGGCGTGCAGGCCGAAATTAGGGCAGCCAGGCGTCACGCGCTGCGAGGATTCGCGATGGATTTCGGTCAGCGTGGCTGCTTCCCAGTTGTTCTTCTTGCGATGGGTGTTGGCGCTGACGATTTCACCGGTCAGGGCGCCGTCGATGAAGACGACCTTGCCATCGGGCTTGCGGGCTACACCCTGGGCATCCATGTCCATGGACAGCACTTCCAGCCAGCCCTCGGGCAACGCCGGGGCATCAGACGGGACTTCGGGCAGGTTCTCGGGAATTTTGTTGTCGCGGGATTCACTCATGGTGGCCGATTGTCTCAGGCCACCCCATACCCGAGGGCAGACCACGGCAAAAAACTGCACGGACTGCGGGATGACGCCCTGGCCCCTGCAACTGCCGCGAGCCAGATAACAAACATCAAAATTGCCTCAAACGCTTGTTGGCCAAGCGCTTGCAGCTATGTAATCAGAAGCGCTGCTCTTCGCGCAGGCGACGCTCGCGGTTGTTGCGCGCCGCGGCAATCTGGGCACGCTCGGCAATCAGATTGACCTCCGTGGCGCAGTTGTACTCGTCGAGCGAGAAAAACATGCGCGCTCCGGGGGAGAGCTGCGACACCGTCTGGTGCAGGGGCAAGGAGAGATCGACCGGCGCCACATTGGAGCGATAGATCAGCTCGTTATTGGGCGCATAGACAAAATAGCAGGCAGCCGACGCGGCCTGGGCCAAAGCGCAGGCCGACAAAATCAAGGCGGCACGCAAGGCGGATGCAGCGGTCATGAACTCTCCCTTCCCTGACGGGGCTCCATGCCCCTGTAATGCGGCTATTTTACGAGTACGGACACAGCGAGCGAATCTGTTCGAATTTTCTTCAGCCAAAGAAAATTCGTCTCCAATCCTACCCACCGGAGTGGACTATCCCATGAGCATTGCCAGAAGCAGAAAAGCGGTTGCTTAAAAAACACAAATTTCTGTATTGACAGAAATTTCAAGCAGGACCACACTGCATCCCATGCAACTGAGTCCTATCGCTGAACGCTTTGTGCACCACTGGGGAGACATGGGGAACGCCTGGGGCGTGAACCGCACGGTGGCGCAAATTCATGCACTGCTGTTCTTTCATGGCCGCCCCCTCAATGCCGATGAAATTTGCGAAACCCTGGGCGCGGCCCGCTCCAACGTCAGCAACAGCCTCAAGGAGCTGCTGAACTGGAACCTGATTCGCACCAGCCGCAGGAGCGGCGACCGGCGCGAGTATTTCGAGACCTCGGCCGATGTCTGGGAGTTGTTGCGCACCATTGTGCGAGAGCGCAAGCAGCGCGAGTTCGATCCCACCAGCGCGCTGCTGCGTGAGCTGATCGCCAGGCCCGAATTCGAGCAAGAGACAGCCGATACCCAGGACCGCGTGCACGAGACCTTGCGCCTCATGGATTCGCTGGGCATCTGGACCGACGAAATGCTGCGTCTGTCCCCTGCCACGCTGGACAAGATCCTGCGCCTGGGTGCCAGCGTCCAGCGCTTTGTCCGCGGCAGGGATGGCGGCCAGGGCAAGGACAACGACTGAAACGGAGCTGAATTCTGTCAAGGCAGAAAACTGAAAAGGAGTAGCGTATGCGAGTTCTGATCTGCGGCGGCACCGGTTTTCTGGGCCGACATATCGTGAATGCCCTGGCCCTGCTGGACCACGACCCCGTGGTGCGCAGCCGCCACAGCCAGCCGCCTCTGGATTTCGGCGTCTGCACGACGGCCGAGACATGGCTTGAGCATTTGCATGGCATCGACGCCGTCATCAATGCCGTAGGCGCCCTGCGCGACAAGCCCGGCCAGGATCTGCAGACCCTGCACGCTCTGGCCCCCATGGCGCTGTTCGATGCCTGCGCCCAGGCCGGCGTGCGCCGCGTGGTTCAGGTCTCGGCACTGGGCGCGGGACTGAGCGGCACCCAGTACGCCACCACGAAGCGCGCAGCCGACGAACATCTGCTGGCACTGGGCAGGCAGGGCCTGCTCAATCCCGTCGTCGTGCGCCCCAGCATCATCTTCGGTGCGGGGGGCGCCAGCAGCCAGCTGTTCATGAATCTGGCCAGGCTGCCCCTGTTGCTGCTGCCCGAACTCATGCGCAGCAGCCAGATACAGCCCGTGGCCGTGCGTGATCTGGCCGATGTGCTCGCGCATATGGCGACATCCGACGCTCCCGAAGGCATGGTCGAAATCGGCGGCCCCGAGCCGCTTTCGACAGAGGCCTTCATCGCCAGCCTGCGCAGCCAGATGGGTTATGGCCCGGCATCGGTATATGCCCTGCCCGACTGGATGAGCAAGGGCAGCGCCAGAGTCGGCGACCAGATCCCCAACCTGCCCTGGTGCAGTGAAACCATGGCCTTGCTGGAAAACGACAACGTCACCGATCCCCGGACCCTGGCCACGTTGCTGGGGCGTGCTCCTGTGGCTCCGGGTGCCATGCTGGGTACCGTGCCCAGAGAAGGCCGCCGTCATGCCTGATCTGCAGAACGGAAACCACGCCAGCGAACAGGCGGCCAGATACATGCACGCCAGCCTGGTCGTCGTCTGGCTGGGTACGGCCCTCGTCAGCGCGCTGGACTATTTCGGACTCTCGGGACTCAGGCACGAAGGTGCACGCCTGCTGGCCGACGGAGGCATCCTCGATGCACGCTGGCAGGCACTGCTGATCTGGTCCGGCCTGCTGGCCGATTTGGCTCTGGGCCTGGCCTTGCTGTTGCGCCCGGGACGAGCCAGCTATCTGACAGCCCTGTTGCTGATGACGGCCATGACCGTGATCGGCACGGCTCTTCAACCCGCGCTGTGGCTGCATCCGCTCGGGCCGCTGCTCAAGAACCTGCCCATCGCCGCCATGCTGTGGTTTTTGCTGCAGGCACACAAATCTTCCCACAGGCTTGAATCATGAATACCTATCTGCTGCTCAAGACGCTGCACATCCTCTCCAGCGTGCTGCTGGTCGGCACCGGCCTGGGTTCGGCCTTCTATATGTTCTTTGCCAACCGCAGCGGTTCGGTCGCGGCCCAGGCCGTGGTCAGCCGCCTGGTGGTTCGGGCCGACTGGTGGTTCACCACCCCCTGCGTCTTTATTCAACCGATCACGGGCATTGCAATGGCCTATCTCGCAGGCTGGCCACTCACCACGCCCTGGCTCGCGCTTTCGCTGGGCTTGTATGCGCTGGCCGGCATTTGCTGGCTGCCCGTGGTCTGGCTGCAGATCCGCATGGCAGCGATGGCAAATCAGGCGCATAGCCAGAGCCAGGCCCTGCCGCCGCTTTTCCGGCAGTATCAGCTGCGCTGGGAGGCCCTGGGCTACCCCGCCTTTGTGGCCATGGCCGGTACCTATTATTTGATGGTGAACAAGCCAGTGCTCTGGGGCTGAGGTACTTGTCGCGGGCAGATCGCCCGCATCTGTCCCAAGCAGGGCAGCCCACAGCCCATCGCGGCCATCGGACTGCCCTGAATTCGCCTGCTACCGGAACACGCCAATCGCTTCCACGAGATTTTTCACCTGCCATTGCATGCTGCTGGAGGCCTGCGCGCCCTGAGTCACCAGCTGTGCGTTCTGCTGCGTCAGATAGTCCATGTCCGCCACCGACTTGCCGACCTGGGTGATCTCCTCGCTCTGCTCGCGCGTGGCCTTGCTGATCTCGGCAATGAAGTCCGCCACGCTGCGGGCCTGGGAAACGATATCGCCGATGTTGCGCCCTGCATCGGTCACGACGAGAGAGCCGGCCTCGATATTGGCAGTGCTGGCCTGAATGAGCGCCTTGATCTCCTTGGCGGCATCGGCGCTGCGCTGAGCCAGTGCCCTTACCTCGCCAGCAACCACCGCAAAGCCCCTGCCGTGCTCGCCCGCACGGGCTGCCTCCACGGCCGCATTCAGGGCCAGTAAATTGGTTTGAAACGCAATGCTGTCAATCACTCCGACGATGTCGGCGATACGGCGAGAGTTGGCGGTAATGGAGTCCATGGTGGCGACGATCTGATTCATGGACTGCCCCCCGCGCAGGGCCGCTGCACTGGCTTCGCTGGCAAGCACACCGGCTTTTTGCGCCGTATCGGCGCTGGACTGAACCCGGGCCGTGATCTGCTCCATGGATGCCGAGGTCTGCGCCACATTCACCGCCAGCTGCTCCGTCTGCCCGTGCAGATAGCTGTTGCCTTGCTCAATATCATTGCAGGCCTGCTGAACATTCAGAGCCTGCTGATTCACATCGTCCACCAGCCAGCGAAACATGAGACCGATCTGGTTGACCGTACGCAGCGTGGTGCCGATTTCATCCGTGCGCTGCAGATATTCCGTCTGCCGGTTGTTGCCGGTTGCCACGTTCAGCGACTGACGCTTGAGCAGCTCCAGCGGCGTGGCGAACTGGCTCTCCAGCAATAGCGTCATGACCATCAGGGCGACCGTCATGAAGGCCGCCATCGACAGAAACTGCATCTGGCTTTGGCCCAGCAGCCAGGCGCCGAGCACCAGGGCGCCCCACAAGGCCAGCAAGTTCAGCCGAATGCGCCGGCGCACCCCCATATGGCGCCAGATCGAAAGCACTTTTCCCAGCCCTTTCTGGGAGACGATGCCCTTGTGCAGCTCGGGGGCGGCAGCGCCCTTGTCGTGCATGGTTTCATACAGCTTTTGCGCCGCTTCCACCTCTTTGCGCTCGGGCTGTGTCCGCACGGACATATAGCCCTTGGCCCGGTCATTGCGGATGATGGGAATGGCATTCGCGCGAACCCAGTAGTGGTCCCCGTTCTTGCGCCGATTCTTGACCAGTGCACTCCAGGGCTCGCCGCTCTTGAGCGTGGCCCACATATCGGCAAAAGCGGCAGCAGGCATGTCCGGGTGGCGCACCAGATTGTGCGTCTGGCCAAGAACCTCTTGCGGCTCGAAACCACTGACCTCCATGAATGCCTGATTGGCATATTTGATGTAGCTCTCCGTGTCCGTGGTGGACATCAGAGTGGCATTCTCATCAAAGCTGTACTCACGCTGTGTCACTGGTGCATTGACTCGCATAGATGCCGCTTTTTGGTCATTGATCGAGAAAGACTGCACAGCCTTGTGCCGCAGCCTGCGCTGCAGCAATCACCTCTGTGTGTATCAATTATTTACATGTTTTTTGCGCCCCATCCATTCCTGAAAAAAGCAGTTGTTGCTAGCCCGCGTCAACGCAGATACAGAGCCCTGATCCCCTCATTCAAACGCGCTTTTCTCCTACAGAGGCAGCCGCGCATCGTCCTTGATCTCCTCCATCACCGCGTAGGTTCTGGTCTCGCGCACGCCCGGAAGCTGCCAGAGCACCCGGCCCGCAAAGTCGCGGTAGGCGGCCATATCGGCCATGCGGGTCTTGAGCAGATAGTCAAAGCCGCCGGCCACCATATGGCATTCCATGATGGCGGGATAGGCCAGCACGGCGGCCTTGAACTCATCAAACACGTGGGGAGTGGTGCGATCCAGCAGCACCTCGACAAACACCGTCATGCCCACACCCAGTTTCTGCGGATTCAGACGCGCCTCGTAGCCCAGGATGTAGGCGTCGCGCGTGAGCCGAGCCACGCGAGCCTGTACGGCAGTGGGCGAAAGCGCCACCTGTTCGGCCAGGCGCAGATTTGAGATACGCCCATCGGTTTGCAAAATTGCCAGTATTTTTCGGTCAATTCTGTCTATATCCACTTCTGAAGCGTCATTCATTGGTGAATTCCTCTCTTTAATTCACTCAATATAGAGATTCATTCTTCGGCAAACCAGCAATGATTTTCCCTATGTAGACAGCCGCGTCCGCGCCGCTTGCAATGCAGCTGTGAACATGGTGAAGGCCGCGCACCCACTCGCGTCCAGGCTCTTTGACACCTGCACCGACATGCCGACCTTCACTGCGCTGCCAAGCAGCAAACGCCCTGCCGACACACTGCGCCAGGCCATTACCGCCGCCACCCGCATGGCCGAGACCGATGCTGTGGCCCGACTGCTGCCGGCCGCCACCCTGCCCCCAGCACAGGCTGCCCAGGTCGCAGCCCATGCGCAAAAGCTGGTCGAGCAGCTGCGCGCCCAACCCGCCAGCGCTGGGCGCCAGGGGCTGGTGCAAGGCTTGCTGCAGGAGTTCTCTCTGTCCTCGCAGGAAGGCGTGGCGCTGATGTGCCTTGCCGAGGCATTGCTGCGCATACCCGATGCCGCCACGCGCGACGCACTGATCCGCGACAAGCTGCGCGGCGGCGACTGGCAGGCGCATCTGGGCAAAAGCCCTTCGCTCTTTGTCAATGCCGCTGCCTGGGGGCTCGTGGTCACCGGCAAGCTGGTCGATACGCATAGCGAGCCGGGCCTGCTCGCGGCGCTCAAGCGTGTCACGGCCAGAGGGGGCGAGCCGCTGGTGCGCAAGGCCGTGGATATGGCCATGCGCCTGATGGGCGAGCAGTTTGTGATGGGCGAGACCATTGCCCAGGCTCTGGAGCGCGCGCGAGAGTTGCAGGCCAGAGGCTTTCGCTATTCCTACGACATGCTGGGCGAGGCGGCTCTTACCGCCCAGGACGCGCAGCGCTATCTGCAATCCTATGTGGATGCGATTCATGCCATTGGCAAGGCCGCTGGCGGCATGGGTCTCTATGAAGGACCAGGTATTTCCATCAAGCTCAGCGCCCTGCATCCACGCTACAGCCGCGCCCAGTGGCAGCGTGTGATGAGCGAGTTGCTGCCGCGCGTGCTGCAGCTGTGCGAGCTGGCGCGCAGCTACGGTATAGGTCTCAATATCGACGCCGAAGAAGCCGATCGGCTGGAGCTGTCGCTGGACCTGCTGGAGCAGTTGGCCCATGCCCCCAGCCTGGCGGGCTGGAACGGCCTGGGCTTTGTGATCCAGGCCTATCAGAAACGCTGCCCCTATGTGATTGACTATCTGGTCGATCTGGCCCGGCGCAGCGAACGCCGCCTGATGGTGCGCCTGGTCAAGGGCGCTTACTGGGACAGCGAGATCAAGCGCGCCCAGATCGACGGTCTGCGTGACTATCCGGTCTACACCCGTAAACACCACACCGATGTGGCTTACATCGCCTGCGCGCGCAAGCTGCTGGTCGCGCCCGATGCCATTTACCCGCAGTTCGCCACCCACAATGCTCAGACGGTAGCAAGCATCGAATCACTTGCCAGCGCCCTTCCCTACAGCGTAGGCAGCTATGAATTTCAATGTCTGCATGGCATGGGCGAGCCTCTCTACCGTCATGTGGTCGAAGCCGAGGACAAGGCCGCGCGCCGCCCCTGCCGCATCTATGCACCTGTGGGCACGCACGAGACGCTGCTGGCCTATCTGGTGCGCCGCTTGCTGGAGAACGGCGCCAACAGCTCGTTCGTGCACCGTATTGCCAACCCCGACTGGCCAATCTCCGACCTGATAGCAGCCCCCGCAGATCAGGTGCTGGCGGAAAGCCAGTTCGATGTTCAGGCTGCGGTCGATGTGCAGGATGCGGCGCAAGACATAGGCCTGCCTCACCCTCGCATAGGACTGCCGCGCGGCCTGCTGGGTGCGCAGCGCATCAACTCGGCAGGCCTGGATCTGAGCGATGACGGTGTGCTGGGCGCCTTGTCTCAAGCGCTTGTGCAAACCCGGCCGGCACTCCGCCCCCAGGACGGCCATGCCGCCGACGCCGACGCCGACGCCATCGGCACCGCCATCACCAACCCGGCCAATCATCAGGAGCTGCTGGGCCATGTCAGCGATGCCACGCCCGCGCAGATTCAACAGGCACTGCAGAGAGCCGTACAGGCTCAGCCATCATGGGAGGCGAGCCCGGCCGAACAACGCGCCGACCTGCTGGAGAGCGCCGCCGACAGCTTCGAGACCCGGATGCTGCCGCTGATGACCCTGCTGATGCGCGAAGCCGGCAAGACCGCCGCCAACGCCGTGGCCGAGGTGCGCGAGGCCGCCGATTTTCTGCGCTATTACGCGGCCCAGATTCGGCGACAGGCCGCTGCGGATCTGCTCGCCCCCGGCATTGGCCCGGTAGTCTGCATCAGCCCCTGGAATTTTCCGCTGGCCATCTTCACCGGACAGGTCGCCGCTGCTCTGGCAGCCGGCAACGCAGTACTGGCCAAACCCGCCGAGCAGACCCCGCTGATCGCCCAGGAAGCCGTGCGCCTGCTGCATCAGGCCGGCATCGGGCCTGGTGTGCTGCAACTGCTGCCCGGCCGGGGCGAAACCGTGGGTGCAGCGCTGGTGGCCGACGCGCGTGTGGCAGGCGTGCTGTTCACGGGCTCCACCGAGGTTGCCCGTCTGCTGAATATGCAGACCGCCGCTAGGTTGCGGCCCGACGGCCAGCCCGTGGTGCTGGTGGCCGAAACCGGCGGCCAGAACGCCATGCTGGTGGACTCATCCGCACTGGTCGAGCAAGCCGTGCAGGACATTGCTGCATCCGCCTTCGACAGCGCCGGCCAGCGCTGCTCGGCTCTGCGCCTGCTGTGCGTGCAAAGCGACTGCGCCGACCGGCTGCTGGCCATGCTGTGCGGCGCCATGCAAGAGCTGCATTGCGGCGACCCGGCCGAGCTGGCCACCGATGTGGGCCCCGTGATCGATGCCGATGCCAAGGCAGCCATCGAGCAGCACATCGCCAGGCTGGGAGCTCTGGGCCTGCGCATCCATCAATCGCCGCTGAGCCCGGAAACTGCCGCACAAGGGCATTTTGTGGCGCCCACGCTGATCGAGCTGCCCGATCTGCAGCCGCTCAAGCGCGAAGTCTTCGGCCCCGTACTCCATGTGCTGCGCTATCAAAGGCGTGAGCTGCCGCAGTTGCTGGAGCGCATCAACGCCCTGGGCTATGGCCTGACCATGGGCTTGCACACACGCATTGACGAGACGGTGCAGCAGGTCACCCAGGCAGCACATGTAGGCAATCTGTATGTGAATCGCAATATGGTGGGGGCCGTGGTCGGTGTTCAGCCCTTTGGCGGCGAAGGGCTGTCGGGCACCGGCCCCAAGGCCGGCGGGCCGCTGTATCTGCCGCGCCTGCAGCAGGCACCTGGCTCGCCGCTACGGCTGCTGAGCCTGCTGCTGCACCAGTGCGGCGAGGCTCAGCGCACTGCCGCACCCGCCACCTCCGCTGCCGCGGCCGCCTTGCAGCTGCTGGGTCACTGGGCCAGGCAGCATGGTGAGGCCATCGTCAGCAGTCATTGCGAAGGCCTGCAATCGGCCCTGCCCGATCTGCATGCCGCGCGCCTGCTGCCAGGCCCCACCGGCGAGCGCAATCTCTACCAACTGCTTGGCAAGCCGCGCACCCTGTGTCTGGCCCAGGACAGGACCATGCTGCTGCTGCAACTGGCCGCCGCACTGTCCTGCGGCTCGCAAGCCCTGTGGCCAGCCAGCCCGCTTGGCACTGCCGTGCACCACAAGCTACCCGAGGCACTGCGCCGTCATGTACGGCTATTGCCTGACAAGCTGAGCATCGAGGAAATTGCGCAGACCGAGGCCATGGACGCTGCGCTGCTGGAATGCGACGACGCAGACTTTCTGCAATGGTCGCAGGCATTGGCAGGACGACCCGGCCCGCTGGTTCTGCCCACGCGCTGCCAAGCAGGCCAGCCCGTACGGCTGGAGCGGCTCTGGCACGAGCGTGCGCTGTCGCACAACACGGCGGCCGCCGG
>NZ_JBKFBC010000010.1:0-24294 GCF_053345995.1 Comamonas sp. C24C | reverse complement strand
ACGACCTCGGAGCCCACGGCCAGACCCAGATCGTTGACCGAGCGCGTGGTGATCACGGAAGTGACGATACCCCAGGGCGTCTCCACATCCACTTCCGAAACCACGTCACCACGGATGATTTCCTTGACCTTGCCCTTGAACTGATTGCGCACGTTGATGGCTTGAATGGACATGCAAAATTCTCCTGAGAACTCTTGAAAGGTTATGAAAACAGTGTTTGCTGCACTGCATGAAAACAATTCTGAAACCTTCTCCACAAAACTCAAAAGAATAAAAACAAAAATTTTTATACCGAAAACATCTTATGCAGATCATCTGCTCGTGAGTCTGCCTAATCGCAGCGGGGCAAGAAGACCTTCACCAGAATTTGACTGCAGCAAAGAGGCGGGGCCTGAAGCAGCATCAGGCCCTGCTGGGGCCACTGGCATGGTCCGGTCCCGCCGCAGTCCAGGACCACGCGCATGGCTGAGCCGCGGCAGGCACCCGCGACAGACCCGAGGATGTGCAAGCATGTTCAGGCCTTCCCAAGTTGCCTCAGGGCTGGGAGCGGCAGGCTTGGGGCGGCGATCCAGGCCGAGCAGCCGCAGCGCTGTGACAGCCAGCGCTCGGGCCTTTGCCGATGGAATTCGCCTCGGACTTCAGCCTTCGGCTGACTGCAGTGCAGCGCGCACCACCTCAGGCTTCAGAGTGGGCACAAAGCTCTCGATAAAAGCATAGGCATAGCCACGCAGCCAGGCATCGCGGCGCAGGGCCAGCCGTGTGAGATTGACTTCGAACAGGTGGCGCGCATCGATGGCGCGCAGATGGCGGTCACGCTCGGCATCGAAAGCGATGGAGGCGATGATGCCCACGCCCATGCCCAGCTCCGCATAGGTCTTGATCACATCGGCATCCATGGCGGTCAGCACCACTTCGGGCACCAGTGCAGCAGCAGCAAACGCCTTGTCGATATGGGCGCGCCCGGTGTAGCCCTGTTCGTAAGTGATGATGGGGTGGCGTGCCAGGTCCTCCAGTGTCAGCGGTCCGGAGGAATCGAGCAGTGCATGGCCGGGCGGCACGACCACACTGTGGGACCAGCGATAGCAAGGCAGGGTCACCAGATTCTCGTAGCTACCCAGCGCCTCGGTGGCGACGCCGATATCGGCCTCACCCGAGAGCAGCATCTCGGCCACCTGGCGCGGCGAGCCCTGGTGCAGATGCAGCGAAACCTGGGGGTAGAGCCTGCGGAAATCACGCACCACCTGGGGCAAGGCATAGCGTGCCTGAGAGTGCGTGGCGGCAATCGACAGGCCTCCGCGCTCGCTGGCATGGAAGTCCTCGCCCGCGCGGCGCAGATTGTCGGCCTCGAGCAGCATGCGTTCGACAATGGGCAGCAAGGCCGTGCCGGGTGGCGTCAGCCCCGTCAGACGCTTTCCTGCACGCACGAATATATCGATGCCCAACTCCTCCTCGAGCTCACGAATCTGTCGGCTCACACCGGGCTGCGAGGTGTGGAGCATGGCCGCCACTTCGGTCAGATTGAAGCCACGCCTTGCCGTTTCCCGGACCGAACGCAGTTGCTGAAAATTCATATCTTGATGGCAGGCGGCACAGCTTGCGGCTGCGCCCGCCGCCTGTTTCTCTTTGTTTTCGTTGGATGCTCAAATCGCCCAGCGCAGGCCCGTAGCCGGCACGCCAGGCCAGCCCTGCAATCCGGGGTCCTGCTCTGGCTCGGGCTTTTGCAGCACGCGGTCCAGAATGCGTGTCTCCAGCGCGGCAAATCGGGCATCTCCATGTACACGCGGACGTGGCAAGTCGATGCGCTCGTCAAGCGCAATGCGCCCGTCCTCGATCAGTACCACGCGATCGGCCAGAGCCACGGCCTCCTGTACATCGTGAGTGACCAGCAAGGCCGTGAAGCCATGGCTGCGCCACAGACCTTCGATGAGGCGGTGCATTTCAATGCGCGTGAGCGCATCGAGAGCACCCAGCGGCTCATCGAGCAGCAGCAGCCGTGGCTGGTGCACCAGGGCCCGCGCCAGGGCCACACGCTGGCGCTGACCGCCCGACAGCCGTGCCGGCCATTCGTTTTCACGGTCGGCCAACCCCACCTGCGCCAGCACCTTGCGGCCCTGCTCGCGCGCTGAATCGGGCAGACCCAGAATCACGTTGTCCAGCACCCGCTTCCAGGGCAGCAAACGCGCATCCTGAAACATGATGCGCGTATCGCCGTTCTGCTGGCCCTGGCCTCCATCGATCAGCAACTGACCGGCACTGGCTTTCTCCAGCCCCGCGACAAGGCGCAGCAAGGTGGATTTTCCGCAGCCGCTGCGCCCCACGATGGCGATGAACTCGCCGGGCCGGACATCGAGTTGCACCTGCTTGAGCACTTCACGCTCACCATAGCGCTTGGTCAGCTGCAGCGTCTGCAAATGCACACCCTGGACCGCTTTCTGCTGCACATCCGGCTGCTTGCTGCTGCCCTGCTGATCTTCGTCCTCATCCTTGGTCCGCTGCCACAGCTTTCCACTCGCCTGCAAGGCCTCGGCCTCGTCCCAGGAGGCCTCCCAGGCCACCAGCGGCTGACGCGCATTCAGCGCACCTGCACCCACCAGCGACTGGGCCAAACGACTCCACAAACTACTCATCGCAAGCTCCTCTCATTCTTTCCACCAAGCCCCAAAAAGCGCACTACCCAGGCCAGAGACATCCAGCAAGAGCCGTCTCGCAGCGAGGATGTCGTCCCCCTCCCGAAGAGAGAGGGGGAAGCCGCGCAGCGGCTCAGGGGGAGTCACCCCTGATACCCCGGATGCCAGCGCAGCCACCAGCGCTCCAGCGAACGGGCAAACACATCGGCCAGCTTGCCCAGAATCGCGTAGAGCAGAATGCCCACCAGCACCACATCGGTCTGCAGAAATTCGCGTGCATTCATGGTCAGGTAGCCGATGCCGGCCTGCGCCGAAATCGTCTCGGCCACGATCAGAATCACCCACATCAGCCCCAGCGAAAAGCGCAGGCCCACGAGGATGGAGGACAGAGCCCCCGGCAACACGATGTCGCGGTACAGCTGCCAGCGCGTGAGGCCGTAGCTGCGCCCCATCTCGATCAGACCCGGGTCCACATTGCGGATGCCGTGGAAGGTGTTGAGGTAGATCGGGAAGAACACCGAAATGCTGATCAGGAACAGCTTGGCCGACTCATCGATGCCGAACCACAGAATGACCAGCGGAATCAGCGCCAGCGCAGGGATGTTGCGCACCATCTGGATCGTGGAATCAAGCAGCGTCTCGGCCCAGCGCAGCGAACCCGTGAGCAGGCCCAGCAGCAGGCCCAGGCTGCCGCCTATGGCCAGCCCTGCCAGCGCCCGCCCGGCACTGACCTTGACATGCGTCCAGAGCTCGCCCGACTCGGCCAGCGTCCAGGCCGCACGCAGCACATCCAGCGGTGCGGGCAGCACCCGCGTGGACAGCCAGCCCCAGGCCGATGCAGCCTGCCAGACCGCGATCAGCGCGACCGGCAGCAACCAGGGCAACAGCCGCAAGGCGAACTGACGTGCCAGCAGCTCCAGGCGCGGCACCGGCGGGCGTGCAGGCTGAACCGCAGCCTGCAACGTCAGCGTTTGAACATCACTCATGCTCTCTCCTTCAGCTTTGCGATACCCGGATCTGCTCGCGCTCCGCAGCGGCAGCTCCCGAAGCAGCAGCGGCTCGCGGCGAGTACAGATTGGCCACGGTCTCGCCAAACGGACCGCCGGGGTTGCCGCCGCCGAGCTTTTCCTGCACGTTGACGGGCAGCAGCGGGAAGACCAACTCGGCAAAGCGATAGGCTTCCTCGAGATGCGGGTAGCCCGAGAGCACAAAAGTGTCTATGCCCAGATCGGCATATTCCTTGATGCGGTCGGCCACGGTCTGGGCACTGCCCACCAGCGCCGTCCCTGCACCGCCACGCACCAGACCCACACCGGCCCAGAGATTGGGGCTGATTTCCAGATCCTTGCGGCTGCGCTTGGTACCGCCCGCGTGCAGCTGGGCCATGCGGCGCTGGCCTTCGGAGTCCATGCGCGCAAACGCGGCCTGGGCCTGGATCACGGTCTCGTCCTGCAGACGGCTGATCAGTCGCTCTGCATCGGCCCAGGCCTCTTCATCGGTCTCGCGCACGATCACATGCAGACGAATGCCGAACTTGACCTGGCGGCCATGGCGCTCGGCCTTCTCGCGCACATCGGCAATCTTTTTGGCGACTTCGGCTGGTGGCTCGCCCCAGGTCAGATAGGCATCGACCTGCTCTGCCGCCAGCTCATGAGCGGCGGGCGAAGAGCCACCGAAATAAACGGGCGGATAAGGCTTTTGCAGCGGCGGGAACAGCAGCTTGGCGCCCTTGACCTGCAGATGCCGGCCTTCGAAATCCAGCGACTGGCCCTCATGGCTGCGTGCCAGAATTTCGCGCCAGATCTCGATGAACTCGGCCGATTGCTCGTAGCGTGTCGCATGGTCGAGGAACACGCCATCGCCCTCCAGTTCGGCCTGATCGCCGCCTGTGACCAGATTGATCAGCAGACGTCCGCCCGAGAGGCGGTCAAAGCTGGCTGCCATGCGCGCAGCCAGGCTGGGCTGGTGCAGTCCGGGACGCACGGCCACCAGGAACTTGAGGCGCTTGGTGACGGGCAGCAGGCTGGACGCCACTACCCAGGGGTCTTCGCAGGAGCGGCCCGTGGGAATCAGCACGCCTTCATAACCCAGGCTGTCGGCGGCCACGGCCACCTGCTTGACATAGTCATGGCTCAGCTGGCGTGCGCCTTCGCTGCTGCCCAGGTAGCGGGCATCACCATGGGTGGGAATGAACCAGAACACTTGCATGACGAAATCCCCTTGAACCTGATTTAGAACCTGGATGCCACGGCGGGCGTGATGGATGAAGCGGCTGGGCTTGTCTGGCCGTGGCTGGCGTATTCCGCCGCCGTGGGCTGCCAGACGATGTCAGCCACCTTCACCTGGCGCGGAATCACGCCCAGACGAAAAAAGGCGTCGGCCACGCGCTGCTGTTCGACCACCATGGCGGGATTGAGCAGCGTGGTCGGCGAGCTGGGCCTGCGGCCGATGAAGCGGCTGACCACATTCGCGTCCAGACCGCTGAAGGCAGCCAGCAGCTGCACGGCCTCCTTGCGCGAGGCCTGCACCAGCTGGTCGGCACGCGTGAGTTCGTCGAACAAGGCCTTGATGAGCTGGGGATGGTGCTCGACCAGGCCACGCGAGGCCAGATAGAAGGAGTTGTTGCCCGTAAGACCTTCGCCGCTGCTGAGCGCGCGTGTTCGGATGCTCAGTTCGGTGGCCGCGTAGAACGGGTCCCAGATGGCCCAGGCATCGACGCTGCCGCGCTCGAACGCCGCGCGCGCATCGGCCGGAGCGAGATACACGGGCTGGACGTCGGCCCAGGCAATACCGGCCTTGTCCAGTGCGCGCACCAACAGGTAGTGGGCGCTTGAGCCTTTTTGCAGTGCCACGCGCCGGCCTTTGAGGTCGGACAGTGACTTCAGCGGCGAGTCAGCCAGCACCAGAATGGCCGAGCTTTCGGGCTTGGGCGGCTCGGCCCCGACATAGCGCAGGTCCTTGCCTGCAGCCTGGGCAAACACGGGCGGCGAATCGCCAGTCAGGCCGAAGTCCAGACTGCCGGCCGACAGCGCCTCCAGCAGCTGCGGCCCGGCCGGGAACTCCAGCCAGCTGATCCTGGTGGCTGGAAAGCGCTTTTCCAGCACGCCATGCTGCTTGAGCACGACCAGGTTGACGGCCGACTTCTGGTAGCCGATGCGCAGCTGTGCCGGAGCAGCCACGGCCGGCGCAGGCTGGGCCAGCGCATCGTCGGCGTAATAGGCAGCCAGGGTCCAGCTGAAAGCCGTGGTGCCCAGCAGCTGCAGCGCCTGACGGCGACCGCGCCGGAAACGGGGTGGAGTGGATGCAGAACTCATGGCGGTGGCTGCCTGTCTCAGCGGCTGGCCAGCAGATCCACGGGCGCGGCATGCAGCAGATTGAGCTTCTTGGGGATCAGCTTGAGATCGAAGAAAGTGTCGGCAATCTTTTGCTGCTCGCCCAGGATTTCGGCATTCACGGCCTTGGTGCCGAATTCGGTACGGTTCAGATACAGCTCGGTCACGGCGGTGTCCAGGCCCAGAATCTGAGACAGCTCGGCGGCTGCGGCGCTCTTGTTCTTGCTGGCCCAGGCATCGATGGCGGCGACTTCCTCGATCGCGATGCGCAGCACATCGGCATTACGGCTCGCATAGTCACGCGAGGTGAAGTAGTAGGCGCGGTTGTTGACCACGCCCCTAGCATCGGCCAGCAGGCGCGCATCCAGGGTCTTCTGGGCCGAGGCCAGGAACGGATCCCAGATCACCCAGGCATCGACCGAGCCCTTCTCGAAGGCGGCCCGCGCATCGGGCGGCGCCAGGAAGACCGACTGCACATCGCCGTACTTGAGACCATGCTTTTCCAGCAGCTTGACCAGGAAGTAATGAACGTTGGAGCCCTTGTTGTAGGCAATGCGCTTGCCCTTGAGATCGGCCACGCTGCGGATCGCCGAGCCCTTGGGCACGATCACGGCTTCCAGGCCCGGGCGTGCCACCGTGGCACCCGCATAGACCAGGGGCGCACCAGCGGCCTGGGCGAAGATCGGCGGAGCCTCGCCCACATCGCCGAAGTCGATGGAGCCCACATTGAGCGCCTCCAGCTGTACGGGGCCGGCGTTGAACTCGACCCAGCGCACGGCTACGCCCAGCGGGGTCAGGCGCTTTTCCAGCGTGCCGCGATTCTTGAGAATCGACAGCCAGCCTTTTTGATGGCCCACGCGCAGCACGCGCTGCCCGCCTGCCGTGCCATTGCCTTGCTGCGCATGCAGTCCGCCCGATGCCAGCGCCAGCGCCGAAGCTGCCGTACCCGCCAGCCACTGACGGCGTGTGGTGTTCAGCAATTGCGACGAAATGACGACAGAAGTGTTGTTGTGATCGGTCATGAGAAATCAATCCTTGGAGCTTGCAGTCCACACACTTCAGGCGCACCTTCGGCCTGATTTCAGGCGCAACTCGGCCTTCGCAGTGCGGGGACTGCTATCAAAAACAGAGACATGGAGAAATGGGCGCCGCCCCATCAGTGAGGCAGCAAGCAAGGGGCGCCCCGCAGCGATGCCGCCGTCCCCTCGGGGGAAGCCGCGTAGCGGCTCAGGGGGGCGCTAGTTCAAACGCTACATCGCACGTCGGCAAACGCGATGCTTTCAAAGTCATTGGCGGCAGCCCACTGGCCACTGCGGCGCAGATCGGTGGCCAGCAACTGAGCGGCATCCTCGACGCGTTCGGCAATCTCGGGGGCCAGGCCATAACCGCCTTCGGGCAGCAGCGGCACGCCCTGGTCGGTGGCATAGATGCCCGGCAGTATGTGGCGTGCGCCAAGCGACTGCAGCACCGGGCGCAGTGCGTAGTCCAGCGCCAGCATATGGTGGGGGCTGCCGCCCGTGGCCAGGGGCAGGACCAGCTTGCCCTTGAGCGCCGTCTGCGGCAGCACATCGAGAAAGACCTTGAGCAGGCCGCTATAGGCTGCCTTGTAGACGGGGGTGGCCACCACCACCGCATCGGCCCGGGCCACGCGCTCGGTCACGGCACGAATCTCGGCATGATCGAAGCGTGCATGCAGCAGGGCTGCGGGGTCCAGCTGGTTGAGCTGCAGCACGGGCTCGGTGTTCAGACCCTGGGCCTGGAGACGCGCGGCCACGGCATTGAGCAGGGCACTGGAGCGCGAGGGCTGCGAGGGACTACCGGCAATCAGCAAAATCGACATGGCTTGGCTCTATCTTTTTGTTATTGCAAAGACAGGAGCACTCATCGCGCTCCCGTCCTGCGTTTCGCTTATTTCTTGGTGTAGATCTGGTCGAAGCTGCCGCCATCGGCGAAGTGAGCCTTGTCTGCCGCTGCCCAGCCGCCAAAAGCCTTGTCGATGGTGAACAGCTCCAGCTTGGGGAACTGGCTCGCGAACTCGGCGGCCACCTTGGCATCGGTCGGACGGTAGAAGTTCTTGCCGGCGATGCGCTGGGCCTCTTCAGAGTACAGATACTTCAGATAGGCCTCGGCCACGGTGCGCGTGCCCTTTTTATCGACCACCTTGTCGACCACGGCCACCGAAGGCTCGGCCAGGATGGACAGCGAAGGCGCGACGATCTGGAACTTTTCTGGGCCGAACTCCTTGAGCGCCAGATAGGCTTCGTTCTCCCAGGCCAGCAGCACATCGCCCAGACCACGCTGCACAAAGGTCACGGTGGAGCCACGCGCGCCCGTATCCAGCACGGGCACGTTCTTGTAGAGCTTGGTGATGAAATCCTTGGCCTGTGCATCGCCGCCGTATTTGCGCTTGGCAAATTCCCAGGCCGCCAGATAGTTCCAGCGTGCACCACCCGAGGTCTTGGGGTTGGGCGTGATCACCTGGATGCCGGGCTTGACCAGATCGTCCCAGTCCTTGATGCCCTTGGGATTGCCCTTTTTGACCAGGAAGACGATGGTGGAACTGTAGGGCGCGCTGTTGTGCGGCAGGCGCTTTTGCCAGTCGGCCTTGACATTGCCGTTCTTGACCAGGGCGTCGATATCGCCGGCCAGTGCCAGCGTGGCCACATCGGCCTCGATGCCGTCGATGATGGAGCGCGCCTGCTTGCCCGAGCCGCCATGCGACTGCTTGATGGTCACATCCTGGTTCTGCGTGGCCTTCCAGTGCTTGGCGAACGCCTGGTTGTAGTTCACATAGAGCTCACGTGTCGGGTCGTAGGAGACGTTGAGCAGTTGCACACCAGTCTGCGCAAAAGCGGGCAATGTGGGCAGAGCCGAGAGGGTCAAGCCAGCAATCAGACCGGCAGCCAGAGGAAACTTGATAAAGTTGCGACGATTTTTCATTGGACTGTGTTCTTGGAGTGAATGGATAACGGGCTTCTGCCCCGTTGCTGCGCATTCTTGAGCCGCATTCTTAAAACTCAAACTACTAAGATTTCAGTTTGTTATTACCCAAACATCTGAGATCAACCAAAAGGACCCTACACATGGCACGTACCGTTCACTGCATCAAGCTTGGTCAAGACGCTGAAGGCCTGGATTTCCCTCCTGCTCCCGGCGAACTGGGCAAGCGCATCTATGAAAGCGTGAGCAAGCAGGCCTGGGCCGACTGGCTCAAGCACCAGACCATGCTGATCAATGAAAACCGCCTGAACCTGGCCGATGCCCGTGCCCGCCAATACCTGGCCCGCCAGATGGAAAACCATTTCTTTGGCGGCGGCGCAGATGCCGCAGCAGGCTACGTGCCTCCCAGCGCCGAGTAATTTCGGTCGATCTGGACACCAAGCCCCCTGGCCCAGGCCTCGGGGCTTTTTTCTTGCGGGCTGTCGAACAGCCAACCGGTGAGACCGAGGGCACGCCCAGGCAGCCCAGGGGTGCCCGAGGCCGGCAGTCGCAAAGACTACTCAAACCCGATTGATACAGGTATTAACCCGAATACGGTCGCTGGAACTAGCTAGAATCGCGCCCATCCCGCGGGAGAGCGGAACCTGTCAACGGTTCCCGCCGAAGGCGCAAACTCCCATAATCGCTCAGGCAATAAGTACCGCAGGTGGGTCTGACAGGACCCGGATATAGCCAACTGGAGAGCAGCCCGCGACCACAAGTCTGCAGGGCTCACCGAAGGGGCAAGCATGCGCACCGCGAAGGCGCCCATGTGCAACTCTCAGGTAAAAGGACAGCGGGAGAGGCAAGCCGGACACTCCCGCTGATGCGAGTGGCTGGTCTATTTTCAAGTGCCTTCATGCTTCCCTCCATCTCTTTGCTGGACTCGTTCCAGGCCTCCAACTTCACCGTCATGCTGGTCATCTATCTGGTGGCCATTACCGCCGAAGCCATGTCCGGCGCCCTTGCTGCAGGCCGGCGCAATATGGACATCTTTGGCGTCGTGGTCATCGCCTTCGTCACCGCGCTGGGCGGTGGCACCATCCGCGACATGGTGCTGGGCCATTACCCCATAGGCTGGACCCAGCACCCCGAATATGTGTATCTGGTCATCAGCTTCGGCCTGCTGACCACAGTGATCGCGCGCCATATGCACCGCCTCAAGCAGGTGTTTCTGCTGCTGGATGCCATGGGCCTGATCGCCTTTTCACTGATCGGCTGCAATACGGCACTGGAGCTGGGCTACCCGACCATCGTCGTCATCATGGCCGGCATGATTACCGGTATCAGCGGCGGCATTTTGCGTGACGTGCTCTGCAACCAGGTCCCCGTGGTGTTCCGCCGCGAGCTGTATGCCAGCGTGTCGCTGTCCGTATGCCTGATGTTCCTGGGCCTGCGCTATCTGGAGGTAAGCTCCAATATCAGCACCCTTGTCTGTTTTGGAGGCGGTCTGGCCTTCCGTCTGGCCGCCATTCGTTTCAAGTGGCGCCTGCCGGTTTTCTCTTACCAGCAGCGCTGGGAGTGATCCAGACTCCCCCTGTGGCGCTGCACGCCTTCCCCCTCTCTTGCTACGCAGGAGGGGGACGCAGCCATCGCTGCGGGGCGGCCCTTGCTTGGCTGCTCTGAACTAGACTGCGCCTGCATTACCCATGTAGTTTCACTTTCCATGTCTGAACCGATCACATGGATGCCAGATGGCACCCCCTACAACACCCGATTTGGCGACCGCTATCACAGCGAGCTGGGCGGCCTTGACCAGGCCCGACAGGTCTTTCTCGGCGGCTGCGGTCTGCCTGCTGCCTGGGCTGATGCGGCTCAGTGGCGCATTCTGGAAACCGGCTTCGGCTTGGGCCTGAACTTTCTCGTCACATGGGCGGCGTGGAAAGCCGACCCGAGACGCCCGCGCATGCTGCATTTTGTCTCGGTGGAAGCCCACCCGGTCTCGCGCGAGGATCTGCTCAAGTCCTTGCCCGCCGACGAGATACTGCGCCCGCTTGGCGAGCAACTGGCCGCGCAATGGTGGGGGCTGCTGCCCGGCGTGCACCGCCTCTCGTTCGACGACGGCCAATTGCTGCTGACGCTCTATATAGGCGACGCCAAGACCATGTTGCGCAAGCAGCAGCTGACGGCAGACAGCGTGTACCTGGATGGCTTTTCTCCCCAGCTCAACCCCGAGATGTGGGACGAAGAAGCCATGAAGAACATTGCCCGCCATTGCCGCCGGGGCACCCAGCTGGCCACCTGGTGCGTGGCCGGCCATGTACGCCAGGCGCTCAAGGCTCAGGGCTTTGAAGTCAAGAAGCGCGCCGGCGTGCCACCCAAGCGCCATAACCTGCATGCGGCCTACAACCCGGCCTGGGAACCGCGCCATCGCAGCGACGGCCTGCCTGCGCCGGTGAGCCAGGCCGGCCACTGTCTGGTGCTGGGTGCGGGTCTGGCCGGTGCCGCCGCCGCCGCCAGCCTGGCCAGGCGCGGCTGGGAAGTGACCGTGCTGGATGCGGCGGCCGCGCCTGCTGCAGGGGCCTCGGGCCTGCCCGCCGGCCTGTTCTGCCCGCATATTTCGCCCGACGACAGCGTCCTGTCGCGCCTGTCCAGAAGCGGCGTGCGCACAACGCTACAGAATCTGCAGCAACTGAGCCAGGCAAACAAACTGCAACCGTCCCAGGACTGGGCTCATGACGGAGTGCTCGAACACGACCTGAACGAGCCTTCCCATCTGCCCAGGTCATGGTTGCAACCCGCAAGCGATACCTACCCCTGGGGTCTGCACTGGAGCGCACCCGTGCAGCCGGCTCAGCTGGCTGCGGCCCATCTGCCCGCAGACAGTCAGGCCGTCTGGCATGAGCAGGCTGGCTGGGTGCGCCCCGCACAACTGGTGCGCGCGCTGCTGCAAGCCCCCGGGATTCATTGGCAGGGCCATGCCCGAGCTTCACGGCTGGTGCACGATGAAGTGCGCAACATCTGGCAAGTGCTGGATGCCCAGGGCCAGACCCTGGCCCAAGCCCCCATGCTGGTGCTGGCCCTGGGTCCGGACACCAAGCCCTTGTTGCAAGCCAGCGGCCTGGCAGCAGGGGAATGGGAGCTGCAAGCCATACGCGGCCAGGTCAGCGTGGCCGAGCATGATGCCGGGACGCTGGCGGCCATGCCGCCCTTCCCCGTCAACGGTCATGGCAATCTGGTGCCGGACTTTCCCTCGGCCAACCAGGTCGGCGCGCACCAGTGGATCATGGGATCGACCTTCGAGCGCGATGTGACCGAGCTGCCACCCACCGCCGCCGACCAGCAAGCCGCCCATGCCAGCAATGGCGATAAGCTGGGCGCTTTGCTGCCCGGGTGCAGGCAGGCGCTGAGTTCCTTCTTCGATGCCGACCAGCAGCCCGCCACCTGGGCGCGCCTGCGTTGCGCGGCCTATGACCGTCTGCCGCTGACAGGCCCCGCCGGACAGTCGGCAGCCGATCTACCGGGCCTGTGGGTGCTGACGGGGCTGGGCTCACGCGGGCTGACGCTGTCCATGCTTTGCGGCGAGCTGCTGGCGGCACGCCTGCATGGCGAGCCGCTGCCGCTGGATGCCAGGCTGGCGCAGGCCCTGGGCACGCAGCGCCTGTGGAGCCGTGCCCTGCAGCAACCCAGGTAAGAAACTCGCAAAAAAATAGCACGCAACGCTTTACAGACAAGCGCTGCGTGCTATTTTTAGTTAGGCTTTGCAGCCCGAGTTTATTCGCTGCCCAACGAGGCCACGGTGACCAGAGGCTCCAGCCGGGTCGCCAGCACCTTGTCCAGCGTCTTGCCGTCCATGTCCACGACTTCAAAACGCCAGTCTTCCCACTCCACCACATCAGCCTCGGCGGGCACGCGGCCCAGCAGCAGCATGATCATGCCGCTCAGGGTGTGATAGCGACCGCGCTCTTCCTCGGGCACGGCATGCAGGCTCAGCCGGTCCTTGAGTTCGGGCACGGGAATATGGCCGTCCAGCAACCAGCTGCCGTCTTCGCGCTGCACGGCCCAGCTGGTCTCGGGGTCGCGCGGCTGGAATTCACCGGTAATCGCCTCGATCAGGTCCTGCAGCGTGACGATGCCCTGCACTTCGCCGTACTCGTCGATCACAAAGGCCATATGCAGATCGGAGGTGCGGAAGTTGTCCAGCAGCTCCATGCCGGTAATGGTCTCGGGCACATAGAGGGCCGCCTGCAGAGGCTGGTCCTTGAGCGCTTGCTGGCTCTTGTTGCGCAGGGCCTGCGCCAGCCACTGACGGGCATTGAGCACGCCCACGATATTGTTCATATCGCCGCGCACGACCGGGAAACGCGCGTGATCGGCCTGCTCGACGCGGGCCAGAGTCTCGTCCAGGCTCTCGTCGATATCCAGGCAGATGACATCGCTGCGCGGCACCATCAGCGAGCCGATCTGGCGATCGTCCAGACGGAACACATTGCGCACCATGGTGTGTTCCTGAGACTCGATCACGCCCGCCGTATGGCCTTCGACCAGAATGGCCTGGATTTCCTCTTCGGTCACCACGCTGCCGTTGCTCTCCTTGACGCCCAGGATCTTGAGCAGGCCGCGCGTCGATGCCGACAGCAGCCAGACAAAGGGCTTGGTGGCCAGGGCCAGGAAGTTGATGGGGCGCGAGATCAGGCGCGCCAGGGCCTCGGGATGGGTCTGGCCCAGGCGCTTGGGAACCAGCTCGCCGACCACGATGGAGAAATAGGTGATCAGCACCACCACCAGGCCGGTGGAGACATAGCCTGCGGTCTTGGCCTGCATGCCGGACTCGGTCATCCAGACGGCCAGAGGGCCAGCCAGGGCGGCTTCGCCCACGATGCCGTTGAGCACGCCGATGGAGGTGATACCGATCTGGATGGTGGAGAGGAAGCGCGTCGGGTCCTCTCCCAGTTTGATAGCAGCTGCAGCGCCGCTGTCGCCCTCATCCACCAGTCTCTGCATGCGGCTCTTGCGGGCGGTGACCAGCGCGATTTCCGACATGGCGAACACGCCGTTCAGACAGATGAGAGCGAAAAGTATGGCTATTTCCATAGTCAGGCACCCGCTTTCAATCCAGGCGCCTCAATCATTGAACAAGCCCCGATTCTAGAGAATGCGCGGCGCAGGGCCGCTCACAAAATGCAAGCGCGCAGAAAGGAAATTCGCCGAGGCACCCTGCTCGACCTGTGAAGCAGCCCTCTCACATATTCAATCAGATATATATGAAGCACTAAATAATCGTTTGTTTTTATATAAAGCCTCTCTACAGTTCAGTCCAACGATCCAAGTGCAATGCCACGCGTGGCAGGGCATACGCTCCACGGAAGAACTGAAGACATGTATCAATACACCGATTTCGACAAAGCGTTCGTCAAGCAACGCGCCGACCAGTTCCGTGACCAGCTCCAGCGCTGGCAGGCAGGCAAGCTCACGGAAGACGACTTCCGCCCGCTGCGTCTGCAAAACGGCTGGTATGTGCAGCGCTATGCGCCCATGCTGCGTGTGGCCGTGCCCTACGGTGAAATCAATTCCGCCCAGATCCGCGTACTGGCCAGGGTGGCGCGCGAGTATGACGAGCCCGAGGCCGAAGTCTTCAAACAGGCTCTGGAAGGCCAGGGCAAACTGGGCACCACCTATCTGCCCAAGAACTGCGCCCACTTCACCACGCGCACCAATGTGCAGTTCAACTGGATTCCGCTGAGCAAGTCTGCCGATGTCATGGACCTGCTGGCTTCCGTGAACCTGCACGGCATCCAGACCAGCGGCAACTGCATCCGCAACACCACCACTGATGCACTGGCCGGTATCGCACCTGACGAGATCATCGACCCCCGCCCCTACGCGGAAATCCTGCGCCAGTGGACCACGCTGCACCCCGAGTTCGCGTTTCTGCCGCGCAAGTTCAAGATCGCCATCACCGGCGCCAGCGAAGACCGCGCTGCCACGGGCTGGCATGACGTGGGCCTGCACATGGTCAAGAACGAAGCCGGCGAAATCGGCTTCAAGGTCTTCGTGGGCGGCGGCATGGGCCGCACCCCCGTGATCGGCACCGTGATCCGCGAGTTCCTGCCCTGGAACCAGATCATGAATTACATCGAGGCCATCGTCCGCGTCTACAACGAGCTGGGCCGCCGCGACAACAAGTACAAGGCACGCATCAAGATTCTGGTCAAGGCCGAAGGCCAGGCCTATATCGACGCCGTCGAAGAGGAATTCCGCCAGATCGTCGACGTGGATGGTGGCCCTCACACCGTGCCCCTGGCCGAGTTCGACCGTGTGGCCGCCATGTTCTCCACGCCCGCTCTGCCCGTGGTGGCCGATGCGGCAGGCGATGAGCAGGCCCTGATTGCCCAGTCCGCCAAGGAACCCGCTTTTGCGCGCTGGATTGCCCGCAACGTCCACGCCCACCGCGTGGCCGGTCTGCGCGCCGTGACCCTGTCCTTCAAGCGTGTGGGCCAGGCCCCTGGCGATGCACAAAGCGAACAGCTCGACGCACTGGCTCATCTGGTGGACAAGTTCTCCGCCGGCGAAGCCCGCGTGACGCACGACCAGAACGTGATGCTGCCCTGGGTACAGGTTGGCCAGCTGCATGCGCTGTGGACCGAGGCCAAGGCCCTGGGTCTGGCCAGCACCAATGTGGCCCTGCTCACCGACATGATCGCCTGCCCCGGCGGCGACTTCTGCGCGCTGGCCAATGCCCGCAGCCTGCCGATTGCCGACGCCATCACGGCCCGCTACCAGGATCTGGACGAACTGGACGACATCGGCGAGATCGACCTGCATATCAGCGGCTGCATCAACAGCTGCGGCCACCACCACAGCGGCCACATCGGCATTCTGGGCGTGGATAAGGACGGCAAGGAGTGGTACCAGGTCACGCTGGGCGGCTCCGATGGCTCGACCCTGTCCGGCCAGGCCGTGGCCGGCAAGGTCATCGGCCCCTCGTTCAGCGCAGCCGAAGTGCCCGATGTGATCGAAGCCGTGCTCAGCACCTACCGCGACCTGCGCCAGCCCGGCGAGCACTTCATCGACGCCGTGCGCCGCATCGGCCTGGATCCCTTCAAGGAGGCCGGCAAGGCCGCCCGCCACCCTGTGGAAGCCGAAGAAGAAGCGCTGGCCTGAAGCCATAAGAACAAGGATAGAGTCATGAAAATTCTGGCAAGCAACGAATACCAGGCCCCCACCGAAAGCACCGGCAATGTGCTGGTGCTGGCCAACGATGTGAACGCCCTCGAAGCGAATCTCGACGGCATCACGCAGGTGGATCTGCATTTCCCCAACTTCACCGACGGCCGCGCCTTCAGCCAGGCCTATCTGCTGCGTCGCCGCCTGAAGTTTGCGGGCGACATCCGCGCCACCGGCGATGTGCTGATCGACCAGCTGGTTCAGATGGAGCGCACAGGCTTCAGCAGCGCCGTGCTGCGCGAAGGCGTGGACGCCGCCGATGCCCAGCGCCAGTTCGAGCGCTTTGGCGGTTTCTACCAGGCCGATGCCGTGCACACCCAGCCTCATTTCGCCGAGGTGCAAGCATGAGCCAGCACGCCCCCGTTTGCACCCTCGACCTGGATCTGGCACCAATCAATGCCGAACTGGGCCGCGACGCCCAGGCGCTGGTGGACTGGGCCGTGGGCCTGGGTCAATCCACCATAGTCACCACCAACTTCCGTCCCTTCGAGGCGGTGATCCTGCACATGGTGACGCGTGCCAACCCCGACGTGCCCGTGGTCTGGATGGACAACGGCTACAACACCGAAGCCACCTATCAGTTTGCCGATGCGGTGACCAAGCAGCTTGGGCTCAAGCTCAAGATCTACCTGCCGCTGCGCTCACGCGCCCACCGCGAGGCCGTGGAAGGCGCCACGCCGGCACTGGACGATCCGCGCCATGCGGCCTTCACCGAAGAGGTGAAGCTGGAGCCCTTTGCCCGCGCCCTGCGCGAAACCGCACCCAAGGTCTGGTTCACCGCCCTGCGCGCCACCGACACCGCCGTGCGTGCGCAGATGGACCCCGTGAGCATCAACCCCGACGGTCTGATCAAGGTCGCGCCGCTGCTGCACTGGTCGTCCAAGGAGCTGTACGAATACTGCGAAAAGCACGGCCTGCCCAACAACTTTGACTATGTGGACCCCACCAAGGGCGAAGACAACCGCGAGTGCGGCCTCCACATCGCTCACTAAAAAATAGCAACCAGCGCTTGCTACATATGCGCTAGAGAACTGTTTCGCTTGAAAGTGTATTTATGAACGCCCGTGTGGATACTTCCGTGTTGAGCCATCTCAGCAATCGCCACCTGGATGCGCTGGAAGAAGAAACCATCTTCATCCTGCGCGAAGTGGCCGCCGCTTTTGAACGCCCCACCCTGCTGTTTTCGGGCGGCAAGGATTCGCTGGTCATGCTGCGCTGCGCTGAAAAAGCCTTTGGCGCAGGCCGCATCCCCTACCCTCTGCTGATGATCGACACCGGCCACAACTTCCCCGAAGTGACCGATTTCCGCGACCAGCGAGCCAAGGAGCTGGGCGCCGAGCTCATCGTGCGCAGCGTGGAAGACTCGATGGCACGCGGTACCGTGCGCCTGGCCCACCCCGGCGAATCGCGCAATGTGCACCAGTCCGTGACGCTGCTGGAGGCGATTGACGAGTTCCGCTTCGATGCTCTGATCGGCGGCGCGCGCCGCGATGAGGAAAAGGCCCGCGCCAAGGAACGCATCTTCAGCCACCGCGACAGCTTCGGCCAGTGGCAGCCCAAGGCCCAGCGCCCCGAGCTGTGGACGCTGTTCAACACCCGCATTGCGCAGGGCGAGCATTTCCGCGTCTTCCCCATCAGCAACTGGACCGAGCTGGACGTGTGGCAGTACATCGCCCGTGAAAACATCGCCCTGCCATCGATCTACTACACCCACAAGCGCGATGTGGTGGAGCGCAAGGGCCTGCTGGTGCCCGTGACCGAGCTGACGCCTCCCAAGGACGGCGAAGAAGTGGTGGTGCGCGATGTACGTTTCCGCACCGTGGGCGACATCACCTGCACCTGCCCCGTGGAAAGCACGGCAGCAACGGCCGAGGACATCGTGATCGAAACCCTGGCCGCCGAAGTCAGCGAACGTGGCGCGACGCGCATGGATGACAAGACCAGCGAAGCGTCCATGGAAAAGCGCAAGAAAGACGGTTACTTCTAAGGCTCCCCCCTGAGCGGCTACGCCGCTTCCCCCTCTCTCGCTTCGCTGCGCTTGCGGGAGGGGGACGACGCCACTGCCGCGAGGCGGCTCTTGCTTGGCGTCTTTGAGTTGGGACATGCCTGTTTGAGGAAAGAATGCGATGACTGAAACTATTAATTCCATAGCTGCTAGCGCAAGCCCATCAAGCGTTACAGGCCAATTTGACGCACATACCAGCAGCGCGCTGCGCTTTATCACCTGCGGCTCGGTCGATGACGGCAAGAGCACGCTGATCGGCCGCCTGCTGGTGGACACCCGCGCCGTGCTGCAGGATCAGCTGGCCGGCGTCACCAAGTCCGGCGAAGCCGATCTGGCTCTGCTGACCGACGGCCTAGCCGCCGAGCGCGAGCAAGGCATCACCATTGACGTGGCCTACCGCTACTTCGCCACAGAGTCGCGCAAGTTCATCATTGGCGATGCACCCGGTCACGAGCAGTACACCCGCAATATGGTGACGGCCGCATCGAGTGCCGATGCTGCAGTGGTGCTGGTCGATGCCACCAAGCTGGACTGGCAGAATGCCGATCTGGAGCTGCTGCCCCAGACCCGCCGCCACAGCCTGCTGGCCCACCTGCTGCGCGTGAACTCGCTGGTGTTTGCCGTCAACAAGCTCGATGCCGTGCAGGACCCGGCCCTGGCCTTTGCCCATATCAGCGCCGCGCTGCAGAAGTTCACGGCCTCCGCAGACATCAAGATCACGGCCACCGTGCCCGTGTCCGCGCTCAAGGGCTACAACGTGGTCAACAGCGCCGACGGCTGGGCCGGCTACCAAGGCCCCAGTCTGCTGCAGCTGCTGGAGCAACTGCCCAACACACCCACCGACAGCGATCTGACATTGGCCTTCCCCGTGCAGTGGGTGGAGAAGTTCTCCTCCTCGTCCGACACCAGCCAGGGCCGTCGCGTGTTCTGGGGCCGTGTCGCCACCGGCCTGGCCCAGGTCGGTGCCCAGGTGCAGATTCTGCCCAGCGGCCAGCTCGCCACCGTGGCCCAGGTCATAGACCATGCCCGCGCCCCCAAGGAAGTGGCTGCCGGCCTGTCCGCCGGCATCACCCTGGACCGTGAGGTCGATGTCTCGCGCGGCGACTGGATCATTGCCGCGCCCGTGCAAGCCGAGGTTGCAGACGATGACTTTGATGCCCCTGCTGCCGCAAGCCCATGGCCCAACAGCCGCGAGATCACCGCCACCGTGGCCTGGATGGACAACGAACCCCTGGTGCCCGGCCGTGTCTACTGGGCGCTGCATGGCCACCGCTGGGTCAAGGCCAAGGCCCGCCGCCTGGTGCACCGCCTCAACATCAACACGCTGGACAAGGAAGATGCCCAGCAGCTGGAGGCCAACGCCATAGGCCAGGTGGAACTGGTGCTGCAGGAAGCGATTCCGGCGGCTCCCTTCACCCAGGCTCGCCAGCTGGGCTCGCTGATTCTGGTGGACACCGCCAGCAACGCCACAGCCGGCGCCGCGCTGGTGAACTGAGGCAACCGAAGGCAGGGCCGTACCCCGATCTGGCTGTCAAACCGGATCTCCATACGGCCTTATCCGGCCAGGCACTGGCGCTGCGCGGGAAAAAACCTAAAATCAAGGGGTTTTACCAATCCCCACCCAAGAAGAAGATTCTCAATGACTCACGTCGTTACCGAAAACTGCATCAAGTGCAAGTACACCGATTGCGTGGACGTATGCCCCGTGGACTGCTTCCGTGAAGGCCCCAACTTTCTGGTGATCGATCCCGATGAATGCATTGACTGCGCCGTCTGCATTCCCGAATGCCCGGCCAATGCCATCTTTGCCGAAGAAGATGTGCCGGCCGATCAACTGGCCTTCATCAAGCTGAACGTGGACCTGTCCCAGCTCAAGAGCTGGAAGAGCATCACCAAGCGCAAGGCCTCACTGCCCGACGCCGACGAGTGGAATGGCAAGCCGAACAAAGTGGATTTGCTGGAGCGCTAAGCCAGTCAGGGCGTGGACTGCGCTACGCTTGCCCGCATGAGCCTGTCCAACGCAACGACCAACGCTTTTCTCACTCAACAACAACCCGCCGTGGAAACCGACGCCATCATCATTGGCGCAGGTCCGGCGGGTTTGTTTCAGGCCTTCCAGCTCGGCCTTCAGGGCATTCAAGCCCATCTGATAGACGCCCTGCCCCATGTCGGCGGCCAGTGCAGCCAGCTCTACGCGCACAAGCCCATCTACGACATTCCCGGTATTCCTGTCTGCACGGGCCTGGAGCTGGTGCAACTGCTGGAAAAGCAGATCGCCCCCATGCAGGTGACGCGCCACCTGTCCCAGCAAGTACAGACCCTGCAGTCCCTTGAGGACGGACGCTGGCAGCTCAGCACCACGGCTGGAGCCGTCTTTCACACACGCACCGTTTTCATCGCCGCAGGCGTCGGCGCCTTTGTTCCCAAAGCCCTCAAGGCGCCGGGAGTGGATGGACTCGAACCAGGCCAGCTGCACTATCACCCGCAGCAACCGGACATGGCTACAGGCCGCCAGGCACTGGTCTATGGCGGCGACGAGGAAGCCGTGGCCGCAGCCATTGCCTGCACTGCCAATGCAGCCAGAACCGTTCTCATGCACCGCCGCGACAGCTTCAATGCCGAGCCCGCGCAACTGGCCCAGCTGCAGCAGCTGCGCGAATCTGGCGCCGTCGAAGTGCTGATTGGTCAGATCACAGAAGTGCGACACGACAACGGCCGGCTGCAGGCCGTGCAATGGATGGATGGCGAAGGCGATGAACATGCGCTGCCCGTCGAGCAGCTGCTGGTCTATCAGGGCATCTCGCCCAAGCTGGGCCCTTTGACGGACTGGGGCCTGGCACTTGAGCGCAAGCAGCTGGCGGTGGATCAGGCAACGCTTGCCACCAGTGCCCCGGGAATCTATGCCATCGGCGACATCGTCAGCTACAGCGGCAAGAAGCGGCTGATCCTCTGCGCCTTTCATGAGGCCACCATGGCCGCGTTCGCGGCCGCCGAATATCTGCAAGGCAGCAAGCCTTTGCTGGAATACACAACGACCAGCGCCCGCCTGCATGCCATCCTGGGCGTGTCGCACTGAAGCGCTTGCGGCGCATTTCTCCCACTCTCGGGGCAGCGCCGCTTTTCAGACAGGCATAAAAAAACCGCTATCCCTCGTATGCGGGATAGCGGTGTAAATCACGACGGGGTCAGACCCCACCGCGCGCACTTTGATCTCGAGTCAATGGCCATGAGCCGGCTTGACCGGAATGATGGGCACTTCCTTGCCTTCCTTGTCGTAGATCTTGCCACCTTCGACGCGGTCGCCATCGGCCAGCGCTTCCAGCACATGCTGGCTCAGGGCACGGCCATAGCCGGCTTCAAAGACGGAAGGCTGATCGGAATTGCCTTGCTTGAAGTGGTTGTAGAGCAGGTTCAGGGTCACGGCAACCAGAGCGGTTGCGCTAATGCCCGAGTGGAAAATCGTGGCAAACCATGCGGGGAACTGGTCATAGAACTTGGGAGCTACCACCGGCAGCAGACCCGCGCTCACCGAGGTGGCAACAATGATCAGATTCATATTGTTGTTGTATTCCACCTTGGCCAGGGTGCGGATGCCGCTGGCAGCCACGGTACCGAACAGCACCAGACCGGCGCCGCCCAGCACGGAGGGAGGCACGCAGGCCACGATACGGCCCATCACCGGCAGCACGCCGAAGACGATCAGGATCAGGCCGGAGAAAGCCACCACAAAACGGCTCTTGATTCCGGTCACGGCCACCAGACCCACGTTCTGCGCAAAAGCGCTTTGCGTGAAGCCGCCGAAGATGGGAGCCACGATGCTGGACAGCATGTCGGCACGCAGACCGTCACCGAGTCGACGACCGTCCACGGGGCTGTCCACGATTTCGCCCACGGCCAGCACGTCCGCCGAGGTTTCCACCAGGATCACGAGAATCACGATGAACATGGAGATGGTGGCCGCCATATCAAAAGTGGGCCAGCCGAAATGCAAAGGCGTGGGCACCGCAAAGATGGGGCCGTTGAACACCTGGGAGAAATCGGCCTTGCCGATGAACACCGCCGTGATGGTGCCCACCACGATCGCCACCAGAATCGACAGGCGCGACAGCATGGCATTGCCCAGCTTGCTGAACAGCAGCACCATGAACAGCGACAGCCCGGCCAGACCGATATTGCCCATGCTGCCGTAATCAGCAGACTTGGCATTGCCGCCCATGGCCCAATGCGCAGCCACAGGCATCAGCGACATGCCGATCACCGTGATCACGCAGCCATTGACTAGCGGCGGGAAGAATTTGGTGATGCGCGAAAAAACCGGCGCAATGATCAGGCCCAGTACCGAGGCGTACATGACAGCTCCCAGCACGCCCTGCATGCCGCCGCCGGTATGCAGAATGCTGACCATCGTGGCAACACCTGCGAATGAAACGCCTTGAACCAGAGGCAGGCGGCAGCCGAAGAAAGGGATGCCCAGGGTCTGCAGCAAGGTTGCCACACCACCCATGAACAGGCAGGCGGTCACCAGCAGGCCGGCGTCGGCAGCGGACATGCCAGCCGCTTCGGCCACGATCAGAGGCACTGCCACGATGCCGCCGTACATGGTCAGCACATGTTGCAAGCCATACATGAGGTTGGCGGTGACGCCAAGATTCTCATCTTCGGGGCGCTTGACGGTCGCATCCCTGGATGCTCCGGTCTGATCGTTCATCTTTGTCTCCTAAATTACCAACTCACCAAGGCTCTTGAGGCCTTTTGCTCTGTCCAGTCGACTTGCAGCGACTGCCCTTGGCAGCGATCTGTTTTCCGATCGCCCCAGCGAGGCCTTGTGCTGCAGCCAGTCGCTCTTCTGCGAGAGCGATCCGACCTATAGAAAAGAGCAAACCACTCTTTCATTCACCCAAGTCAGTCTTTCAATCTCCTTTGATTGCATGACATCCGCCGGACGGACTATTCCATTGCGCAATCAAAGCCATACCCAGCAGGGCATGAGTCGAGACTGTACGTCGCCAGGACACCAAAATTGTCTACAGTTTTGTATACAAAGTGCTGACCAGAACCTTTCCAAAGCACAAAAGCAGGCCAATTGCCTGCTTTTGTGCGCGAAAAAATTGACCCAAGTCATAAAAACCCGGACCTCAACACCCGGACCTCAACACCCGGCAAGAAACAAAAAGATGCAAGCTCCACTTCCATGGAGGCTTGCACCTGATGTAAGTCAGAGAAGGAATCGAGAGCGCCTGTCCGCTCAGGCTCAGTCGTCTTCGGCCTGCGCGATGCCGGGAAACAGCACATCGGTAAAGCCGAACTGGCTGAAATCGCGTACCCGCATCGGATAGAGCTTGCCCCAGAGGTGGTCACACTCATGCTGAACCACGCGCGCGTGGAAACCATCGACCGTGCGGTCGATCGGATCGCCATAGAGGTCAAAGCCGGTATAGCGCACCTTGCTCCAGCGCGGCACCATGGCTCGCAGACCGGGAACGGACAGACAACCTTCCCAATCCAGTTGCTCATCTTCACCGATTGGGGTGATGACCGGATTGATCAGCACGGTGCGAGGCACTATGGGGGCATCGGGGTAGCGAGGATTGAGCTCGCCCGAGCCGAACACCACCATCTGCAGATCCTCACCGATCTGCGGCGCCGCCAGACCTGCGCCGTTGGCGGCATGCATGGTGTCCAGCAAATCCTTGAGCAATAGATGCAGCGCATCAGTATCAAATTCAGTCACCGGCTTGGCAAGCCGCAACAGACGGGGATCACCCATCTTCAAAATGGCACGTACGGTCATAGATCAATATAGCGCGCAGCAACCACCGGGCCACCGCACTGTTTCATTCTTCAAAAGCATAGCGTCAGCCCCAATCCACCTGAACCCTGCGACCTGTTTGGGGCATCAGGCACAGAGAATTTGATGAAATTGTGATGAACTTCCTGCGAGCCTATTTTTACACCCTATAATCTAGGTCTTCTTCCTCAATAGCTCAGTCGGTAGAGCGCCGGACTGTTAATCCGTAGGTCCCTGGTTCGAGCCCAGGTTGAGGAGCCAAGAATTCCGATGCTTTGCGGATATCAAAGCATCAAACCGACATATTCCTCAATAGCTCAGTCGGTAGAGCGCCGGACTGTTAATCCGTAGGTCCCTGGTTCGAGCCCAGGTTGAGGAGCCAAATTTCAATCGCCT
>NZ_JBKFBC010000001.1:803892-832737 GCF_053345995.1 Comamonas sp. C24C | reverse complement strand
TTAAGGAACCGAGTGCAAAACCAAGAAGCTTGACTTTGAATCTCGTTGCTTGCTGCGATCAGCGAAGCCTTCAATTGTAGCACTGTTTTCACCAAACTCAAATCAAAGTTTGAAACTTTTTGTCAACACCCAAAGGATCTTGACAAAAAGAAAAAGCCTTGCGGCTTTTTCTTTGATTTGGCGGAAACGGAGGGATTCGAACCCTCGATGAGGCTCTACACCCCATACTCCCTTAGCAGGGGAGCACCTTCGGCCACTCGGTCACGTTTCCGGAATGACGCTATTGTAAACAGCTTTTTTGTTCGTTTTTGGAAAGTTGCGAAAATTATTCGCTTTTGTCCAAACCGAAGGCGGTGTGCAGGGAGCGCACGGCCAGCTCCAGGTACTTCTCGTCGATCACGACCGAAGTCTTGATCTCGGAAGTCGAGATCATCTGGATGTTCACGCCTTCCTTACTCAAGGCACGGAACATGGTGGAGGCCACACCCACATGGCTGCGCATGCCGATGCCGACGATGCTGACCTTGGCGATATTGGGATTGCCCACCACTTCGGAAGCACCCAGTGCAGGAACAACGCTTTCACGCAGCAATTCCATGGCACGCTGGTAATCACCCTGGCTCACGGTGAAGCTGAAGTCGGTCTTGCCGTCCTTGGAGATGTTCTGGATGATCACATCGACTTCGATGTTGGCATCAGCCACGGGACCCAGGATGGCAGCGGCCACGCCGGGGGTATCAGGCACGCCCAGCACGGAAATCTTGGCCTCGCCACGGTTGAAAGCGATGCCGGATACGACAGCCTTTTCCATTTTTTCGTCTTCCTCAAAAGTAATCAGCGTGCCGGACTTGGCTTCTTCTTCCAGATCGATATCCCAGGGCGTGAAGCTGGACAGCACGCGCATGGGCACCTTGTACTTGCCTGCAAACTCCACGGAGCGAATCTGCAGAACCTTGGAGCCCAGGCTGGCCATTTCCAGCATTTCCTCAAAGCTCACCGTACCCAGGCGCTTGGCAGCCGGCACCACACGGGGATCGGTGGTGTAGACGCCATCCACATCGGTATAGATCAGGCATTCGGCAGCCTTCAGGGCGGCAGCCACGGCCACGGCAGAAGTGTCGGAGCCGCCACGACCCAGCGTGGTGATATTGCCTTCGGGATCGATACCCTGGAAGCCGGTCACGATCACGACACGACCTGCCTCGAGGTCGGCGCGCACGCGCTTGTCGTCGATGGACTCGATGCGAGCCTTGGTGTAGCTGCTATCGGTGCGCACGGGCACTTGCCAGCCCGCATAGCTGACGGATTCCATGCCTTCGGCCTGCAGCGCAATGGCCAGCAGCGCCGAGGATGCCTGCTCGCCAGTGGCGGCCAGCATATCAAGCTCACGATAGTACGAACTCTTGGCGTGACTGGGAGCCAGTTCACTGGCCAGACCCAGCAAACGGTTGGTTTCGCCACTCATGGCGCTGGGCACAACCACCAACTGGTGACCTGCCCGAGCCCATTTGGCCACACGCTTGGCGACGTTGCGGATGCGCTCTGTCGAGCCCATCGAGGTGCCGCCGTATTTATGAACGATCAGTGCCATTGGATACTAAAGGGTGACGAAACAGCAGCCACGGCGCAGATCACAAAGGTTTTGGCGCGCCGGCGGTTTTCGTACAGGTAAAAAAACCAAAACCTAGGAATTGTACCAACCGAGACTTACCCCCTGGCGCTCCACAAAACCCCGCCCCACCTTGATGTGGATGCGGTGCCCTCGCGTAGTGCAAACGCCGAGCTGCGCCATGAGCTGCGCAAGCTGGGCCGTCGTCGGCGTCGTGCCATGCTCGGTGCGCAACCAATAACGCAGGACATTGCCCAGACGCAGCTCGCTCAAACCCTGCAATGCCTTGATGGCTGGCGGCAGTCCCACCATCTGCAGGTCTGCCGCCGCCTGCTCGTCCAACAGTTCGGACGCCTGGGCGCAATGGGCACTGCTGCGTGCGAACGTGCTGCGGAACTGAGGAAAGACCTGCTCCAGCACCGGCAGCAGTTGAACCCGGATGCGGTTGCGCGTGTACCCCTGATCGGTATTCGTCGGATCCTCGACCCAGCTCAAATCCCTGAGCCGCAACCAGTCTCGCAGCGCCTGCCCGGGCACTGCCAGCAAGGGTCTGAACCACTCCAACCCCGCTCTTTGCCAATGCCCAGGCATGGCCGCCAGACCAGCCACACCGGCACCGCGCGAGAGCGCCAGCAGCAAGGTCTCGACCTGGTCGTCGGCATGCTGGGCCAGCGCCATGGAGCGCACCGCATCCAGCGGCGCACCATCTGCAGCCAGCCAAGGCTGGCCGGCCGCCTGAATCAAGGCCGCATAACGCCCCTGACGCGCCGCGTCTTCGGGGCTTTGCCCCTGCACATTGCGCGCATCGATGGCGCAGACCTTGAGGGCAATGCCGTGTCGGGCGCACAGTTGCTCGCAGTGCTGCTGAAAACCATCAGCCGCGGCCTGCAAACCATGGTGCACATGGATCGCCCTCACCTGCCCCGGCCAGCGCGCATGGCAGGCCAGCAGCAGAGCCGACGAATCGGCTCCGCCGCTGAAGGCCACAACCAGCGGCAGCGCTGGATTGAATGCAGCCACTGCGGCATCCACCCGGCCGGCCGAAGCCGCCAACAAGTCAGCATCTGACTGGGCTTGCATGAACAACAAACTCCCTCTTTCCAATTCAATAGCAGCTAACGCTTACTCAGCAATGGCTTAAGGCGCATTTCGCGCATAAGCTCTCGGCAAAAACAAATGGCTCCCGAAGGAGCCATTGTGCGCAAGCGGCATCAAGCCCGCCTGATCAGCGGTTGTCGGCCTTCGTGTCGGCAAACTTGCCGTAGCTCTGAATGCGGTCGTAGCGACGATCCTGCAGCTCCTTGGGCTTGAGATCGGTCAGCTGGCGATAGGCATCGCCCAGTGCCCGCTTGAGGAAGGCACCCATTTGCTTGTGATCGCGGTGAGCACCACCCACAGGCTCGTTGACGATCTTGTCCACCAGACCCAGTGCCTTGAGGCGGTGGGCGGTGATGCCCATGGCATCCGCTGCTTCCTGAGCCTTTTCACCCGTCTTCCACAAAATGGAAGCGCAGCCTTCGGGGCTGATCACCGAGTACACAGAGTACTGCAGCATCAGCACCTGGTCGGCCACGGCAATCGCCAGCGCACCGCCCGAGCCACCTTCACCGATGATGGTGGTGATGATGGGGGTCTGCAGCTGCGCCATTTCGTAGATGTTGCGACCGATGGCCTCGGACTGACCACGCTCCTCGGCATCGATACCGGGGAAGGCGCCGGGCGTGTCCACAAAAGTGAACACGGGCAGCTTGAACTTCTCGGCCGTCTTCATCAGACGCAAGGCCTTGCGATAGCCCTCGGGACGCGTCATGCCAAAGTTACGCAGCGTGCGCTCCTTGGTATCGCGACCCTTTTGATGACCGATCACCATGCAGGGCTGGCCATTGAAGCGCGCCAGGCCACCAATGATGGACTGGTCATCCGCAAAGTGGCGGTCGCCATGCATTTCGACAAAGTCGGTAAAGCACTCGCGCACATAGTCGAGCGTATAGGGGCGCTCGGTATGGCGGGCAATCTTGGTGATCTGCCAGGGGGTCAGGTCGCTGTAGATGTCCTTGGTCAGCTGCAGGCTTTTCTTGCTGAGCTGATCGATCTCTTCCGAGATATCTACTGCGCTTTCAGTCTGCACATAGCGCAGTTCTTCGATTTTGGATTCGAGTTCTGCAATGGGCTGCTCAAAATCCAGAAAGTTCTTTTTCGCCAACGTATTTCTCCTTGTGCCAGCCTGCTGCAATCCTTGCAATCGGCCAGTGGACAGATGTCATCAAGCCACAGGCTGCGCCTCGAGCGAGCGCCAAATATACCAAGTTGCAACCGTACACCACGGTTTCCAAGCCTCGGCAACTTCACGGGCATCGCTGCGACTGACAGGATCGCCCGAAAAATGATTGAGAGAGATGCCCTGTATCAAACCGGCATCGTCCAGAGGCAGCACATTGGGCCGCCCCAGGCAGTAAATCAGAAAATTCTCGGCCGTCCAGCGGCTGAGACCGCGTATGGACATCAGCTCGGCGATGATGACCTCATCGCTCATCTGAGCCCATTCATCCATGTGCAGGCGATGCTCGGTGAAGTGCAGAGCCAGATCGACCAGATAGTCGACCTTGCGGGCCGACAGTCCAGCGCCACGCATATCGTCCACCTTGAGCCTGAGCACCTGCTCGGGCTGCATGGCAGCAGGCAGCTTGGCGAACTTGTTCCACAAGGTCTTGGCCGACTTTGCCGAGATCTGCTGCCCGATGATGGAGCGGGCCAAAGTGGCAAAGGCCTGCTCCTGCCCGCAGGGCAGCAGCGCCTGGCTGCCGAGCTGCGGAATCAATCGCTTGAGCACGCGATCGCGGCGCATGAGCTGGCGGCAAGCCTCAGCCCAGTAGGCAGGCACGCCATCAGGCAGATCCAGATGGATCTTGGGTGCAGCCACCTTGGGCGCTGCAGCCAGCTTGGCTGGCACCAGATCTTTGCCGGCCGCTCCCGCAGACTGAACCATGGCCGCAGCCCCCAAAGGAGCGACAGGCAAAGGCGCAGCCGGCCCCATGGGCACGGGCAGATCGGCAACCAGCGGCAGCTGCTCGAACTCCATGGTGTCCAGATGCTTGACCGCGCTCATGCACGCCCCTTCGCACTGTTCACACAGTTGATGGAATATTGCATGCAGTCTCAGCCCTTGGCGGCCGATTCCCAGGTCGTACCTGCGGCAGAGTCCTTGAGGACGATGCCCTGCTCAAGCAGTTCCTTGCGGATGCGGTCGGCCTCGGCCCAGTTCTTGGCGGCCTTGGCTTCTGCGCGCGCGGCAATCAGGGCCTCGATCGCGGCAGCATCCACACCTTCGGCACCGGCCTGCAGAAATTTCTGAGGCTCGGCCTGCAGCAGACCCAGACATGCGCCCAATGCCTTGAGCAAGCCCGCCACCTCGGGCGACTTGCTGCGGTTGACCTCAGCGGCCAGCTCGAACAGCACGGCTACTGCCTCGGGCGTGCCGAAGTCTTCATCCATCGCCGCCTTGAAGCGGGCAGCATAGGGATTGCTCCAGTCGACCTGCACCTCGGAGGGCGCCACCAGATCCAGGGCGGTATAGAGGCGCTTGAGCGCTCCACGCGCATCATCGAGATGCACGTTGGAATAGTTCAGCGGGCTACGGTAGTGGCTGCGCACGACGAAGAACCGGATGGTCTCGGCGTCGTATTCCTTGAGCACGTCGCGGATGGTGAAGAAGTTGCCCAGCGACTTGGACATCTTCTCGTTGTCGACGTTGATGAAGCCGTTGTGCATCCAGGTCCGCGCAAACGGCTTGCCGGTCGCACCTTCGCTCTGGGCAATCTCGTTCTCATGGTGAGGGAACTGCAGGTCTGCTCCGCCGCCATGGATGTCAAAGCTCTCGCCCAGCAGCTCGCAACCCATGGCCGAGCATTCGATATGCCAGCCGGGGCGGCCTTCGCCAAACGGACTCTGCCATTTCACATCGGCCGGCTCGTCGGCCTTGGCCGACTTCCACAGCACAAAGTCCAGCGGGTCAAGCTTGCCGTCGGCCACGGCCACGCGCTCGCCGGCGTTGAGCTCGTCCAGCGACTTGCCCGAGAGCTTGCCGTAGCCCGCAAACTTGCGCACGGCGTAGTTCACATCGCCATTGCCGGCCTGATAGGCCAGACCCTTGTCCTGCAGCTTGGCGATCATGCCCAGCATCTGCGGCACGTATTCGGTGGCGCGCGGCTCCAGCGTGGGGCGCTCGATGCCCAGCGCATCCGCGTCCTGGTGCAGCGCATCGATCATGCGATCAGTCAGACTGCGTATGGTCTCGCCGTTTTCCACCGCACGTCGGATGATCTTGTCATCGATGTCGGTGATGTTGCGCACATAGGTCACCTTGTAGCCGCTGGCGCGCAGCCAGCGCTGCACCACGTCGAAAGCCACCATGGAGCGTGCATGGCCCAGGTGGCAGAGGTCATAGACCGTCATGCCACAGACGTACATACGCACATGGCCCGGCTCAAGCGGCGAAAACGATTCCAGTGCACGCGACAGCGTGTTGTAGATACGCAAACTCATGAATCTTGAAATAGGGAGAGAGGGTGGCGAGCAGCAGCACTGGTCATGCCTGCGATGCATAAACCGTGCCTGCCATTCCCTGAGGCTGAAAAATGCGCACTAGCATCCAGACACATCCCGGTCCGGCCAGACGCCTAAGCGCCGCACACCCCTCAGCTACAATTCCCCGCAGTATAAGCTCCCGCCGCAGCGCAGTTTTGCGGCGCAATGAAAGCACCTACATGCCTGTACGCAACTTGTTCAGTACCGCAGCGCGTGCGGCAGCCCTGGCTGCCTTGCTCGCTGCAGGTAGCGCCCACGCCGACGATTACACGGATGTTGCCCAGTTGCTCAAAAGCGGCAAGACCCAGCAGGCACTGCAAAAAGCGGACACCTATCTGGCCAAGAATTCACGCGACCCGCAAATGCGTTTTCTGCGCGGCATCGCGCTGAGCAATGACGGCAAGACCGAAGACGCGATCACGGCTTTTCGCCAGCTGACCGAGGACTATCCCGAGCTGCCCGAGCCCTATAACAACCTGGCCGTGATCTATGCACGCCAGGGCGATCTGGATCGTGCCCGCTCCGCACTCGAAGCCGCCGTGCGCAACAATCCGAACTATGCCGTGGCGCACGAGAACCTGGGTGATATCTATGCCCGCCTGGCCTATCAGTCCTATGCGCAGTCCCTGGCCAAGGGCGGCCGCCCCGCAGCCCTGAACCCCAAGCTCAAGCAGCTCAAGGACTTGCTGCAACCCGCAGCCTCTCTTGCAACACCTGCCCCGGCCCGCTGAATCCGTTTTTTGTCATCCCGCCCTCCTCCCTCTTGTGAAGCCGGCCGGCGCCCTCAGCTGCCTCAAACCGGTTTTTTGCAGCCGCTGTCCAGCGGCCCTGCCCAAGACCCACTTACCCAGGAATATGACCATGCTGAATTTCCGTCGAAACAGCCTCAAGGCCCTGTCCGCGATTGCGCTGACAGCCACTGTTTTCGCAATCCCCGGCCTGGCCCAGGCGCAGTCCAAGGTGCAACTCAAGACCAGCATGGGCGATATCGTGGTCGAGCTCAACGATGCCAAGGCCCCCAAGAGCGCGGCCAATTTCCTGCAATATGTGCGCGACAAGCACTATGACGGCACGGTGTTCCACCGCGTCATCGACGGCTTCATGATCCAGGGCGGCGGCATGGACGCCAATCTGAGCGAGAAGCCCACGCGCGCGCCGATTCCGCTGGAAGCCAGCAACGGCCTCAAGAACGACCGCGGCACGATTGCCATGGCGCGCACCGGCAACCCCAACTCTGCCACCTCGCAGTTCTTCATCAATGTGGTGAACAACGACATGCTCAACGCACCCAAGCCCGATGGCTATGGCTATACCGTCTTCGGCAAGGTCATCAAGGGCATGGACGTGGTGGACAAAATCCGCGCCGTGGCTACGGGCAACCGTGGCATGCACCAGAATGTGCCCACCACGCCGGTAACAATCCTCTCCGCCACCGAAATCAAGTAAACAACCGGGCAGTGCTGCCCAAGCCGGGCTGCGCCAGCCTCTTTACTCCATCCTCTAGAAAGCACAGACATGAGCAATCCCCAAGTCGAACTGCACGTGACCATCAACGTGGCCGATACCGCCACCCAAGGCGTGATCACCCTGGAACTGGACGCCGTGAACGCGCCCAAGTCCACCGAGAACTTCCTGAACTACGTGAACCAGGGTTTTTACAACGGCACCATCTTCCACCGCGTGATCAAGAACTTCATGATCCAGGGCGGCGGTTTCGCGGCCGACATGAAGCAAAAGGACACCGCGGCTCCCATCGAGAACGAAGCCAAGAACGGCCTGAAGAACGACAAGTACACCATTGCCATGGCTCGCACCAGCGATCCCCATAGCGCAACTGCACAGTTCTTCATCAACACCGTGGACAACGGTTTCCTGAACCACACCGCTCCCTCCGGCCAGGGCTGGGGCTACGCCGTGTTCGGCAAGGTGGTCAAGGGTGAAGAAGTCGTGGACGCCATCAAGAAGGTGCGCACCACACGCAAGGGCTTCCACGACGACGTGCCCTTCGACGCCGTGGTGATCGACAAGGCGATCGCGATCTAACCCCCTGAGGCGCTGCGCGCCTTCCCCCAAGGGGGACGACGGCCTCGCTGCGAGGCGGCTCTTGCTTGCCGCCTCTCGCTCGGGGCCGTTATTGTTTTCAGGCTGCCCACCATCATCACATGACTGAATCTTCAGATCCCCGCACGACGGCTCCTCAGGTGGCGCAGCTGCAAGGCGCACCCGGCTGGCGAGCCATCGACTTTATTTCCGATCTGCATCTGCAGCCTTCGGAGCCGCAGACGGTCGAAGCCTGGCGCAGCTATTTGGCGCGCAGCACGGCCGATGCCATCTTCATCCTCGGCGATCTGTTTGAAGTTTGGGTCGGTGACGATGCGCTCGATGAGCCCGGCAGCTTCGAGGCCGAGTGCGCCGCCGTGCTGCGCGAGGCGGCGCAGCAGCGCCCGCTGTTCTTCATGGTCGGCAACCGCGACTTTCTGGCCGGTGACGAGTTTCTGCGCCGCAGCGGCATGAGCGGGCTTTCCGACCCCACGGTATTGCTGTGGGCAGGCCCCAGCATCCTGATCAGTCATGGCGATGCGCTATGCCTGGACGATGTGGAGTACCAGCAATTCCGCGCTGTTTCGCGCTCCGCCGCCTGGCAACAGCAGTTGCTGGCCCAGCCTCTGGCCGTGCGCCGCGCGATCGGCAGATCGGCACGCAGCGAAAGCGAGCAGCGCAAGCAAAGCGGCGCGCCCTACGCTGATGCCGACGCGCAGATGAGCAGCACCTGGATGCAGACCGCGCAAGCGCCCTGGCTGATTCACGGCCATACCCATCAGCCCGCCGACCACGCGCTGGGCGACGGGCAGTGGCGCATCGTGCTCAGCGACTGGCATATCGATGCCGATACACAGCGCAGCGAGGTGCTGCGTGTGACGCCCGAAGGCTGGCAGCGCATGCCGCCCGAACTGGCGTGACGCACCATCCAGTTGCCGCTATCTCATTCAGAGCTTATTGCGCAGGCTATTCATAGATTTCAGATTGAAAACTATCCAAGTTCTATGAATAACAAGCGCTAGCAGCTATCAAATTTGCTGATCTGACAGACACGAAGAGCCCGCTGCCCACCTAGCTGAGGCATAGCACCTTGGGGTCAACGGCGGGATCTCAGACCGAGATGGCGGAAGCCGAGCCTGCCTGCTTGCGCAGCTCGAACTTCTGGATCTTGCCCGTGCTGGTCTTGGGCAGCTCGCCAAACACCACGGCGCGCGGCACCTTGTAGCCGGCCAGGTGCTTTTTGCAGTGGGCAATGATGTCTTCGGCCGTAGTCTCGGCTCCGGCTTTGAGCTCGATGAAGGCGCAGGGCGTCTCGCCCCATTTGGGGTCGGGCTTGGCCACCACGGCCGCAGCCAGCACGGCGGGGTGGCGGTAGAGCACATCCTCCACTTCGATGGACGAGATGTTCTCGCCTCCCGAGATGATGATGTCCTTGCTGCGATCCTTGATCTGGATATAGCCGTCGGGATGCTGCACGGCCAGGTCGCCGCTGTGGAACCAGCCGCCGCGGAAGGCTTCCCGCGTCGCTTGCGGATTCTTGAGATAGCCCTTCATGGCGATATTGCCCTGGAACATGATCTCGCCCATGGTCTGGCCGTCACGCGGCACGGGCTGCATGGTTTCGGGGTCCAGCACGGCCGCAGAGCGCTGCAGGTGGTAGCGCACGCCCTGGCGTGAGTTCAAACGGGCGCGCTCGCCGATGTCGAGCGCATTCCAGCTTTCATGCTTGGCGCAGACCGTGGCTGGGCCATAGGTTTCGGTCAGGCCGTAGACATGGGTGATGTCAAAGCCCATCGCCTCCATGCCTTCGATCATCGATGCGGGCGGCGCTGCCCCTGCCACCATGGCCTTGACGCCTGCGGGCACGCCCTGCTTCATGGCAGCCGGCGCATTCACCAGCAGGCTGTGCACAATGGGCGCGCCGCAGTAATGGCTCACACCCTGGTTGCGAATGGCGTCAAAAATCGCCTGCGCATCCACCCGTCGCAGACAGACATTGACCGCCGCGCGTGCGGCCACCGTCCAGGGGAAGCACCAGCCGTTGCAGTGGAACATGGGCAGCGTCCACAGATAGACAGCGTGCTTGGGCATGTCCCACTCCAGCACATTGCTGATGGCATTGTTGTGCGCGCCGCGATGGTGGTAAACCACACCCTTGGGATTGCCCGTGGTTCCGCTGGTGTAGTTCAGGGCAATCGCATCCCATTCGTCGCCGGGCCATTGCCAGTCGAAACCGGCATCACCCTGGGCCAAAAAGCTCTCGTAGTCGGTGGCACCGATCTGCTCGGCCGCCTCGCCGTAAACCGGGTCTTCGACCTGGATCACATGGATGGGCGCGGTGCTCTGGCGCAGCTTGAGCGCCCTGGCCATCAGAGGCGCGAACTCGGGGTCCACGATCAGGGCCTTGGCTTCGCCATGGTCGAGCATGAAGGCCAGAGTCTCGGCATCCAGCCGGGTGTTGAGCGTGTTGAGTACGGCACCGGCCATGGGCACGCCAAAGTGGGCCTCCACCATGGGCGGCGTATTGGGCAGCATCACGGCCACGGTGTCGTTCTTGCCGATGCCGATCCTCTGCAGGCTGCTGGCCAGCTGACGGCAACGTGCATAGGTCTGCGCCCAGTTCTGGCGCAGGTCGCCATGAACGATGGCCAGGCGCTCGGGGTAGACCTCGGCCGTGCGGGCAATAAATCCCAGCGGCGTCAGCGCGGCATGGTTGGCGGTATTCGGGGTGAGGTTCAAATCGAAAGAGCTTGTCATGTTTGTCTCCTGAGCGTTTTGTACTCCAGCATCCGTCACGCCAGGCTTACAACCGAGCGCCATGCAAGCCTGTTGTGATCCAGGTCAAGCCGGATTCCGCCTGGCTCTCGCACACAGAAACCAGAGCAGCGCAAAAGGTCATTGACCAAACCAATACTTTCAACAGCTTCTGAAAATCAATAAATTAATTGAAAATCAAACACTTACGAAAACAATTAGAAACCCCATCATTCCTCAAGCAGTGGCATCTCATGCAAGTCATCTATAAGACATCATTTATCTGACAGAGCAATCACCCAGACCTTGAATCGCTTTTAGAATGCGCACATGTTTTTGAGGATCTGACTGCCCACGCTGGCAGGCCAGGCCGGCATCTCTCCCGCACGGAGCCGGTCGCATGCCTCAAAACTGTGTGGCGGAGGAGACGTTTTAGAGGAGAGCCTGGCAATGATCCAGGCATCAGGAGACCTGAGCCTGCACCCATCGGTGCAGGCTTTTTTTTGCCCGCCCTCCTCATTCCTGCCGCGCCATCGGCCATTGCCGAAAAAGGCAAAATACGCGGGTGGCCATTCCCCAATCATTCATCCAAGAGTTGCTCTCCCGCGTCGACGTGGTCGACATCGTGGGCCGCTATGTGCAGCTCAAAAAGGGCGGCGCCAACTTCATGGGCCTATGCCCATTCCATGGCGAAAAGTCGCCCTCTTTCACGGTCAGCCCCAGCAAGCAGTTTTTTCACTGCTTTGGCTGCGGCAAGAACGGCAATGCCATCGGCTTTCTGATGGAGCACGCCGGCATGGGCTTTGTCGAGGCAGTGCAGGAGCTTGCCAATCAATGCGGCCTGCAAGTGCCGCAGGACGACATCAGTCCGGCCGAGCGCCAGCGCCAGGCCCAGCAAAAGCAGAAAGCCGAGACCCTGAGCGACCTGCTTGAAAAAGCCGGCGAGTCCTATCGCAAACAGCTCAAGGCCGCTCCCAAGGCCATCGAGTATCTGAAAAAGCGCGGCGTCTCGGGCGAGGTCTCCAAGCGCTTCGGCCTGGGCTATGCGCCTGCAGGCTGGCATGGCCTGGCCAGCGTATTCGCCGAGTACGACAACCCGCAGCTTGAAGAATGCGGGCTGGTCATCGTGGGCGAGGACGACAGCCGCCGCTACGACCGTTTCCGCGACCGGCTGATGTTCCCGATTCGCAATGTCAAAGGCGAATGCATAGGCTTTGGCGGCCGGGTGTTTGGCGATGAGAAACCCAAATACCTGAACTCCCCCGAGACCCCGGTCTTCCACAAGGGCCGCGAGCTCTACGGCCTTTACGAGGCCCGCCAGGCCCTGCGCGACATGGGCTACGCCCTGGTTACCGAAGGCTATATGGACGTGGTGGCGCTGGCCCAGCTCGGCTTTGCCAATGCCGTGGCCACGCTTGGAACGGCCTGCACGCCGGAGCATGTTCAAAAGCTGTTTCGCTTCACCGATGCCGTGGTCTTCAGCTTCGACGGCGATAACGCGGGCCGGCGCGCCGCGCGCAAGGCGCTGGATGCAGCCCTGCCGCTGGCGACCGACACGCGCTCCATCAAGTTCCTGTTCCTGCCTTCGGAGCACGACCCCGACAGCTTCATCCGCGAATTCGGCCCCGAGGCCTTCTCGCGCTATGTGGGCGATGCCACGCCACTGAGCCGCTTTCTCATCGAATCGGCCAGCGAGGGCTGCGATCTGGGCCAGACCGAGGGCCGCGCCCATATGGCCAGCAACGCGCGGCCGCTGTGGTCGCTGCTGCCCGACGGAGCCCTCAAGCGCCAGTTGCTCTCCGAAATCGCAGCTCTGGCCCAGTTGGACTCGCGCGACCTCACCGATATCTGGGCGCAGGAAGCCGCACGCACAGCCCCCATTGCCCGCCGCGCACCTGCCCCAGCACCCTCCGGCCCTCAGGCACCGGAATGGGATGCGCCACCGGCCAGTTGGGAAAGCGCTCCCGACTGGGCCGATGCCGCGGCACCGGCCCCCTCCTACCCGAGCCAGGGCGGCGGCGGCAACTGGTCGGGCCGCAAGGAATTCGGCCGCCAGCGCAAGCCCTGGGGCAAGAAGGGCGAGGACTGGAACCCGCCGCAGCTGGGCCCACGCCCCACGCCGGTCAGCCGCGAAGACCAGGCCGCTCGCCTGCTGATGTGTCACATGGAGTTCATGGAAGAGATGACCCATGAGGATTTCGATGCCCTGGCGCGCTGCAACCAAAGCCATGCGCCCTTGTTCCGCTGGCTTGAAGCCCAGTTCACCGAGTCCGGACCGCGCTCCTGGGCGGTGCTGCGCGAGCAATTGCAAGGCTCGCCCTGCGAACCGCTGGCCAGCAAGCTGATGAGCGGCGCCCATGCCAACCCCGAGGGCGAAGTCGACGAGTTGCGCAAGGAATTGCGCGGCACGCTGAATCTGATCCTGGTGGATCACCTCAAACGCGAGGAAGCCCAGGCACTCAAGGAGATCGCTACCGACCCCACGGCGGCAAGGCGTTACATAGAGTTTCAACAGCGGCGAAAAAATTTATCTGTAATTATTAGCTCCACCTCTTGACATCTTTAAAAAAGGTATAATTTAGAGGATACAGGCAAGAGCGACAGCAACACCTCCGACCCGGGCCCCGTGAAGAAATCACGTGATGGCAGCAACTGCATGGCCCATTTCTCGCAAGGATTGCATACCAAATGATCGCCCCAACATCTTGCCATGGAGTCTTTGTGCTCCACCGGACAGGCTAGGCCTGTTCTTGCGCCAGCTTTGATGGCGTTTGTTTGCATTTTCCGTTTTCCTTTGTGTGTTTGTGTGTGTTCGTACCGTGAGAGGTGTTCATGCCCGTTTCAAAGTCCGTGAAGTCCAAGCAGGCCCCAGAAGCTTCAGCAAAGCCCAAGACCTCTAAAACTTCCACTTCCGCAGCAGAGTCCGCGAAAAAGGCCAGTGCCAGCAAGCCTGCTGTGAAGAAGAGTGCTGCATCTGCAGCCGAAGCCAAGAAAGACACCACCGTGGTTACCAAGTCACAAGCCGAACTCAAAGCCATGGCCGATGCGCTGCTGGCGCAGGCAACTCCCAAGCGCGGCCGCAAGAAAGCCGAAGAAGACGACGACACAGCTGCCGCTCCTGCCGCCAAGAAGGCCGTCGCCAAAAAGGCTGCTCCCGCCAAGAAGGCTGCCGCCGTCAAGGCCCCCGCTGCCAGCGCCGATGCCGACAAGACTCCCGCCAAGCGCGGTCGCAAGCCCAAGGCCAAGGAAGCCGACGAGGACATGGATGATGCCGACCTGTCGGACATCGACAGCGATCTGGAAGGCGAAATCGAAGAGGAGACAGTCACCGAAGCGTCTGCTGCTCCTGCCGAAAAGGCCAAGCCTCTGCGCATGAAAATCAGCAAGGCGAAGGAACGCGCCTTGATGAAGGAATTCGGCCTGGACGAGACCGTTCTGACCGAAGAGGAAATGAACACCCGCCGTCAGCGTCTGAAGATGCTGATCAAGCTGGGCAAGACCCGCGGCTACCTGACCCACGCCGAAATCAACGACCACCTGCCCGACAAGCTGGTCGATGCCGAAACGCTGGAAGTCGTGATCTCCATGTTGAACGACATGGGCGTAGCCGTGTACGAGCAGACTCCCGATGCGGAAACCCTGCTGCTGAACAACACCGGCCAGTCAGCCACCACCGAAGAGGAAGCGGAAGAAGAAGCCGAAGCGGCTCTGTCCACCGTGGACTCCGAATTCGGCCGCACTACCGACCCCGTGCGCATGTACATGCGTGAAATGGGTACCGTCGAACTGCTGACACGCGAAGGCGAAATCGAAATCGCCAAGCGCATCGAAGGCGGCCTGATGGACATGATGGAAGCCATCTCGGCTTCCCCCGCGACCATCGCCGAGATCCTCAACATGGCCGAGGAGATCCGCGAAGGCAAGGTTGTCATCTCCACCGTGGTGGACGGCTTCGTCAATGCCAACGAGAACGACGACTATGTTGCCGAAGAAGACTTCGACGAATATGACGAAGAAGACGACGATGACGGCAAGGGCGGCTCCAAGGCCCTGACCAAGAAGCTCGAAGAGCTGAAGAACGAAGCCCTGGGTCGCTTTGACTCCATGCGCGAGCTTTTCGACAAAATGCACAAGGTGTATGACAAGGAAGGCTACGGCACCGAGGCATACATGAAGGTGCAGAAGGCCATCACCGAAGAGCTGATGACCATTCGCTTCACGGCCAAGACGATTGAAAAGCTCTGCGATCTGGTGCGCGCTCAGGTGGACGACGTGCGCAAGAAGGAACGCGAGCTGCGCAAGATCATCGTGGACAAGTGCGGCATGCCGCAGGAGCAGTTCATCAAGGACTTCCCGCCCAACCTGCTGAACCTGGACTGGGTCCTCAAGCAAGTGGCGGCAGGCAAGAACTACAGCGCCGTGCTGGAACGCAACATCCCGCCCGTGCAGGAGCTGCAGCAGAACCTGATCGACCTGCAGGCCCGCGTGGTCGTGCCTCTGGAAGAGCTCAAGCACATTAACAAGCGCATGAACAGCGGCGAGCGCGCCAGCCGTGACGCCAAGAAGGAAATGATCGAGGCCAACCTGCGTCTCGTGATCTCCATCGCCAAGAAGTACACCAACCGCGGTCTGCAATTCCTAGATCTGATCCAGGAAGGCAATATCGGCCTGATGAAGGCCGTGGACAAGTTCGAATACCGTCGCGGCTACAAGTTCTCGACCTATGCGACCTGGTGGATTCGTCAGGCCATCACGCGCTCCATCGCCGACCAGGCCCGTACGATCCGCATCCCCGTGCACATGATCGAGACCATCAACAAGATGAACCGCATCTCGCGCCAGCACTTGCAAGAGTTTGGTTTCGAGCCCGATGCGTCCATCCTGGCAGCCAAGATGGAGATCCCCGAGGACAAGATCCGCAAGATCATGAAGATCGCCAAGGAGCCGATCTCGATGGAAACCCCCATCGGCGACGACGACGACTCCCACCTGGGCGATTTCATCGAGGACGGCAACAACACGGCGCCCATCGATGCCGCCATGCAAGCCGGCCTGCGCGATGTGGTCAAGGACATCCTCGACGGCCTGACGCCTCGCGAAGCCAAGGTGCTGCGCATGCGCTTCGGTATCGAGATGTCCACCGACCACACGCTGGAAGAAGTCGGCAAGCAGTTTGACGTGACGCGCGAGCGTATCCGTCAGATCGAAGCCAAGGCGCTGCGCAAGCTCAAGCACCCTTCGCGCTCCGACAAGCTGCGCAGCTTCATCGACTCGCTGTAAAGCCAGCCCGAGGAACCGGCACGCCGGCTCCCTGCGACTCCAAGCCCCGATCTGTTTCAGGTCGGGGCTTTTTCGCATGTACCCCAGGGTCAGCAAACCTTTGCTTGCGGCCAAACACACCAAAAGACACATAACAACGGAGACAGACATGAACACCATCCAAGCACACAGCCTTCCGACACGGCGCCAGTGGCTGGGCTATTCCGCAGCCTTGCTGGCCACGCCTTTGGCAGCCATGGCCAACCCGCCCCAGCGCCTGGGGACGCAGCTGCGCATCGTGATCCCCGCCAATCCCGGCGGCGGCTGGGACCAGACCGGTCGCGCCCTGGGTGCCGCGCTGGTCGGCAGCGGCATGGTGGACAAGGTCATTTATGAAAACATCGGCGGCAAGGGCGGCACCATAGGCTTGGCCGAATACACCAAGCGCTACGGCAACGACCCCAACAGCCTGCTGATCGGCGGCATGGTCATGGTCGGCGCTCTGGCGCTGAACAAGAAATCGGCCGAGCTGCATCAGGTGCAAGCCCTGGCGCGCCTGACCAGTGACTACCTGGTGGTGGCCGTGCCTTTCGACTCACCGATCGCCAACCCCAAGGCACTGGCCAAGGCCATGCGCGAAAACCTGCCTGCACTGGCGATTGCCGGAGGCTCCGCCGGCGGCGTGGACCATATGTATGCGGGCATGCTGGCCCGCCTGTCCAAGGCCAATGCGGAGCAGCTGCAGTACAAGGCCTTCCCCGGCGGTAACGAGGTGCTGCAGGCCCTGCTGCAAAAACAGGTACAGGTGGGAATCTCGGGCTACAGCGAGCTCAGGGATGCCTTGCAGGCTGGCAAGCTGCGTGCTCTCGGTGTTTCCTCGCGGCGCGCCATGTTCGGCATCGCCTCCATGCGCGACCAGGGCATGGACGCCGAAATGTCCAACTGGCGCGCCGTCTTTACGGGCAGAAATCTGCCTGCAGAGCGCATCCAGCAACTGCTGGCTGCTATCGACCATGCGAGCAATCAGGAGCAATGGAAACAAGCCCTGGTCAGCAATAATTGGAGCTCCTCTTGGCAAACCGGCAAGGCGCTGCAGGAGTTTCTGGAGGTCGAGACCTCCACCGCCCAGCTGATGACCTATCTGCTCAAGCTCAAGAGCTAAGCCACCTTGCAGGATAGCCCCATGAACCTGGTCGACCACACCACTGCCCCCTCCCGCCTTTCCGTTGCCGTCATGGGCGCAGGCTCGGTGGGCTGTTACTTTGGAGCTCTGCTGGCACGCGCCGGTCACTCGGTCACGCTGATTGGTAGAGCATCGCATATGCAGGCGGTCAGCCAGCACGGGCTGCGACTGCAGACGGCAACAGAAGATCTGCACCTCCCCGTCGCCACCAGCACCGAGCCCAGCGCCGTGGCGGGCGCCGATGTGGTGCTGTTCTGTGTGAAATCCACCGACACCGAAGCAGCGGCCGCACAGATCAAACCCCACCTGACTGCCCATACCCAAATACTGAGCTTGCAGAATGGCGTGGACAACGACCAGCGCCTGCGCCAGGTGCTGGGTCGACAGCCGGTGGCAGCTGCCGTGGTCTATGTGGCCACCGCCATGGCCGGCCCGGGCCATGTGCGTCACTTTGGCCGGGGCGAGCTGGTCATCGCTCCCTGCCCCCAGGGCGATGCGATCGCGGGCCAGTTCAGCACCGCCGGCATTCCCACACAAGTCTCGGATGGCGTGCTGGCCGCACTCTGGCAAAAGCTCATCATCAACTGCGTGTACAACGCGCTCTCCGCTCTCACCCAGCAGCCCTATGGCTGGCTGGTCGCGCAGCAGGGCATACCCGCCGTGATGCAGGACATCGCCGCCGAATGCAAGACTGTGGCCATGGCCGACGGCGTGATCCTTCCCGCTACCGTGGACGAGGCGGTAGCCGCCATCGCACGCACCATGCCCGGCCAGCGCTCTTCTACGGCCCAGGATCTGGCGCGCGGCAAGCCCACGGAAATCGACCATCTCAATGGCTATGTGGTGCGGCGCGCTCAGGCCCTGGGCATTGCCGCGCCGGCCAATCGCCTGTTGCAAGTGCTGGTGCAACTCAAGCAAATACAGGCGTCAAAACAGGAACTATGATTTTCATAGCTGCCTGCGCCGACAGGTCAATGGCTTGACTCCATTTTTACACCTGGAAACACCTAAGCCAGCACTAACACAGCCGGCAAACCACGCCAGCCTGTCGCGCAGGCTGCTCCAGCACTCTCATCACTGCTACAAACCCTGAAGCACGCGCGTCTTCGCCCGGATTCGTGGCTGACCCGCAACACTTGCGTGCTGTTTGTCGCGTTTATCACCTCAAGGCGTTGCAGTTGAAGATTTGAAGCTACTAAACTTGTAGCAAAATAAATTAACCGCTATAGTCCATCGGACATGGCACTGAAAGCGCCCAGTGCGCCCAGCTCGACAACATCATTGCGCAAGGAGAAGCGTCCATGAGCTCCAAGGAAAACGCCGCCATCAACCAGCTGTTCGAGAAGCTCGAATGCCGCTATGCGCTGCGCGTGCTGTGGGCTTTGCGGGATGGTCATCCCCAGACCTTCCGACTGCTGCAAGACAGCGTGGGCGGCATCACTCCCAACACGCTGAACACCCGCATCAAGGAACTGCGCGAATGCGGCCTGCTCGAACATGGCAGCGACGGCTACACCGTGACCTTGACCGGACAAGATCTGCTCAAGCGCCTGTCCGACGTGCAGGCCTTTGCCAACCGCTGGGTTGCGGCGCGCGCCAAGAAGTAAACCTTGCCGCTGTTGCTGCCGGGGGACTGGCGGCAAGCGGACACCACTATCATCCAAGGGCCCCAAGCGAGCTTGGCCGGCCCTTTTTTCCATCGCCTTTTTCTGCTTTGTGCTGAAAGGAAATCCATCATGGCATTCAACACTACTGCCTCCGGCCTGCAATATGAAGACACCGTCGTTGGCGAAGGCATCGAAGCCAAGGCCGGTCAGAACGTGACCGTGCACTACACCGGCTGGCTCTACAACAATGGCGTGCAAGGCGCCAAGTTCGACTCCAGCAAGGACCGCAACGATCCTTTCGTCTTCCCCCTGGGCGCCGGCATGGTCATCAAGGGCTGGGACGAAGGCGTGCAAGGCATGAAGGTCGGCGGTCAGCGCACGCTGCTGATCCCAGCAGCCCTGGGCTATGGCGCGCGCGGCGCCGGCGGCGTGATCCCCCCCAACGCCACGCTGAAGTTTGATGTGGAATTGCTGGCGGTCTGAGCCCCAGGCTCCGTCCACGAAAAAGCGGCCCTGTGAGGCCGCTTTTTCTTTGGGAAATGCCCTGTATCAGCAGCTTATGCATCGGCCTCGAACAGCGCTCTGTGCAGCGGCATATAGGCTTTGTCACCCGCCGCATCGCGTATGCGCGGCGCCAGCTCCACCAGTTGTTCATAGCCCATGGCAGCCTCCACGGCCAGATTCAGCCTGAAGCCCTTGAGCCCCAATGCACCCGTGATGGACACAGCCATGGGGTAAGCCTTCTGGTAGCGCTTCTGGCCGACGTCTAGCCCAAGCTCAACCGGGTCCAGGGAGGGTGAGCCGCTCTTCGAGGCCAACGCTGCGGCGGAAGACTCCCTCGTGGCCAGCCAGCCTCTATCGACCAGGGCCAGAATATCGTCCTTGACCACTCCCAGCGCCGAGGTCGCCTCCAGCACCTGCATCAGGCTGCGTTGACCGTCAAACAGCAAAAAGGCCGAGCGCAGGCGCTGGCTCAGATCGGCATGGCGCTCCTTGAAGGCCTGCTGGCCCTCGGGTGTTTTGACTAGATACATCGCCCCCGCCCCTCTATGCATTGAATTGCTTTTTAGAACTGCAGAGTGGCATCTGTGGCGGCGGCTGAAAAGCGGGTTTTCCTGCAAGCTAGCTCCGGATTGAGCCAGATCAGACCCTGCAAAAAATTACCTGAAAACCATCTCAAGCCCTTCGTGAAAGAGCGCTGGAAGCTATCGAATCAAGAGTTCTTCCGAGCGCTTGATCGGCGCTGCTCCCACCAGCTGACCAGCAATATGGTGAGCAAGCCTGCCGGCACGCCAAACACACCGGCCGAGATGGGCTGAATGCCCCACCAGAGTGCCTCGCCGCGCAGTGCCGGAGGCAGCACCCCCTGCAGACCCGGCACATGAGAGACCATGTAGTACACCGTCACGGCCAGGCCCAGCAACATGCCGGCCACCGCACCACGGCGCGTGGTGCCGCGCCAGAAGATGCCCAGCACCATGGCCGGCACAAAAGCCGAGCCGGCAAGCGAGAACGAGGCCGAGACCATTGGAAGAATGTCCGAAGAGCGCCGCGCAGCCACAAAGGCCGCCGACAGCGCCACCAGCAGCAATGCGAACTTGGAGAGAATCACACGCTGCTCGGGCGAGACACGCCGCTTGCGCGTATCCAGGCGCTGACGCTCCTGGAAGTAGAGATCCCGCACCAGGGCATTGCTGATCGTCAGCAGCAGACCGTCGGCCGTGGACAATGCCGCCGCCAACCCGCCCGCCGCCACCAGACCGGAGAGCACATAGGGCATGCCGCCCAGCTCCGGCGTGGCCAGCATGATGAGGTCAGCCCCCATGCGGATCTCGCCGAACTGCAAGATGCCGTCGCCATTGATGTCCTCGACGGCCAGCAACGAGCTGTCGACCCTGGACCACTGTGCTATCCAGTTGGGCAAGGCATCGAAATGCGTGCCCACAAGATTGCTCATGACCTCGAACTTGACCAGCACGGCCAAGGCCGGCGCGCCAAGATACAGCAGACCGATAAAGAACAGCGACCAGGCCACCGAGGTACGCGCCGCCGACACCGAGGGAACCGTGAAGTAGCGTGTCAGCAGATGCGGCAGCCCGGCCGTGCCGACCATCAGGCAGAACATCAGCGCCAGAAAATTGCGTCGGCTTTCCTCATAGACCTTGCGCTCGGCCGGTGAACCATCCGGATCCCCGGCAAAAGGCTGACTTTGCAGCGGCATGCCGCCCAGCGGCTTGGCCCGCTCATAGGCCTCGTGCAACTCGCGGCTCCAGAGTTCGCGTGCCGCCACCTCATCCTTGGGCATGGCGGCCAGCTCCCGGCTGGCAGTCATGATGGCGCCGATATTGCCGCTGCTGGTGCGCAACTCGCGGATATGCTCGCTCAGGGCCTGGCGTTCGGCCGCCAGCACATTGGGCACATCGCGCAGCTTGGCCTGCAGCACCTGGGCACGGGTGCGGTATGCCTCCAGCACCGACTGCTCGGCCTCTGATGACAGCAGCTGCTGCTCCATGGCGCCAATCTTGCCCAGTTGCTGGCTGTAGGCCAGCTGCGCCCAGGGGTTGCCCAGCTGCTTGTAGGCCAGCCAGGAAACCGGCAGCATGAAGGCCAGCAAGATGACCACGTATTGCGCCACCTGGGTCCAGGTGATCGCCCGCATGCCGCCCAGGAACGAGCACAGCAGCACGCCGCCCAGACCCAGCATGATGCCGATCTCGAACTGCACGCCGGTCAGGCGTGCGGCAATCAGCCCCACGCCATAGATCTGCGCCACCACATAGGTGAACGAACAGGTAATGGCGGCCAGCGCGGCAATGATGCGCGGCCAGCGCCCGCCATAGCGCGCCTGGAAGAAATCCGGCACGGTATAGAGATTCATGGCCCGCAGATAGGGGGCAATCAGCATGCCGACCAGGCAGAACCCGCCCGTCCATCCCAGCACATAGGCCAGCCCGCCAGGCTGTGTGCCGGTCCCCGAAAAACCTTGCAGATAAAGCGCGCCGGAGAGACTGATGAACGAGGCTGCACTCATCCAGTCAGCAGCAGCAGCCATGCCGTTGTAGAAAGGCGGAATGCGCCGGCCGGCGACGAAATACTCCTCGGCATCACTGGTGCGCGAATACACACCGATGGCCGCATACACCATCACCGTGGAAAACAGAAAGATAGGCCCGATCCAGTGCCGCGACAGCCCGCGCTCCTCGGCCCAGAGCATGGTCAGCAAAAAGGCCGCCGTTCCCAACACATAGAGAAACAGAATGCGATGCAGCCGCCAGTGGTAGGCGCGGCTCAGAACGGGCCGCTCAGGCATGAGGGTCGGTTGCGGGGAGAGAGGCTTGGTGAGCCGCAGGCCGCTTGCGCGCTTCGTCACGCGCCTGTTGGCGTTCGAAATAATCCATGGCCACACAATAGACCACGATGATCAACAGGAACATCAGGACCGCCCCTTGGGCTGCCATCCAGTAGGCCACGGGCCAGTCCGGCATCAGCGCCTGGATATCGCGCGCAAAGTAGCAGGTGCCAAATGAAGACACCACCCAGACGCTCAGCAGCAAGGCCTTGAGTCTCAGGTGGTGCGTATCGTGCAGATCCGGCGGGAAGGTCACCTCCACCGGATTGCCGAAAGCATCGAATGCCTGTCGCGGGGCATCCGACGCGGCATCGTCATGCATAGGCGCGTGATGCGTCCGCACGGCGATGCGAAGGCTTATTCAGCCAGCTTCTGCCAGGTGGAGACCACGCTGTCAGGGTTCAGGGAGATGGAGGAGATGCCCTCATCGGCCAGCCACTTGGCGAAGTCGGGGTGGTCCGAAGGGCCCTGGCCGCAGATGCCCACATACTTGTTCTGATCGCGGCAGGCCTTGATGGCGCGAGCCAGCAGCTTCTTGACGGCGGGGTCGCGCTCGTCGAAGTCGGCGGCCAGCAGCTCCAGGCCGGAGTCGCGATCCAGGCCCAGGGTCAGCTGGGTCAGGTCGTTGGAGCCCACGGAGAAGCCGTCGAAGTATTCGAGGAACTCCTCGGCCAGCACGGCGTTGGAAGGCACTTCGCACATCATGATCAGCTGCAGGCCGTTTTCGCCGCGCTTGAGGCCGTTCTCGGCCAGCAGCTCGGTCACGCGCTTGGCCTGGCCCAGGGTACGCACGAAGGGGATCATGATCTTGACGTTGGTCAGACCCATGTCCTCACGCACGCGAAGCAGGGCTTCGCATTCCATCTTGAAGGCTTCACCGAACTCGGCCGAGATGTAACGCGCTGCACCGCGGAAGCCCAGCATGGGGTTCTCTTCCTCGGGCTCGTAACGGCTGCCGCCGATCAGCTTGCGGTATTCGTTGGACTTGAAGTCGGACATGCGCACGATCACGGGCTTGGGCCAGAAAGCGGCGGCAATCGTTGCCACGCCTTCAGTCACCTTGTCCACGTAGAACGCACGGGGAGATGCATGGCCACGGGCCACGGACTCGACGGCCTTCTTCAGGTCGGCGTCAACAGCGGGGTAGTCCAGGATGGCCTTGGGGTGGACACCGATATTGTTGTTGATGATGAATTCCAGGCGGGCCAGACCCACGCCTTCGTTCGGCAGCTGGGCAAAGTCGAAAGCCAGTTGAGGATTGCCCACGTTCATCATGATCTTGGTGGGGATGCTGGGCATCTCGCCACGCTTGACCTCGGTCACTTCGGTTTCCAGCAGACCGTCATAGATCTTGCCGGTATCGCCTTCCGCACAGGACACGGTAACCAGTGTTTCGGCCTTGAGCAGATCGGTTGCATTGCCGCAGCCCACAACAGCGGGAATGCCCAGCTCGCGTGCAATGATGGCGGCGTGGCAGGTACGGCCACCACGGTTGGTGACGATGGCCGAAGCCTTCTTCATGACGGGCTCCCAGTTGGGATCGGTCATGTCGGTCACCAGCACGTCGCCGGCCTGCACCTGATCCATCTGCGAGATGTCGGACACCAGGCGCACGGGGCCGGTACCGATCTTCTGACCGATGGCGCGGCCTTCGGCCAGCACGGTGCCCGTGCCCTTGAGCTTGTAGCGCAGCTCGGCCTGGCCCTTGGACTGGCTCTTCACGGTTTCAGGGCGCGCCTGCAGGATGTAAAGCTGGCCGTCGGTGCCGTCCTTGCCCCATTCGATATCCATGGGACGGCCGTAGTGCTGCTCGATCACCAGCGCGTAATGCGCCAGTTGCTGCACTTCCTCGTCGGTCAGCGAATAGCGGTTGCGCAGCTCGTGGGCCACATCGGTGGTCTTGACCAGCTTGCCGTCGGCAGCCTTTTCCTCGGGTGTGGCAAAGATCATCTGGATCAGCTTGGAGCCCAGATTGCGGCGGATCAACGCCTTGTTGCCAGCCTTGAGCATGGGCTTGTGCACATAGAACTCGTCGGGGTTCACGGCGCCCTGCACCACGGTCTCGCCCAGGCCGTAGCTGGAGGTGATGAAGACCACTTCCTCGAAACCGGATTCGGTGTCGATGGTGAACATCACGCCGGCAGCGCCCTTGTCGGAACGCACCATGCGCTGCACGCCGGCGGACAGGGCCACCACATCGTGCTCGAAGCCCTTGTGCACGCGGTAGGAGATGGCGCGGTCGTTGTAAAGCGACGCGAACACTTCCTTCATCTTGTGCAGCACGTCTTCGATGCCCACCACGTTCAGGAAGGTTTCCTGCTGGCCGGCAAACGATGCATCGGGCAGGTCTTCTGCAGTGGCGGAAGAGCGCACGGCAAACGATGCCTCGGCATTGCCGCCTTGCAGACGGACAAATTCCTCACGGATGGCCTGTTCCAGATCGGCAGGGAAAGGCTGGCTTTCCACCATCGCGCGAATTTCGGCGCCCACAGCGGCCAGAGCGCGGACATCGTCCACGTCCAGAGCGGCCAGCTTGGCAGAGATCTTGCCAGCCAGGCCTTCAAAGGCCAGGAACTCGCGGAAGGCATGGGCCGTGGTGGCAAAGCCGGTAGGCACGCGCACGCCCTGGGGCAGTTGCGAGATCATTTCGCCGAGCGAGGCGTTCTTGCCGCCTACGGACTCGACATCAGACATTCTCAGTTTTTCAAACGGAACGACCAGCGCGGTCGCTTCGAACAGTTGAGACATGGGGAGCTCCAAAGTTAAAAACCGGTACGCAGGCGGCGCTGGGCTGAATGGCCAGGGCACGCGAACCCATGCTGCTTGAATGCAGTGCTTTGCTGTTCTGGATATCGACCGTCAACGAGCATGGGCTTGAATTTGGGAATAATGGGCGCCATTGTAGGCTGAGCCAGCAAGCCTCGCGTGGCTCAAACCAGATTCAGAGTCCGGGACATGGCATTGCCTGCACAGGTCCCACCTAATAACAGCGCGCACCATGCATACCCATACAATTTTTGTCATTTCTGACGGCACAGGCATCACGGCAGAGACTTTCGGCACGGCCATCATGGCCCAGTTCGAGAGCAAGCCGCGCATCATTCGCGTGCCCTTTGTGGACTCCATGGACAAGGTGCACCAGGCCGTGCGCCAGATCAACCATGTGGCCGAGGTGGAGAAGCGCAAGCCCATCATCTTCACCACGCTGGTGAGCCAGGAAATGCTGGAATTCCTTGAAGCCAACTGCAAGGGCAAGCTGTTCGACATGTTCGGCACCTTTGTCCGGCCGCTGGAAGTGGAGCTGGGCCAGAAGTCGCTGCACCGCGTGGGCCGCTTTGCCGATATCAGCGAGAGCAAGGAATATCTGGAGCGCATGGAGGCCATCAACTACACGCTGGCCCATGATGACGGTCAGACCAATACCGACCTGACGGGTGCCGACGTGATCCTGGTGGGCGTGAGCCGCTCGGGCAAGACACCCACCAGCCTGTATCTGGCCATGCAGTTCGGTCTCAAGGTCGCCAATTACCCGCTGATCCCCGAAGACTTCGACCGCAAGCAACTGCCGCCCGCCCTGGTTCCCTTCCGCGCCAAGCTGTTCGGTCTGACGATCGACCCAAACCGCCTCTCTGCCATCCGCAGCGAGCGCCGTCCGGACTCCAAATACGCCAGCCTGCAGAACTGCCGCTACGAGGTGGCCGAGGCCGAGGCCATGATGCGCAGAAGCGGCATCGAATGGCTGTCCAGCACCACCAAGTCGATCGAAGAGATTGCCACCACCATCTTGCAGGAGGTGCTGCCGCAGCACCTGGGACATTAAGCCTCCCCCTGAGCGGCTTCGCCGCTTCCCCAAGGGGACGCAGCCCTCGCTGCGAGGCGGCTCTTGCTCGGCCGCCCTTACTTAGCCCGCGCCTGCGTCAAGAACTACGGGTAATGCAAGCGCCACGCAGTGTCCTCGCTCAACGCAGGACGGGCTGCTGCGGCAGTACCTGCAGCAGATAGTCGACCAGCGCGCGGACCTTGGTGGGCACATATTGGCGATCCTTGAAGCAGGCGAAGAAGTCCAGCGGAACATCCTCGAACTGCAGCTGGCCCTTGCGCGCCGGCTTGAGTGCCAGCGGTACCAGCCGCCCTCTGCGCAGCTCCTCATGGACGATGAAGCTGCCGGCCCAGGCGATGCCGCCACCGGCAGCGGCGAACTCCACCAGGGCATCGATATCGCTGCCTATGGCCGCAATCTTCTGCTGCGGATCGGTGCGCTGGCCATCGCGCAGAAAGGGCCAGCGCATGATCCTGCCGTCACGCTCGCGCCGGTACAGCAAGCAGGCATGCTCGAGCAGCTCCTGCGCCGTCTGCGGTCTGCCGTGCTGCTGCAGATACTGGGGCGAGGCACACAGAATGCGCGGCGCCGAGGCCAGCAGCCGCACCGACATGCCGGGCTCCAGCACATCGCGGTAGCGCACGCTGATGTCCACATCTTCCTTGAGCACGTCCACATGCCGGTCCGTGATCAGGAGCTCCAGCTCCAGCCGCGGATGCAACGCGGTAAACGCCGGCAGCAGCGGCGCCAGCATATGGCGACCGAAGGCGGACATGCAGGCAATACGCAAGCGGCCTTGCAGCTCTCCATGAATCAGCGAGAGATCGGACTGGGCTTTTTCGAGCTCGTCGAGCACCGGCGCGACGCGCGCCAGATAGCGCTCGCCGGCCTCGGTCAAGGCCATGGACCGGGTGGTGCGGGTGATCAGGCGCGTGCCCAGCTCGCGCTCCAGCCGCGCAATGTTCTGGCTGGCGGCAGCGGGCGAAATGCCCAGCTGACGCGCGGCCGAGGCGATGGAGCCGCCCTCCAGCGCTTTGACAAAGGTTTCTATGGCTCGCAGATTCGGCATGACTGCGAATGTATCCCCAATTGGATTCGAAAGATCTGCTTATGAGTGCAACAAGTCCCGGGCCTCTACCGCAGACCGCCCGTGGTACTTACAGTTCAACCCTGTTTTCCATCCATGCATTCGGCCCGAACCGCTGACAGACCCTGCTCCCGCCGCAACAACGCGGAATGCATTTCCGACATCATCTTCATGAATTCCTCCACCAGCTCTTCCCCATCCAGACTTTCGACGCTCAAGCTGCACCGACGCTACACGCCGTTTGTCTTTGCATTTTTCATGGCCGGCATCATGGCCTTTCTGATGTGCTGCACCATCGTGGCGGCCAATACCGGCTTTGACAGCGGCTATGTGCGGCGCGTGCTCAGCGCCTATGCGCTGGCCATGCCGGTGGCGTTCTTCTGCGTGATGATGGTGCGGCCGCTAGTGCTCAAACTGGTTGCGCTGACCGTGCATACGCATTGACAGCCAGTGACAGCGAGGTCGTTAGCTATTGAATCTGAAGCAGCTTGCGCATGACTGGCTTCAGAATTCAATTCAATCTGCTGAAATTTCAAGCAGGTAAAGCGGTATCAGCTACAAAAATATATTGCAGCGCGCCGTCGCTGCTGCGCACCGGATCGCACTGCATGCCCCAGACCTGGCGCACCAGCGCAGGCTGCAGCACATCCAGCACCGCACCGTGATGCACTCCGGCATCACCGCCCAGTACCAGCACATCGTCGGCATAGCGCAAGGCCAGGTTCAGATCGTGAATCACCGCCACCACGCCCGCGCCCTGCTGCCCGGCCCATTGGCGCAGCAGGCGCATGGCATGGTGCTGATGGGACAGGTCGAGAGCAGCGGTGGGCTCATCCAGCAGCAGCCAGCGCGCCGCGCCGTCGGCGAGCGGCTGCCAGATCTGTGCCAGTGCCCTGGCCAGATGAGTGCGCGCCCGCTCGCCGCCCGACAGCGTGTTGATGCTGCGCTGCGCCAGATGATCGACCCCGGTCAACTCCATGGCCTGCGCCGGAATCTGCGCCTCCCCGTTTCCGGGCTGATGACGATGCGGATAACGTCCCAGCTCCACCACCTCCTGGGCCGTGAAGTCAAAGGCCACGCTGCAATCCTGGGGCATGACGGAGCGACGACGTGCCAGTCCCTCCACCGCATGCGCGGAAAGCGCCTGCCCGTCGAGCAGGACCTGTCCCGACTGCGGCGCGCGCTCGCCTACCAGCATGGACATCAGCGTGGACTTGCCGGCGCCGTTGGGGCCGAGGATGGCGGTAAAGCGCCCGGCCGGAATCCGCACATTGACCGTCGCCAGGCGCGGCCCCTTGGCTACGCCGACGCCCAGATGGCGGCATTCGAGGCTGGACAACCCTTGGTGCGCACTCATACCTTGCTCCTGAACTGGCGCAGCATGGCCAGAAACAGCGGCACACCGATAAACGCGGTGAGCACGCCCAGCGGCAGCTCGGCCGGCTTGACGATGGTGCGCGCCACAGCATCGGCGCTGACCACCAAAGCCGCCCCCAGCAGGGCCGATCCCGGCAGCACCACGCGATGATCGGGACCGGCAATCAGCCGCACCC
>NZ_JBKFBC010000001.1:758496-803664 GCF_053345995.1 Comamonas sp. C24C | reverse complement strand
CCGCCACGGCCGCCGACACCAGGGCTACCGCACTCCAGCGCGAAGCGCCCAGGCTACCCAGCAGCCACATCTGCAGATTGCGCAGTTGCTCGTCCGTGGACACAAAACTCAGAAAGCCCAGTCCGGCACCGGCCAGCGCATTGATGGCAATGCCGGCCAGCAGCATCAGGCCGATGCGGGTCGTGCCCTGGACCTGACCCAGCACATAGACCACGGCGGTCACGGCCAGACCACCGCCAAAAGCCATGGCCACCAGGGCCCAGCTGCCCAGATGACGCGGCAGCCAGGGCAGATACATGCCGCCCAGCACGATGGTGATGCCGGCGGCCAGGGCCGCGCCGCTGCTCACGCCGATCAGCCCGGGGTCGGCCAGCGGATTGCGAAACAACCCCTGCATCAACGCGCCGGCCAGCCCCAGTCCGGCGCCGGCCGCCACGCCCATGAGCAGGCGCGGCAGGCGGATATTGAGAAAGACCAGATGTTCGGGCCCGGTTTGCACATCGCCACCCCAAAGGCTGCGAATTCCGTCCCAGGCAATGCCGGGCAACTGCGCAGGCGCAATCGCATAGGCACCGCTGGCCGCGCCCCAGACCATGGCCAGCAGCACCAGCGCCAGGCCCAGCAGCAGCGTGGCACCGCGGCTGAGCCGCCCGGCCGGCGTGCGCCAGCGCGATGGAGTCGCGGACGCACCCGGTACCGGCTTGGCACCCATGACACCAGTCAGCCCGCCCATCAGGCCACCCACTGCAGTGCGCGCATATGCAAAGCCTGCACGGCACTGGGCAGGCGCGGGCCAAAGCCCAGCAGGTGGCTGGCCTCCAGCGTCACCAACGCCTTCTTGGCAAAGGCTGGCGTCAGGGCCAGCTCGGGCCGCTTCCAGAAGGCGGCCTCGCCGCCCAGAGCCTCGATACCCTGCGTGGTGTTGATGATGACCTCGGGCGCGGCGCTGGCCATGGCTTCGGCAGTCAGGGGCTTGTAGCCGTCGAACTGGTCGATGGCATTGACGCAGCCCGCGTACTGGATCAGCGCATTGGCTGCCGTGCCCTTGCCCGCCACCTGCGGACTGCCGCTGTGCGAGAGCACAAACAGCACGCGCGGCTTGCGCTGGGCCTTGGCCACCTGGGCCTGCACACTGCTCCACTGCGCTTCGAGCTGGGCCAGCAGTTGGTCGGCCTCGGCCATGCGGCCTGTTTCGCGGCCCACGACCTTGACCTTTTCCTGCACTTCGGCCCAGTTGTGCTTGGCCGCAACCAGCGATACACGCACGCCTGCCTGGCGGATCTGATCGAGCACCACGGGCGGACCGGCCTCGCTGGTTGCGATCACCGCATCGGGCTTGAGCGAGAGCAGACCTTCGGCCGAGAGCTGGCGCACATAGCCGACCTTGGCGGTTTTTTGCGCCGCTTCGGGAAACAGGCTGGTGGTGTCGGTGCCCACCAGCAGGTTCTGGGCATTGAGCAGATAGACCACCTCGGTCAGTGCGCCGCTGAGCGACACCAGTCGCTTGGCTCCGGGTGCGGCAGCTGCAGAGGCGGCCTGCGCCAGCCCCGGCAGGGCCGTGCCCGCCACGGTCGCACCCAGCCACTGCAGACCCTGGCGCCGGGAAATGCGGACCGTGCTCATGCAGCCTCCGCCACTGCCGCCTTGCGCGGCAGGCCGGCCACCAGATCGCGCCAGCCTTGCAGCTCGGGCTGACCGGGCTTGCGCTCGCCGAAGAACATGGCCATGTTGTTGCCTTCGGCATCAAAGGCCTCTACCGAAGTCACCACGCCATCGCTGGTGGGTTTCTGCACCACCCAGACATTGGCGATCAGATCGGTGCGCAGATGCAGGTTGAAGCCCTTGTCCAGCACATTGATCCAGCGCACACCATCCTTGCCGTCCATGGGCTGGATATTGCTCACAGGGCCGGTGTGGATCTGGATACAGCCGCTGCTGCCCACAAACACCATGATGGAGACGCCATCCACCGCCGCATCGCCCAGCAACTGTGCCACCGCGTCGGTGCTCAGGCGCTCGCAGTACTGGGGCACCAGACGGAAGGCCTGCTGGCGCTCGGCACCGAACCTGCGCAGCATCTCGAAGAACTCATGCGTGTCCTTCATATCGGTCCAGGCCTGGGTCAGCGCGGGCACGTCGATCTCGGCGTCGGCCTTGATCGCGGGCTTGGCCGCAGGCTCGCGGAACACATAGCCTGCCGACGGCTCGGCAAAGCGCTCGACCAGCGCATTCCAGGCCGCCATGTCCGTGGCCTCGCGTGCAAACACCTTGTGCACGGCACGACCGGCCGCGTCATAGAACTGCAGGCTGCGCATGGCAGGACGGCCACCATTGGCGGACTCCTCGGTCACGGCAAAGCCGGCATGCCAGTGCATGAAGAACAGGCGCAGATCGATTTCCCGGCTCAGCGCCAGACCGACCGGCCCCTGGGCCGAGAGGTTCTGGTAGATGCCGTCTTTTTCATGCACGGTGGATTCGTTGCGCGTCAGCGCCATCACCGGGCCGCAGGCCTCCAGGGCCTTGAGGATGTCCAGCCATTCGGCGCGCAGCGGCAGCGCCTGCAGCGCGCGTTCATGCTCACCACCATGTGCGGCAATCACCGCGCCTTCACTCAGCTGCAGGGCTTCGGCGGCATCCTTGGCGCGCAGGCCTTGCAGGCGTTTCTGGGCAAATTGCTCACGAATCTGCACTGCGGTCATGGTCTGGATTTCGGGGGATGTGATGGCGTTCATTGCAGGGTCTCCGGGCTGTGATGCCAGTGTGGTTGTGGGTTGGAAAACTCGTCGTCGGAACGGGGAGCCGAAGCCTGGGCTTCGACTTCGGAATCAGGCTCGGACTGGGCCAGCACCTGGGCCACGGTGGCCCAGCGCTGCCCCAGCCGCTGCAGAAAGTGACGCATGTCGTCAGAGCGCTCGCTGCCGTCCAGGCCTTCGGTCATGCGCACCAACTGGTCCGCCACGCGCTGGGCCATGGGTGCACGGTGCACCGCACAGCAGCCCTGGCTGAAACCGGTCATCAACGCCAGCACCGTGGCCAGCTGGGCTTCGCCCTCGGTCAGCAGATATTCCTCATCGCGACTGCCAGAGGCACTCTGGGCATTGGCGGTGTTCTCATAAACAGACATGGCACACTCCCGCAGTTTTTGAGTCAAACAGATCTCAAGCGCTTACCAAACAAGCGCTTTCAGCTACAAAATCAGAAGTCCTGAACCAGGGACACACGCACATAGCGGCCGGCCTGGCTATAGGCGTCGGCAATCTGCGTGGTGTTGGTCAGGCTGCGCACATCGGACCAGCGCCAGTACTTCTTGTCGGTCAGGTTGTAGACGCCCACGTTCAGGCGGGTGCCGGGACGGATGCGCCATTGAGCGCTCAGATCCAGCACCGTGGCGCTGGGGCTGAGCCAGGCATTGGCTGCGGCATCCCCGGCCTTTTTGCCGGCCCAGTGCGAGGCGCTGAACTGCACGCCCACATTCGAGCGGTCGTAGCGCACGCCCAGCACCAGTTGCTGCGGCGAGATGGTGTCCACGGGCAGGTCGGTGCTCTTGTCCGTGCCCTTGGTGTAGCCATAGGCGGCATTGGTGCGCCAGTCGCCACCGGCAAACTTGCCCCAGTCGTAGTCGGCCTTGAGCTCGAAGCCGCTGATATGCACGCGATTCAGATTGACGGACTGGAAGGTGGCCGGATTGTTGCGGTCACCATAGTTGCCGGAAACCAGCACCTGATCCTGGATGAAGTCCTTGTAGCGGCCCGTGAAGACTGCGGCATCAAGTCGCAGCGCATTCATGCGGCCACGCAGGCCCAGCTCAAAGGTATTGCTTTTTTCCGCCTTGAGATCGGGGTTGGGAATGCTGCGATAGAAGGCCAGCGGGTTCTCGAAGAAGGCATTCACCTGGCCTGCATTGGGCGCGCGGAAACCGGCGGCATAGTTGCCGTAGACCGACCAGGCATCGTTCATCTGGAACATGGCGCCCAGCTTGGGGGAGACGGCAGAGTCCGAATTGCTGACCACCGTGCCGCCAAAGCCCTGCTGCTTGGGCTTGATGCTGTAGTGCTCGGCCCGCAATCCGGGCGTCAGGCTGAAAGCACCGTAGTGCAGCTCGGCCTGGGCGAACAGCGCGCTCGAAGTTTCCGTGGTGTCGGGAAAGCGCTTGAGCGGAAAGCTCTCGCCTGCCGGTGGCGTGATGCCGTTCTGCTCGTTGACCACCTTGCCACGCAGATAGTCGACGCCATAGCTGAACTTGCCGCTGAGGCCATTGCTCCAGCGCAGCGTCTTGCCAGCCTGGGCGTGCAGTTGCAGCGCGTCCTCGTCATAGGTCACATCACGCTCGCGATAGGCCAAAGGCGGGGTGCGGGTTTCGGTCACGAACTCACGCGAACTCGTGCTTTGATAGCTGGCCATCAGCTTGAGCTCGTCGGCCAGTGCCGTATCCAACTGCTGCCACTGCCCCTGCCAGGTAGCGCGCCAGCGCTTCATCGAGGTATTCGACTTGGAATCCGTCACCGTGGCGCTGCGTGCCGACAGCAGGTCGTAGTCGGCTCGCTTGTCCACGCCCTCCAGGACGAACACATGTTTTTGCACGGCCGATGGTGTGTAGACCAGCTTGCCCAGCAAAGAATGGCTCTTGTCCGTTTCGGGGTTGGGCGTGGTGCGCAGAGCACCCACGCTGTTGTTACTGCCCATGTTTTCCAGCGCGCTGGAGCGGCCTATGCCGGCCGACAGCAGCCAGCTCCATTCCTGGCTGGCACGGCCCGCCAGCGTCGCCCCCACGCGCTTGCCGTTGTCAGAGCCGTCATAGCTGGCCGAGACGCGACCGCCAATGGTCTTGCCGTCCTTGAGCAGATCGTCGGGCTGCACGGTGATGAAATTGACCAGGCCGCCCATGCCGTCCGAGCCATAGAGCGCAGGCACGGCACCGCGCAGGATTTCCACACGCTGTATCAGACCCAGATCCATGTAGTCACGGCCAAAGGCATTGGCGCTGAAGGTGTAGCTGCGCGGCAGACGCACACCATCGACCAGCATCAGCACGCGGTTGCCTTCGAGGCCACGGATATTGAAGCCGCTGTTCTGGTCACGTCCGGTGGAGCCGCTTGCCAGCGTGAAACGCGCCGGACTGCGCGGCACGGTCACATTGGGCAGCTTGCTGGCCAGCTCGCGGATATCGTTGATCTGCTCCTCTTCCATCTGCTTGGCATCGATGACGTCCACCGTCATGGGCAGGCTGTCGGCGTCCTGCTCGTCGCGCGAGGCACTGATGACCACATCGCGCAGCACGGGCGTGCTGCGGTCGGCGCGGGCTGCCGCGACCTGGACGGAATCGGAAGATTGCTGCTGTGCCTGGGCCGTAATGGCGGCGCAGACCAGTGCGCAGGCCAGCGCCAGCGGACGGAGATTGGAGCTAGGCGCCAGCGAGGCGCGGGCGTGCAAAGCGGTGGCGGAAGCCATACCAGAAACCCTCTTTATTCATAGAAATTGAAAAGAGCTGGCTTCTGATAGGTACGTCAATGGCCACAGGTCGAAACGTCAGAGGCTTCGCGGCCTGTAGCTGGCACGGCATTGGCTGGCTGAATGGCGATCAGTATATGCGAATAATTCTCAACTGCAAATAACTTCGTTACAAAACGGGAATTGCGTCCGGGCGCATGGCTGCGGCTTGCACCTGTGTCTGTTTTCACCGGCCGTCGGTGTCGGCAAACCCGGTGTCATGATCGTCAGAGCCCCTAACGATCCCGGCGTCAACACCCCCCTTTTCACGGCCATTCAAAAGCAAAAAAGGACTGCCTAGGCAGTCCTTTTTTGATAGCCATCATCGCTTTCCCTGCAAGCGATGAAGACCGTTTAGTTGCGAATCAGATGATCAAAGGCCGACAGGGCTGCGGTGGCACCGGCACCGGCGGCAATGACGATCTGCTTGTAAGGCACCGTGGTGCAATCGCCGGCTGCAAACACCCCGGGCAGATTGGTCTGTCCCTTGGCATCCACAATGATTTCGCCGAACTTGCTCAACTCCACCGAGCCCTTGAGCCATTCGGTGTTCGGCACCAGGCCGATCTGCACAAACACGCCTTCCAGCTCCACATGGTGCTCAGTGCCCGTTGCCCTGTCCTTGTAGCTCAGGCCGTTGACCTTGCCGTTGGCACCGGTGATCTCGGTGGTCTGGGCATTGGTGATCACCGTCACATTGGGCAGGCTGTGCAGCTTCTTGACCAGCACGGCATCGGCCTTGAGCTGATCGGCGAACTCCACCACCGTCACATGGGCCACCAGACCCGCCAGGTCAATCGCAGCTTCGATGCCGGAGTTGCCACCGCCGATCACCGACACGCGCTTGCCCTTGAACAGCGGACCGTCGCAGTGCGGGCAGTAGGCCACGCCCTTGTTCTTGTACTCGGCTTCTCCGGGCACATTCACATTGCGCCAGCGCGCACCGGTGGACAGAATCACGGTCTTGGCCTTGAGCGAGCCGCCATTGGCCAGTTGCACTTCCACCAGACCGCCGGGCTGCGCTGCGGGAATCAGCTTCTCGGCGCGCTGCAGGTTCATGATGTCCACGTCATAGGCACGGGTGTGGGCTTCCAGGGCCGCAGCGAACTTGGGGCCGTCGGTCTCCAGCACGGAGATGTAGTTCTCAATCGCCAGCGTGTCGTTGACCTGACCGCCGAAGCGCTCGGCCGCCACGCCGGTACGAATGCCCTTGCGAGCCGCGTACACGGCGGCTGCCGCGCCGGCAGGGCCGCCGCCGATGATCAGCACGTCAAAGGCTTCCTTGGCCGACAGCTTGGCGGCGTCACGCGAGGCGGCACCGGTGTCCAGCTTGGCCACGATTTCCTCGATGCTCATGCGGCCGGAGCCGAACACGCTGCCGTTCATGAACACCATGGGCACGGCCATGATTTCGCGCTCGGTCACTTCCTTCTGGAAGGCGCCGCCCTCGATCACCGTGGTCTTGACCTTGGGGTTGAGAATCGCCATCAGCGACAGTGCCTGAACCACATCGGGGCAGTTGTGGCAGCTCAGGCTCATGTAGACCTCGAAGTTGAAGTCGCCATCGAGCGCCTTGATCTGGTCGATCACGTCCTGCTCCACCTTGGGAGGGTGGCCGCCCGTCCACAGCAGGGCCAGCACCAGCGAGGTGAATTCATGGCCCAGAGGCAGACCAGCAAAGCGCAGCTGGGTAGCCGTGCCCTGACGCTGCAGCGTGAACGACGGCTTGCGGGCGTCGCTGCCGTCGGTGCGCAGGGAAATCTTGTCGCTGCGCAGGGACTGGATGGTTTTCAGCAGATCGTGCATCTGTGCACTGGTCTCGCTGTCATCCAGAGAAGCCACCAGCTCAAACGGCTGCTGCACGCGTTCCAGGTAGGCGGCGAGTTGGGCTTTGAGTTGATCGTCAAGCATGGTGGATTCCTTTGAATTTAGAGTTGTTGATGCAATGCAGCAAAGTGCTTTTGAGGCCTTTGCCCGCCCATGAAAGCAAAAACTGGGCGAAAAAAAGCCGGACGGACGGGCAGAACGCGCCTGAACGTCGTCCGGCTTTCAGAGCGCTTGCACGCTCAGCCGATAGGTATCAGGCTTAGATCTTGCCGACCAGATCCAGCGAAGGAGTGATCGTGCTGGCGCCTTCCTTCCACTTGGCGGGGCACACCTGGCCGGGGTTGGCGGCGGTGAACTGGGCTGCCTTCAGCTTGCGCAGGGTTTCGGACACGTCACGAGCGATTTCGTTGGAATGCACTTCCATGGTCTTGATCACGCCTTCGGGGTTGATCACGAAGGTACCGCGCAGAGCCAGGCCTTCTTCGGGGATGTGCACGCCGAAAGCATTGGTCAGCTGGTGTGTGGGGTCGCCAACCAGGGGGAACTTGGCCTTGCCCACAGCGTCGGAAGTTTCGTGCCACACCTTGTGCGAGAAGTGGGTGTCGGTGGTCACGATGTAGACCTCGGCACCGGCCTTCTGGAACTCGGCGTAGTTGTTGGCAGCGTCTTCGATTTCGGTGGGGCAGTTGAAGGTGAAGGCGGCGGGCATGAAGATCACCACAGACCACTTGCCCTTCAGGCTCTCTTCAGTCACGGTGATGAATTCACCCTTGCCGTTGCGGTTCACATAGGCTTCGGTCTTGAAAGGTTGAACTTGAGTGTTGATCAGAGACATTTGCTGTTTCCTTGTGGTTAGTGTTTGAAGACAGGATGAAGTTTAGAGCGACCCGCTTAATAAAACCAATCGATTGATTCCATCAAATTGATTTGCAAAAGCTATCAAACCAGATTCCCGGCTTCTGAAGTCAAGCTGCACTGCTGTGCAGCCCAGCTTTCTATTGTGGGCTGAAACCAGGTGGTTCAAGCCAATAGTCCTTCAATCACGCTCATAGCTTTTGTTGTCATCACTGCGTCAAAGCCGGGCAGCGCCTCCCCAAAACTAAACGAGAACGCGCATCAGATGCAGCCAATTCGCGCGGACATGGGCTTTGTTTGATTTGCCTCATAAAGCATGGACAATCGACGCGAACAACAACTGCCCGAGAAGGAGTCCCCCATGAAAGGTGATGCACAAGTCATTTCCTGGCTGCAAGCCCAGCTCAAGAACGAACTGACCGCCATCAACCAGTACTTTCTGCATTACCGCATGTACAAGCACTGGGGCTTCGACAAGCTGGCCAAGAAGGAATACGAGGAATCCATCGGCGAGATGAAGCATGCCGACTGGCTGATGGACCGTATCTTCATGCTCGACGGCCTGCCCAATCTGCAGGATCTGGGCAAGCTGCAGATCGGCGAGGACGTGCCGGAAGCCCTGGCCTGCGACCTGCGCCTGGAGCAAGCCGCGCAGCAAACCATCAAGGACGGCATCGCGCATTGTGAATCCGTGCGCGACTATGTTTCGCGCGATCTGCTGCAGAAGATCCTGGACGACACCGAAGAGCACATCGATTTCCTCGAAACCCAGCTCGACCTGATCGACAAGGTCGGCACGCAGAACTATCTGCAGTCGCTGATGGGCGAGATCGAGTAAGTTCGGCTTCGCGTCGATAAACAAAAGCGGCCTCAGGGCCGCTTTTGTTTTGAGCGCCGTCTGTATCAGGTCGGCATCAGGAAGTCCCGGCTGATGCCCGAGCCCAGATCGTTGACACGGTCGAGGAACTGCGTCAGATAGGCGTGCAGACCGGTGGTCAGGATCTCGTCGATGCGGCCGTACTGCAGATCGGCCAGCAGGCGCCCGGCCTTGCGCGTGGTTTCCTGCGAATGGTCGTTGGCCACCCGCTCCAGGTTCTTGACCACCTCATGCATGCTGGCCAGCAGCGAGCGCGGCATGTCGGCGCGCAGCATCAGCAGCTCTGCCACGCGTTCGGGCGTGATCACATCGCGGTAGACCTTGCGGTAGACCTCGAAGGCCGAGACGCTGCGCAGCAGCGCGCTCCAGTGATAGAAGTCGAAGTTCATCAGGGCGCGACCGCGCGGCATCCCATGGTAGTCGCGCTCTATGGAATGGAACTTCACATCCAGCAAGCGCGCCGTGTTGTCGGCCCGCTCGACAAAAGTGCCCAGGCGCACAAAGTGCAGCGCCTCGTCCTTGAGCATGGTGCCCAGCGACACACCGCGCCACAGGTGCGAGCGGTATTTGACCCATTCGAAGAACTGTGCCGGATCCTTCTTCCAGGCATCCTTGCCGAAGTGGCGCTGCAGTGCCAGCCAGGTCTGATTCTGCGTTTCCCAGGACTCCGTGGTCAGCGCGCCGCGCACGGCACGTGCGTTCTCGCGCGCAGCCTTCAGACAGGCAAAGATGGAGGACGGATTGGCCTCGTCCGAAACCATGAACTGCAGCACCGACTCGCGGTCCACCACCGGAAACTGCGCCTTGAAGGCCGGGATCAGCTCGCTGATGGACAACACGCTCTGCCAGCCACGGTGCGCATCATGGATGGCCTGCGGCAGCATGGCGGTTTCATAGGCCACGCTGAGCATGCGCGCGGTGTTCTCTGCCCGCTCGGTGTAGCGGGACATCCAGTAAAGATGATCGGCGGTACGGCTCAGCATAGGCCCTCCTTGGGCAGAGAACCCCGCACGCGCCGGACGCGCGCGCCGTATTCTGTTGAAAAAATGCTTGCAGCCTTTTTTTCTGCCCGCTCGGTGCAGCGGGACGTCCAGTAAAGATGATCGACGGTACGTGACAGCATCAATGGCCTCCCTCTTGATCTTCCAGCACCCAGGTGTCCTTGGTTCCCCCGCCCTGGGATGAATTCACCACCAGCGATCCCTGCTTGAGCGCCACGCGCGTCAGTCCACCGGCCACCATATTGACTTCGGTGCCCGTGAGCACGAAGGGCCGCAGGTCGATGTGACGCGGAGCTATGCCTTTTTCCACCATGGTCGGGCAGGTCGACAGGGAGAGCGTGGGCTGCGCGATATAGCCGGAGGGGTTGCCGACCAGCATCCGGCGGAAGGCTTCGATCTCGGCCGTGGTGGCTGCCGGGCCGATCAGCATGCCGTAGCCGCCGGCGCCATGCACCTCCTTGACCACCAGCTCATGCAGATGGTCGAGCACGTATTTGAGGTCGTCCTCCTTGCGGCACAGCCAGGTCGGGACGTTCTGCAAAATGGGCTCCTCTCCCAGATAGAAGCGGATCATCTCCGGCACATAGGGGTACACCGATTTGTCATCGGCCAGGCCCGTGCCCACGGCATTGCAGATATTGACGTTGCCTGCGCGGTAGGCGCGCATCAGGCCCTTGCAGCCCAGCGTCGATGTGGGCCTGAAGACTTCCGGGTCGAGAAAATCGTCGTCCACGCGGCGGTAGATCACGTCCACACGCTGCAGACCCTGGGTGGTGCGCATATAGACCACGTCTTTTTCGACCACCAGATCCTGCCCTTCGACCAGCTCCACCCCCATCTGCTGGGCCAGGAAGGCATGCTCGAAATAGGCGCTGTTGTACATCCCAGGCGTCAGCACCACCACCGTCGGCTCCAGCACGCCCGAAGGCGCACTGGCTCGCAGGGTGTCGAGCAGCATGTCGGGGTAGTGGGCCACGGGCGCCACGGCATGCTTGCCGAACAGCTCGGGGAACAGGCGCATGGTCATGCGGCGGTTCTCCAGCATGTAGGAAACGCCAGATGGCACGCGCAGATTGTCTTCGAGCACGTAGTAGATGCCGTTGCCCTGCTCATCGGGGGCGCGCACGATGTCGATGCCGGCAATATTGGCATAGACATCGTTGGGCACCTGTATGCCTTCCATCTCGGGCCGGTACTGGCTGTTGCCGCGCACCAGTTCCGTCGGAATCAGGCCGGCGCGCACCATGTCCTGGCCGTGGTAGGCATCGCGGATGAAGCAGTTGAGCGCCTTCACGCGCTGGGCCAGACCGGCCTGCATGCTGGTCCACTCATGGGCCGGAATGATGCGCGGGATCAGATCGAACGGAATCAAACGCTCCGTACCGGCACCACTCTCGTCCTTGTCGCCATAGACGGCAAAGGTGATGCCCACGCGGCGAAACACGATTTCCGCCTCGGCACTGCGGGCACGCAGATAGTCCTGCGATTGCTTGCCCAGCCACTGCGCATAGTCCCGATAGTGGTCTCGCACCGCTGCACCTTCGGCGGGCGAGTTCAGATACATCTCATCGAATGTGCGCATCCTGTCCTCCCTATTTCTGCCGCGACTCACGCATGCAAGCCGCGGGTTTCAGTTTAGCGACGCGGCGCCAGGCAAGCAGCCTGACAACGCGCGAGCAACCTTGCATGTCTGCCTTCCGCCTGAAAGGCGGTACAGCATCAATGCAAGCCCCATGCCAGTTTCTCAGGGCGGACCCTTGGAGACGGCATGAACATCCCAATAATGCGCCCGAATCAGGCGCTCGCATTCCAATTTTTCCGGCAGGGCTGAGCTCCAGTAGGCAGCGCCGCAGCGATCCTGTGCCACCAGTTGGCTGCCCACCGCCCGATAGCGCTGCACCACGACTGTCACCGGATGTCCGAAGCGATTCAGATAGCCCACCTGCGCCACTGCCCAGCGCGGGCGCAGCGTGCCGACCCAGGGCTCGGTCGATGAAGTCTTGCTGCCATGGTGCGGCACCAGCAGCCAGTCCACGGGCTCGCCCAGGCTGGTTTGCAGCAGTTGCCGCTCCTGCGCAGCCTCGATGTCGCCGGCCAGCAGGGCCACCCGGCCACTGGCCGAGCGCAGGCGCAGCACGCAGCTGCCGAAATTGGGCTTGGCCTTGCGGCCATCGAGCCAGGCATCTCCTGCTGGCGGGTGCAGCACTTCGAACGTCACGCCATCCCATTGCCAGTGCTGCCCCTGGGTGCAGCGCTGCACCGGAGCCAGGCCTGCCAGTTGCGGGTCCTGAATCACCGAGTCCGAACCCCAGACTCTGGCAGTTGGCTGAGCCGCCTTCACGGCCAGGGCTCCGCCGGTGTGATCCTTGTCGCTGTGGCTGAGCATCATGGCATCCAGCTGCATGCCCTGCGCGGCCAGCAAGGGCAAAAGCACACGCTCGCCGGCATCGCTGTGGCGGCCATACTGCGGCCCTGCGTCATAGAGCAGACGATGGCTGGCGGTACTGACGATGACGGCATTTCCCTGGCCGATATCTACCGCCAGCAGCTCGAACTCGCCGACACGCGGCCGTGCCTGAGGCCAGAACAAGGCAGGCAGCGCGAACAGCGCGGCCACCAGCCGCAGCCGCCCCGGCAAAGGCGCGATCACCAGCAGTCCGGCAGCTATCGCCAGCACACTGGCCCACCAGGCGGGCTGCGGCAGAACCCACACCGCCCCGGGCAGCTGGGCCAGCCACTGCAACAGCTGCATCAAGGGCAGCATGGCGACAGCGGCAGCGCTTGCCGCCATCGGCAGCACGGCAGCCAGCAAGGCCAGCGGCGTGACCACCAGGGTCACCCAGGGAATGGCCAGCAGATTGGCCAGCAGGCCCACGACGGACACCTGACCGAACAGCAGCAGCCCCAGTGGTGCCAGGGCCAGGGAGATCAGCCATTGCTCACGCCACAGGGCATGCAGCTTTGCCACCCATCGGCCCGCAGCGCTTTTGCCCTTCGCGCCGACAGCGCCCGAGCCCGAAGCCAGCAATACGCCGACCGCGACAAAACTGAGCCAGAACCCGGCCTGCCACAGCGCCCACGGGTCGGCCACGACAATCACTGCCAGCGCCAGCAGCCAGACACAGGCCCAGGGCCAGCGCACGCCCTGCCACTGCAGCAGCGCCACCACGGCCAGCATGCAGATCGTGCGCTGAGCGGGCAGGCCCCAGCCGCTGAACAAGGCATAGGCGGCCGCCAGCACCACGCCCACGGCCAGGGCCGCGCGCGGAGCCGGTACCCAGCGGCATGCGCTGGCACTGAGCCTCCACAAGCGGCCCACCAGCAAGGCGGCCAGCCAGGCAAACATGGTTATGTGCAGGCCCGAGATGCTCATCAGATGCGCCACGCCCGTCTGGCGAAACAGCGTCCAGTCCTTGCGCTCGATCGCCTGCTGATCGCCCACGGCCAGCGCAGCCACCACGCCCAGTGCGGCCTGGGCACGCACCGCATCGCCGCCGGGCAGCCAGCGCTGCAGTCGCCCCATCTCGTCCTGGATGCGATCGCGCAGCCACTGCCGCCAGCGCTGCAAGGGATGCCGGGTCGTCACGGCCAGTAGCTCGGGCGCGGGCCGGTCGCGCACATAGCCCGTGGCCTGCACGCCCTGCTCCCAGGCCAGCAGTTCATAGTCAAAGCCATGCGGATTGCGCGAGCCGTGCGGGCGCTTGATGCGCACCGTCAGGCGCCAGCGCTGACCGGGGCTCAGCGCCACGCCCTGGGCCCAGGCAGGAACCAGAGGCTGGCCGGCATCCGCCAGTTGCCCGAACGGGCCGTACCAGGACAGCTCCAGCACTTGCGGCACGCCGGCATCCGCGCGCTCCACCACAAAGCGCCAGCGCTGGCCGTTGGCCTGGTTCTGCAGCATCGAGGCAATACGGCCCTCCACCTGCAAATCCACAGCCTCCAGCGCCGGGGGCAGGGTCTGCTGCAGATAGGCATGGGCGCGCCAGCCCGTCAGCCCCGCCACACCGCAGGCCGCGCCCGCCAGCAGCAGCCACCAACCCAGCCTCGGCCGGCCGCGCCATCTGCAAGCCAGCAGCAGCATCAGCAACCCCAAGGCCAGCAGGAGCTGGTAGAGCGCCAGATGCCAGAGTCCGGCCTGAGTCACCTGCCAGGCAGCGCCCAGCACGCAGCCCCACAGCGGCGCCAGCCAGGACAGGCGGCGACGCAAAGAGGCGGAAGTCTGCTGGAGCGGCATGCTGCCATGCTAGGAGCGAGGGCCTGCCACCAGCATTGCGACTATCCCTGCCCTGCTTGCGGGCCCAAAACCGCAGCGGATGCCGACTCTCGTTGCGCGAGCAGCTATCAATTCAAACGCCATGGCAGCCGTGCCAGGACAATGACGGCCCGGTCGCGCTGCTGTGTCAAACTTGTCCCCCTTTAGCCCCCGCACTTTTTGGAGCCCGTCATGAGCGTCTACGAAAAACTCAAAGCACTGAACATCACCCTGCCCGAAGTGGCAATGCCTGCGGCCGCCTACCTGCCCTATATGCAGACCGGCAATCTGGTGTTCCTCAGCGGCCATATAGCCAAGCAGAACGGCCAGCCCTGGGTTGGCAAGCTGGGCGAGAACATGACGACCGAAGAAGGCAAGCAGGCGGCCCGCGCCGTGGCCGTGGATCTGATGGGCACGCTGCAGCATGCCTGCGGCGGCGATCTGAATCGCGTCAAGCGCATCGTCAAGGTCATGAGCCTGGTCAACTCCAGCACCAGCTACACCGAGCAGCATCTGGTCACCAATGGCTGCAGCGAACTGCTGGGCGAAGTCTTCGGCGAAGCCGGCAAGCACGCCCGCAGCGCCTTCGGCGTGGCCCAGATTCCCCTGGGCTGCTGCGTGGAAATCGAGCTGATGGCCGAGCTGGGCTAAGACTCCTGCTCACTCACATAAAGTGAGCTAATACCGCTTGTCATTCATAGATTTCAGATACAAAAAAGTCTGAATTGATTGACTGGTAAGCGTAAGCAGCTCACTTTATCTTTGCAGTGCGATGCTTGCCGCAAGCATCTCGATCACTCACGAAAGAGCCCCATGCCCAGCACGCAGGCACCTCCACTGGTTCTCAGCATTCAATCCCATGTCGCCTACGGCCATGTGGGCAACGACGCCGCCATGCTGCCGCTGCAGCTGCTGGGCATAGAACCCGTGGCCGTGCATACGGTGCAGTTCTCCAACCATACCGGCTATGGCGAGTTCAAGGGCCAGGTCTTCACGCCCGCCCATGTACAGGATGTGCTGGACGGCCTGCGCGCCCGCGGCGTGCTGGCGCGCTGCACGGCCGTGCTCTCGGGCTATCTGGGCGATGCCGGCGTGGGCGAAGCCATTCTGGCCGCCGTGCAGGAAGTGCGCGCCGCCCAGCCCGGGGCCCACTACCTATGCGACCCGGTCATGGGCGATGTGGGGCGCGGCGTGTTCGTGCGTCCCGGCATCCCGGACTTTCTGCGCAAGCGCGCACTGTCCCAGGCCAGCGTCATCACGCCCAACCACTACGAGTTCGAGCTGCTGTGCGGCGGCCAGCCCCTGAGCAGCGTGGAGGCGGCCACCCAGGCGGCCCGCTCCATGCTCACGCAGCTGCATCACAGCCCGTCGGCCCTGATCGTCATCACCAGCCTGCGCACCGACGATCTGCCATCCGACCAGCTGGCCACACTGGCCGTGACGGCCGACAAGTCCTGGCTGGTACAGACGCCCTATATCGACCTGCACCCCCTGCCCAACGGCATGGGCGATGTGTTCTCGGCCGTGCTGCTGGGCCATCTGATTCAAGGGCGCGCCGTGCCCGATGCCGTGTCCAGGGCCGTGAGCACCCTGTATGCACTGGTCTCCCGCACCGAGTCGGGGCAGCGCGACCTGCCCCTGGTCGCCAGCCGCGAGCAGATCAATCAGCCCTCCCAGATGTTCGAAGCCAGACTGATGACGGCATAAACCGCATCAGGCAACGCACCAGATTGGTCCCTTGTCATCGAACTCGCACTGACGAGGTGCATACGAGGTGCATGGCAGCATCCGTTGCCTCAAAGAAAAAGCCGTGCAATGCACGGCTTTTGGACTGGCGCTCTGAATCTTACTCCACGCGCGTCACCGCCTGCGGCTTGAAGCCCAGGTCTGCGGCCTTGCCCTTGCGACCGCGGTTGCCGCGGGCATTGTTGAGGCTGCGGATCTCCAGCGTCTCGGTACGTGCCTTGCCGCCGCGCCCCACGCCATCCAGGCGAATGCTGCGCGTATAGGCGGCAGCGCCGGCCAGCTGGTCCTTGTCTTCCAGGCTGATCAGCATCAGGCCGCGCCCGCCCTTGGGCATGGCCTTGAGCTCGGCGATCTCGAAGGTCAGAATGCGACCGCCCACCGAGGCGCAGATCACATGGCTGGCGGGGTTGAGCAAACCGGCCCCCTGATCGCCGCCTTCCACATACTCGGCACGCGCATTCATGGGCACGCCATGCACCACCGAAGGCGCGCACAGGGTCTCGCCCTCGCCCAGCGTGACAAAGGCCTTGCCGGCCTTCTGGCGCGAGACCATATCGCCCACATTCGCCGTGAAGCCATAGGCGCCCGAGCCCGAGAGCAGCAGCTGTGTGCTTTCGCTGCCGGCAAAGTAGTACAGCAGCTGGGTACCGGCTTCGAGTTCGATCATCGTCGTCACGGGCTGGCCGTCGCCGCGTCCGCCCGGCAGGGCCGATACCGGCACCGAGTAGACCCGGCCGTTGCTGCCAAAGGCCAGCAACTGATCGACGGTGCGGCACTCGAACGTGCCGTAGAGGCTGTCGCCGGCCTTGAAGCTCAGCGTGGCAGCGTCCACACCATGGCCTTGACGCGTGCGCACCCAGCCCTTTTCGGAAATGATCACGGTCGTGGGTTCATCCACCACCTTGACCTCGGCCACCACCTTTTTCTCCTCGTGGATCAGCGTGCGACGGGCATCGCCGAAGGTCTTGGCATCGGCCTCGATTTCCTTGCAGATCAGGCGGCGCATGGTCGCCTCGCTGCCCAGGATGTCCTCAAGCTTGCCCTGCTCGCTGCGCAGCTCCTTGAGCTCCTGCTCGATCTTGATGGCCTCCAGGCGCGCCAATTGGCGCAGACGGATTTCAAGAATGTCCTCGGCCTGACGCTCGGAGAGATTGAAGGCGTCGATCAGGGCCTGCTTGGGTTCATCGCTGGCGCGGATGATGGCAATGACCTTGTCGATATTGAGCAGCACAGCCTGGCGGCCTTCGAGGATGTGGATGCGATCGAGCACCTTCTCCAGCCGATGCCGGCTGCGTCGCGTCACGGTCTGGAAGCGGAAGGCAATCCACTCCTCCAGCATCTGGCGCAGCGATTTCTGCACCGGGCGGCCATCGAGGCCGATGCTGGTCAGGTTGATCGAGCTCGAAGACTCCAGGCTGGTGTGGGCCAGCAGCGCCGTGATCAGCTCCGACTGAGGGATCTTGCCGGTCTTGGGTTCGAACACGATGCGCACCGGCGCATCCTTGCTCGACTCGTCGCGCACGCAGTCCAGCACGGCCAGCATGCTGGCCTTGAGCTGGGTCTGCTCCTGGCTCAGCGCCTTCTTGCCGGTCTTGACCTTGGGATTGGTGATGTCCTCGATCTCTTCGAGCACCTTCTGGGCCGACACGCCGGGCGGCAGCTCGGTCACCACCAACTGCCACTGGCCGCGTGCCAGCTCTTCGATCTTCCAGCGCGCGCGCACCTTGAGACTGCCGCGACCCGTACGGTAGGCATCGGCGATATCGCTGCTGGACGAAATGATCTGGCCGCCACCCGGATAGTCGGGGCCGGGAATCAGCGCCAGCAGTTCCTCCTCGGGCAGCTGCGGCTTCTTGATCAGGGCCACGCAGGCCGCTGCCACTTCGGGCAGATTGTGGCTGGGGATTTCCGTTGCCAGACCCACGGCAATGCCGCTGGCTCCATTGAGCAGCGAGAACGGCAGACGGGCCGGAAGTTGCTTGGGCTCCTGGGTGCTGCCGTCGTAATTGGGCACGAAGTCCACCGTGCCCATATCGATTTCGTCGAGCAGCAGGCCGGTGATCTTGGACAGGCGCGCCTCGGTATAGCGCATGGCCGCAGCGCCGTCGCCGTCGCGGCTGCCGAAGTTACCCTGGCCGTCGACCAGCGGGTAGCGCTGGTTGAAGTCCTGCGCCATGCGCACCAGTGCGTCGTAGGCCGACTGGTCGCCGTGCGGGTGAAAGCGGCCCAGCACGTCGCCGACGACACGGGCGCTCTTGACCGGCTTGGCCGCCGTATTGCCGTTCGGGCCGCTGTAGCTCAGGCCCATGCGCTCCATGGCATAGAGAATGCGGCGCTGCACGGGCTTGAGGCCATCGCTGACATCCGGCAGGGCACGGCCCTTGACCACCGATAAAGCGTATTCGAGATAGGCGCGCTGTGCGTATTGACCCAGGTCCAGTGCATCGCCAGCGGCTTGTTGAGACAAATCCAGTGTGGTTTGATCGCTCATGAATTCTTTGTGATTTTCCAAATTGCGCCGATCCGGCGACTCAAGGTATTTGCGCGTCCGCGGCCGCAGGGGCCGCGCCCGGCAGAGTCATGCGTATGCGGGAGCCGCCGCGACCAGCCGAGCCGGCCGCAGCCAGCCGGCCGCTCAGGGGCCTGGCTGCCTGCAGCTGCTCGTAGATGCCCGTGACGGCCTTGACGTAATTCATTGTTTCTTTATAGGGCGGAATCGCCTTGCCAAACTTCTGCACCGCACCTTCGCCCGCGTTATAGGCGGCCAGCACCAGATCGAGCCGGCCCGGGAACAAGTCCATCAGATAGCTCAGATAGCGCGCGCCGGCAGGCACGTTCACGGCCGGGTCGGCCAGCTGCTGCTGCAGGCTGCGCTTCTTGCTGGCCGCCACGCCAAAGCGCTCGGCCGTAGCCGGCATCAGCTGCATCAGACCGACAGCGCCCTTGGGAGAGACGGCCTGGGCATCAAAGCCGGACTCCACGGCGATCACGGCCTTGATCAGGTCATAGTCCACGCCGGTTCTCTCGGCCGCCTTCTGCAGATGCGGCCTCACGCTCTTGTAGCGCGGCGAGACCTCGAAAAAGCTCTGCATGCGCGTGCGGGCGTTGAGCCCCTCGGCCGCCGAATCCGGCTTGAGCTGCAGACCCGGCTGGCTGCTGTCGTAGAGCTCGCCCTTGAAGAACAGCTTGTAGCGTTCGTCCAGCGCCTCGGCCGCAAAGTGCGTGACCCCGAATTCATCGACATAGGCCCAGAGATCGGCATGCGCCGCCGGCGCCAGGGCCAGCCAGCCCGAGCCCGCCAGCAGGGCAGCAGCCACCGCACGTCGCAAACGCACAGACGCGAGCCCGCCGCGCGCAGGCGGATGGCTGGGTGAGGCATCGAACATGGGCTTGTGCATGGCTGGCTCCATCGACCGCTAGTGAGCGCTAGTGCAGGCGTTGCAACGCCCGCCTAGATATCGACCTCCACGGCATCGCCATGCAGCTCCATCAGCTCGCGGCGGGCGGCGGCTTCGCCCTTGCCCATGAGCTTGGTGACCACGGCCTCCGACTGTGCAAAGTCCAGATTCATGAACTGCACCGGCAGCAGACGACGCGTATCGGGGTTCAGCGTGGTTTCCCACAGCTGTTCGGCATTCATCTCGCCCAGGCCCTTGAAACGGCTGACCTGGCATTTCTCGCGCGGCACGCCGTCCTTGGCGCATTTTTCGATGATGGCATCGAGCTCGCCCGCATCGAGCGCATAGACCTTGATGGCGGGCTTCTTGCCGCGCGCAGGCACGTCCACACGGAACAGCGGCGGCAGCGCCACATGGATGTGGCCGGCTTCGATGAGCTTGGGGAAATGCTTGAAGAACAGCGTCAGCAGCAGCACCTGGATGTGCGATCCGTCCACGTCCGCATCCGAGAGAATGCAGATCTTGCCGTAGCGCAGGCCGGACAGGTCGGGCTCGTCATTGGGGCCATGCGGGTCCACGCCGATCGCCACCGAGATATCGTGGATTTCGTTGTTGGCGAACAGCCGGTCACGATCCACCTCCCAGGTGTTGAGCACCTTGCCGCGCAGCGGAAGGATGGCCTGGGTTTCCTTGTCGCGGCCCATCTTGGCGCTGCCGCCGGCAGAGTCGCCCTCGACCAGAAACACCTCGTTGACGGCTATGTCCTTGCTCTCGCAATCGGTCAGCTTGCCGGGCAGCACGGCCACGCCGCTGCCCTTGCGCTTTTCCACCTTCTGGCCGGCCTTCTGGCGAGTCTGGGCGGCCTTGATGGCGATCTCGGCCAGCTTCTTGCCCCAGTCCACATGCTCGTTGAGCCACAGCTCCAGCGCCGGGCGCACAAAGCCCGAGACCAGACGCACGGCATCGCGCGAGTTCAGGCGCTCCTTGATCTGGCCCTGAAACTGCGGGTCCAGCACCTTGGCATTGAGCACATAGCTGGCGCGCGCAAACACGTCGTCGGGCATGAGCTTGACGCCCTTGGGCAGCAGCGAATGCATGTCGATGAAGGCCTTGACGGCCTGGAACAGGCCGTCGCGCAGGCCGCTGTCATGCGTGCCGCCCGCCGTGGTGGGTATCAGGTTGACATAGCTTTCGCGCAGTGGCGCGCCGTCTTCGGTGAAGGCCACGCACCAGGCCGCGCCCTCGCCTTCGGCAAAGCTGTCGTTGTTCTTGTCGGCAAAGCCCTCGCCCTCGAACAGGGGGATGACGGGCTCGCCATGCAGGCTCTGCGCCAGATAGTCACGCAGACCGCCCTTGAACTGCCAGCTCTGGGTGTCACGCGACTTTTCGTTGATCAGCGAGACGGCCACGCCGGGCATGAGCACAGCCTTGCTGCGCAGCAGATGCACCAGCTCGCCCATGGGCAGGGCCGAGGATTCGAAGTATTTGGCATCGGGCCAGGCACGTACCGTCGTGCCCTGCTTGCGCTCGCCGGCCTGCAGAGGGCGCACCTTGAGCGGCTCGATCACATCGCCGCCCGAGAACACCAGCGTGGCCACCTGGCCGTCGCGGTGCACCTGCACCTCCAGACGCGTCGCCAGCGCATTCGTCACCGAAACGCCCACGCCATGCAGACCGCCCGAGAAGCTGTAGGCGCCGCCATTGCCCTTGTCGAACTTGCCGCCCGCGTGCAAGCGCGTGAAGACCAGCTCCACCACGGGCGCCTTTTCCTCGGGGTGCAGGCCGAAGGGAATGCCGCGCCCGTCGTCCTCCACGCTGTAGGAGCCGTCGGCGTGCATGGTGAACTTGATTTTCTTGCCGTAGCCGGCAAGCGCCTCATCGGCCGCGTTGTCGATCACCTCCTGCAGTATGTGCAGGGGGTTGTCGGTGCGCGTATACATGCCGGGACGCTGCTTGACAGGCTCCAGACCCTTGAGAACGCGGATCGAGCCTTCGGAATATTCGTTGGACGGTTTGACTGCCATGGGGGCGGATTGTAGTGGCCTCTCCGGAAGAGAGCTGGATAAATTCACAGTTGTTTACTCCCAATACTCTTGCACAAAGCCCGAACATCTGTCTTGGCAACGTGTTTTCAGCGCATCTTGCCCGCTGCGACAACTCTTAAAAAGATAGCTTCTACCGCATGCTATTCAATAGTTTCAGATAGATTTAAATCAGTTTTTATTGCAGTCCTTGCGCAAGGCGCTCACTTTTTATGGATCGCGACTTGCTGCAGGCGCGCAGGGCCCGGCGCCGCTCCCGCATTCTGGCAGCACAGGCTGGCGCACATGTGACGAGCTGTGCCGGCGCGAAGCAGCGGCTTTGGTTACAGTGGTGAGCTGACCGCACCCCAGGCCTTTTTCGCAAGCACGGCATGACAACAAAGACAACTCCAGCCCCCATGTCCATGGCGCAGATTCTTCTGTGCGGTGGCGCCATCGTCACGCTCTCGATGGGCATACGCCACGGCTTCGGGCTCTGGCTGCAGCCCATCACCCAGGACATGGGCTGGACGCGCGAGAACTTCTCCCTGGCCATTGCCGTGCAGAACCTGTCCTGGGGCATCCTGGGCATCTTCGTCGGCATGCTGGCCGACCGCATCGGCGCCTTCAAGGTGCTGATCGGCGGCTCCGTTCTCTATGCCCTGGGTCTGGTCGGCATGGCGCTGTCCCCCAGTTCCACGGTGTTCCTGCTGACCGCCGGCGTGCTGATCGGCGCGGCCCAGGCCGGCACCACCTATGCCGTGATCTACGGCGTGCTGGGCCGGCAGATTCCCGTGGCGCGGCGCAGCTGGGCCATGGGCGTGGCCGCGGCGGCAGGCTCGTTCGGCCAGTTCTTCATGGTGCCCGTGGAAGGCAGGCTGATCGCCCAGTTCGGCTGGTCCAATGCCTTGCTGATACTGGCGCTGTTCGCGCTGCTGATCGCCGCCCTGGCCTTCGGCCTGCGCGAGCCGGGCTTTGGCGGCAGCACGCCCATCAAGCGCGAGCAGACCGTTGGTCAGGCGCTCAAGGAAGCCTGGACCTACCCCAGCTTTCTGCTGCTGATGGCGGGCTACTTCGTCTGCGGCTTCCAGGTCATGTTCATCGGCGTGCACATGCCCAGCTATCTGAAGGACTTCGGCATGGAGCCCCATGTGGCCAGCTATTCGCTGGCCCTGGTCGGCCTGTTCAATATCTTCGGCACCTATCTGGCCGGCAATCTGGGCCAGAAGCTGCCCAAGCGCTATCTGCTGTCGGGCATCTACGGTCTGCGTTCGGTGGCCACGGTGGCCTTTTTGCTGGCCCCGCTCTCGCCCTGGTCGGTCTATGCCTTCTGCGCCGCCATGGGCTTTCTGTGGCTGTCCACCGTGCCGCTGACCAATGCCACCATCGCCCAGATCTTCGGCGTGCAGCATCTGTCCATGCTGGGCGGCTTTGTCTTCTTCAGCCACCAGATCGGCAGCTTCCTGGGCGTATGGCTGGGCGGCTATCTCTACGATATCAACGGCAACTACGACATGGTCTGGTACATCTCGATTGCCCTGGGCATTTTTGCCGCCGTCGTCAACCTGCCCGTGCGCGAGGCAGCCATCGTGCGCCGCACGCCCAGCGCCGCCTGATACCGGAGACACCACCATGCAGCTCAAACTCTGGCAACGCATCTCCATCTGGTGTGCCGTGCTCGTGCTGCTGCTGGCGGTGTTTGCCCTGTATCTGCAACCGGAATTCATGCTCACACTGGCAGACCAGGTCTGGGCCTGCTTCTGAGCTCTTGGGCAAGCCGCCCGGGCGGCATGGCCGGGAGAGAGCATGGCCCGCATCATCATCACCGGAGCCTCGGACGGCATAGGCGCCGAAATGGCCCGCCAGCTGGCGCAAACCCATCAGAGCCGGCTGCAGCTGACGCTGGCCGCACGCAATGCCGGCAACCTGCAGGCCGTGGCAGAACAATGCCGGGCCCTGGGGGCGCAGGTGCTGGAAGTTCCCACCGATGTGAGCGAAGAGGCCCAGTGCCGCGCGCTGATCGACGCCGCAGTGCAGCAGTTCGGCGGGCTGGACGCCCTGATCAACAACGCCGGGGTCTCGGCCCATGCGCTGTTCGAACAGGTCAGCGCGCAAGACCTGGGCTGGTATGAAAGGCTGATGCGCATCAACCTCTGGGGCAGCGTCTGGTGCACCCACGCGGCGCTGCCGCACCTCAAGACCAGCCAGGGCTCCATCGTCGCCGTGTCTTCGCTGGCTGGACTGATCGGCGTGCCAGGCCGCACGGCCTACAGCGCCAGCAAGTTCGCCATGGCCGGCTTCTTTGAAGCCCTGCGCATCGAGCTCAAACCCGCCGGCGTGAGCGTGACCACCGCCTACCCCGGCGTGGTGGATACGCGCATCCGCTACCACGGCTACAACGCCAGAGGCGAAGCCGCAGGCGTCAGCGGCCTCAAGGAAGACGGCGCGATGACGGTGGCCGAATGCGCGCGCCTCATCCTCGACGGCCTGAAGCACCGTCAGCGCGAGGTGGTGATGACAGGCAAGGGCAAACTGGGCCGCTTCATCAAGCTGATCGCCCCGAGCATGGTGGAAGACATGGCCCTGTCCGCGCTCAAGGACGATGTGAAGCCGCACTGAGCCGACGCGAGGCTGCCGAGGTGGAGGCAGGCCATGCAGAAACAGGCCTGCGGGCACTGCTATAGTTTTCGCAAGATGACCAGCCACACCCCGCCTCCCTCAGCCGCCGCCATTCCTGCGATTTCCGCCAGCCACTGCGCGCCGGCGCCCTCCGCCTGGATTGCCCGCTTTGCCCATCTGGTACGCCCGCAGGGCTCGGTGCTGGATCTGGCCTGCGGCATGGGCCGCCATACCCGTTTCTTCTCGGCCCTGGATCACAAGCTGACCAGCGTGGACAAGGCGCCGGAGGCGACCCAGTCCGTGGCGGATATCGCCGAGACGATTACCGCCGACATCGAGAACAACGCCTGGCCGCTGACGGGCCGCAGCTTTGATGGCGTGGTCGTCACCAACTATCTGTGGCGTCCGCTGTGGCCGCTGATTCTGGACAGCGTCAAGCCCGGCGGCGTGCTGCTCTACGAAACCTTTGCCCAGGGCAACGAGGCCTATGGCAAGCCCTCGCGCCCGGACTTTCTGCTCGCTCCCGGCGAGCTGCTGCAGGTCTGCGCCGGCTGGAATATCGTTGCCTACGAGCATGGTCTGCTCGAGCAACCCGCGCGCGTGGTGCAGCGCATCGCCGCCATCCGGCCCGATGGCGCAGCGCTCACGCCTGCCCCATTGCTGCCAGCCTGACACCCTTTTGGCACAGCGATCTGACCGGCGCTCCAGGCCCGGGCCTTTGCAAAGCGGCTGGCGCAGGCCGCTGTCCACAGCCACTGCAGCAACGCCCAAGCGATGCCGGCGCGGCCGCGACCCGGTCCGCAGGCCTTGGCCGGCCGCATCTGTCAGAACTCGCAACACGACCGGATTACCGTCATGGCGTCTGAAACAGACCAGCAATCAACAAACAATATGACGCACAAAAATTAAATATTTCGTCATTTCGTCATTTATCAACAACACTTCGACAAAAACAGAGTTTTGCTAGACACTGTTGACAGCAAACCACTGCTTGCACCCTGTCCCTGTTTGTAGAATTCATTTTTACCGTTTTCTGATTGCGGATATGACATCACCCTCCGTTGCTCTCACTGGCAGCATTGTTGCCCTCATTACGCCCATGCTCGAAGACGGTAGCGTCGACTACCCGTCGCTGCGCAAACTCATCGACTGGCATGTGGCCGAAGGCACCAACTGCATCGGTGTGGTCGGCACCACCGGTGAGTCGCCCACCGTGAATGTCGAAGAGCATTGCGAAATCATTCGCGTCGCCGTGGAGCAGGCCGCCGGCCGTGTCTCCATCATGGCCGGCTGCGGTGCCAACAGCACGCACGAAGCCATCGAGCTGGCCAGGTACGCCAAGAAGGTGGGCGCAGACAGCCAGCTGCAGGTCGTTCCCTACTACAACAAGCCCACGCAGGAAGGCCAGTACCAGCACTTCAAGGCCATCGCCGAAGCCACTGGCGACCTGCCCGTGGTTCTGTACAACGTGCCCGGTCGCTCGGTCGCCGACATGCAGCATGACACCGTGCTGCGTCTGGCCCAGATCCCCGGCATCATCGGCATCAAGGAAGCCACCGGCAACATCGAGCGTGCCCAATGGCTGATCCGCGATGTGCCCGCCGGCTTCGGCGTCTACTCCGGTGACGACCCCACCGCCGTGGCACTGATGCTGTGCGGCGGCCACGGCAATATCAGCGTGACGGCCAACGTCGCCCCCCGTCTGATGAGCGAGCTGTGCAAGGCCGCCATGGCCGGCGATACCAAGCGCGCCATGGAAATCCAGTTCAAGCTCATGCCCCTGCACAAGAGCCTGTTTGTGGAAGCCAATCCCATTCCCGTGAAATGGGCAGCAGCCCGCATGGGTTTGTGCGGCCCCGCCATGCGCCTGCCCATGACGCAGCTGAGCGAGCAATGCGAAGCAGTTGTTGAGGATGCTCTGCGTAAAGTTGGCGTACTCTGATCGAGTTGCGCTAAGCTAGCGGTTTTTCGCACATAGCTTGAACGCTACCCAAGGACAATCCGCGTGAAACAACAAACAGCACGTTTGAGCCTGCTCAGCATCGCGCTGGGCCTGTCTGCCTGCACGACCACGTTCCAAGAGACCAAGATCGACTACAAGAGCGCGGGCAAGAATCAAGCTCCCTCTCTCGAAGTTCCTCCGGATCTGACGCAGCTGTCGCAAGACTCGCGCTATACCGTCCCTGGTGGCGTGGTATCCGCTGCTGCCATGCAGGCCAACGCCCAGGCAGCCAAGCCGACCGACAACAACACTGCGGCCAACAAGATTGGCGACGTCCGCATCGAGCGTGACGGCGCCGAGCACTGGCTGGTGGTGGATCGCGGAGCCGACAAGCTCTGGGAGCCGACTCGCGATTTCTGGCTGGAAAACGGCTTCATCTATGCGATGGAAGACCGCCAGCTGGGCATTCTCGAAACCGACTGGGCCGAAAACCGCGCCAAGCTGCCTCAGGACATCATCCGCAGAAGCCTGGGCAAGGTTTTCGACTCGCTCTACTCCACCAGCGAGCGCGACAAGTTCCGCACCCGCCTGGAGCGTGAACCCGATGGCAAGACCCGCATCTATGTCACCCACCGTGGCATGCAGGAGGTCTATACCAGCGAGCGCAAGGACAACACCATCTGGCAACCGCGTCCTCGCGACCCCGAGCTGGAGACCGAATTCCTGCGCCGCATCATGGTCAAGCTGGGCGTGAGCGAAGAGCAGGCCTCTGCCGTCGCCAAGGCCGACAGGTCTGCGGCCACCACCTCGACCAGCGCACGCATGGACACCGTCAACGGCGTGCCCACACTGCAGCTGGAAGAAGGCTTTGAGCGCGCATGGCGCCGCGTTGGCGTGGCACTGGACCGCACCGGCTTCACCGTGGAAGACCGCGACCGCAGCCGTGGCCTCTACTATGTGCGCTACGTGGACCCCAATGCCAAGCAGGAGTCCAAGGGCTTCTTCAGCAAGATCTTCAGCCAGGGCAAGGAAGCCGCTGCGCCTCAGAAGTACCAGATCCAGGTCAAGGGCGATGGCAACAAGTCCCAGGTCAGCGTGCTCAATGAGCAGGGCCAGCCCGACAGCAGCGCCAACGGCCAGCGCATCGTGCGCATCATCACCGATGATCTGAAGTAAAGAGCACTGCCCCCCTACAAAAGCCACCAGGCTCGGCCCTGGTGGCTTTTTTCATGCCCGAACGAATCGAACTCCGTGCTCATGACGCGCTCTTGTCCAGCAGAATCGGCTCAGGCAAGTGCGGACCTTGTATGGCGACACGTATCCGCAACTCAAGAACCCGCTGTAAACTCCAGACGCAAAAAAACCGCACCTGGGTGCGGTTTTTTTTACGCTCGAGGCCTGGACCTCAAGCTGGCTGATGCAGCGAATTACTTGGCAGCAGGAGCTTCAGCGGCGGGAGCAGCAGGAGCGTCAGCGGCAGGAGCAGCAGGAGCGTCAGCGGCGGGGGCGGGGGCTGCAGGAGCGTCAGCAGCAGGAGCAGCAGCGTCAGCGGCGGGAGCAGCAGGAGCTTCAGCAGCAGGAGCGGGAGCAGCAGGAGCTTCCACAGCAGGAGCGGGAGCAGCAGGAGCTTCTTCCTTCTTGCCGCAAGCAGCCAGAGCAGCAGCAGCGATCACGGTAGCCAGAATCAGAGAGTTCTTCATGACGATTTCCTAAATGGTAGGTTCAGCAGACGGTATGCAGATTGCCATTACGGTCAGCCTTTTGCAGCTATTGATCGCTATGGCAGATCAGGTCAAACGATAAATTCGACTCAGACCGCATTATAGGTAGTTTTGCCCATTGCTGACTGATACTGACAGCAACTAAACAATTCTGCACAAATCGGTGCGTTCTCATTTACCGGGCAAGCCCACGCTTGCCTTGAGTCACACTGTGGAGCATAAATTTCTTCCTGTCAAATCCCTGACAGAGCTTTGACGAAGATTTACATAATCTACACAAAGCCCGCCAAATCAACGGAAGCCACAGAGGACAAACCCGTAAGTTAGCACGATCGCTGTTACAAGTCCACCCTGTTTCAGTCGCCCGAGCGAACCCAGCCCGCATCGAACCACGATGACAGCAACTCCAGCGCATCATCGCTGGCGGTTGCCAGATCCTTGCGCGACAGCGCCCGGGTGTCAGCCAGCTTGCGCATCAGCGTGGCATCGCGGCCGCCCGCCAGATAGCTTTCGCCATTGATGAAGATGTGCTTGGCGTCATACATCATGCGCGTTCGGCGATCCAGCACCACGCTTTCGAACATGCCGTTTTCATCGCCATGCTCGAACCAGACATTGGGCTTGGGGTCGCTCAGATATTCGCCCAGCGCGCGCTCCAGTGCCAGCGGCTCGGCCATGGCCTTCTTCAGTGCCTCGCGGGCAAAGTCATACATGGCTTCAGGAATCAGCGCCGGGTTGCTCACGGCCTCCTGCTTGGGGTCGCGATAGATGACCGGCGTTTCGGGCTCGTCGGGCTCATCCGACATGCGCAGCAGCAGCTCGCGGCCCAGCTCGCTGCGATCGGGCGAGCGGAAACCGATCGAATAGGTCATGCACTCGCCTTCGGCCACACCGTCATGCGCCCATTTGGGCGGCAGATACAGCATGTCGCCCGGCTCCAGCACGAACTCCTCTTCGGGCTCGAAATGGGAGAGAACCTTCAATGGCTTGCCCGGCTGCAGGGACAGGTCTTTCTGACGGCCGATGCGCCAGCGGCGCTTGCCATGGGCCTGCAGCAGGAAGACGTCATAGCTGTCGAAGTGGGGCCCCACGCCGCCTTGATCGGTGGCAAAGCTGATCATCAGATCATCGAGACGCGCCTCGGGCACAAAGCGAAATTGCTGCAGCAGCTCGTGTGCCTTGGCGTCATGCATGTCCACGCCTTGCACCAGCACCGTCCAGCCCGGCTTGGTCAATGCGGGCAGGCTGCGCCGGGACAGCGGGCCGTGACTGAGCTTCCAGTTATCGCCTTCCAGCTGCTGGATCAGGCGCGACTCCACGCCCTCTTCGCCCGCCATGGCCAGCAGGCGAGCACGCGGAATCGGGGCCTTGAAGCCGGGAATGGCCTGGCGCACCAGCAAAGGCTTTTTATGCCAGTGCTTGCGCATGAATTGAGAAGCGGTAAGTCCACCCAGCAGGGTGAGCGGCGTATTGATGTCCATGAATCCAGTCCTGCTTTCTAAGCAACGGACTGCATTGTCCTATAGGCCTCGATATCGCTGGTCGGCACAGATCAATGACCGAGCGCTCTGAACTCGGACGGCGACATGCCGGTGTGGGCCTTGAAGGCCCGGCTGAAGTGAGCGCTGTTGCCAAAACCGCAGCCCATGGCGATCTCGGTGATGGTGCGATGCGCAAGCGCCGCGGAATGCAGCTCCCGCATGCAAAGCTCCAGCCGGCTTTGCTGGATGAAAGCGCCCAGCGACTGTTCACGCCCCGCAAAGGCATTGTGCAGATGACGGCGGCTGCAGTTGAGCGCCTGAGCCACCTGGTCGACCGACAGCCCAGGGTCGCGCACATGGCTGGCCACATGGTCGCAGATGCGCTCGTACAAGGCCTGCTTCTGCGTCACCGCCGTGGCCTGCCCGCCAAGTGCCTGCAAGGACAGGTGCACCATGTCCACCAGCAGCTCCCCGGCGCGGCGCGCCAGCGGCGCCGTCATATTGTCGAGCTCCTGATAGGTGCTGCGCATGGTCTGCAGCGCAATGCGGGCCATGCCGGAGCTGCCTCCTACGGATAGCCCCATGAGGTTTTCCAGGCGCAGGCCTCGCTCGGCAATGCTCTGCTTGGGCACCATCATGATCAGGTGCTCCGTGTGCTGAGGGTTGTCCACCACATAGGGCTGCGAGGTGTCATAGATGGCCCAGCTGCCGTTGCTCACCAGGGTCCGGCTGCCGCCTTGCTCCACCTCGGCGTGACCGCTCCAGGGCGCGACGATCTTGAGATAGGCGGCTTCGCTGTCGCGCTGGCGGTGGCTGCCGCGTATGACGCGATGACGTCCGGCCTCCAGCTTGGTGAGCATGACATCGCCTGCGTACGCCACGCTCAGGTGCCCGTCAAAACAGGTGTCGCCATAGAGATCCGTGTCCAGGCCCGAGAACAGCTGCGCCATCCAGCCCTGCCAGGCAGCTGCAGTTTCCTTCTCGGGAAGACCATCGGTACTCAGTACCACGGGCGCGGTCATGGGCCTTGACTCCTCGTTGTATCGATCCCTGCCTGTGCCGGCAAAGTATGGCAATTATCGGCAAGTGCGCGCCCTGGTGCTCTCGGCACGGGGAATCTCCCGCCAGCACCTCGATCTAGTGCAAACCCTAGGTCAGGTGCACGATTCGTCAAACGGTTTGTGCACATTGCGCACAGCATCCCAACCAGGCTTTTTCTACGATCACTTCCACGCCATTGACCGGCGGCATATCAGGACAGAGGGGGACCAGCCCGGTGACGCAAGCCTTGCGCGACGCCCCCGCTTTTCAAACAGCATCCACCAGCAGTGACTGTGCTCACACGCCCCTGGTGGTGAAGGAAGCGAAGATGATTGAACAAAGCATGCTCATCGGCGGCCAGACCGCCCAGGCCAGCAACGGCGCCACTTTCGAGCGCAAGAACCCTCTGGACGGCTCGGTCGCCACGCGCGCTCCGGCCGCCACCACGGCCGATGCCGTGCGTGCCGTGCAAGCCGCCGAGGCAGCCTTTCCCGCCTGGGCAGCCCTGGGCCCCACCGAGCGCCGACTGATGCTGATGAAGGCCTCCCAGGCCCTGGAAGCCAAGGCCGAGGCCTTTGCCGCTGCCATGGCGGCCGAAACCGGTGCCTCCGGCATCTGGGCCGGCTTCAACGTGCATCTGGCCGCCAATATGTTTCTCGAAGCCGCATCGCTGACCACCCAGATCAACGGCCAGCTGATTCCTTCAGACATTCCCGGCAGCCTGGCCATGGCCGTGCGCCAGCCCGCCGGCGTGGTGCTGGGCATCGCCCCCTGGAATGCCCCCATCATCCTGGCCGTGCGTGCCATCGCCACGCCCCTGGCCTGCGGCAATACCGTGGTTCTCAAGGGCTCGGAACTGTGCCCCGCCACCCATGGCCTGATCATCGAAGCCCTGCAGGAAGGCGGCCTGCCGCCTGGTGTGGTGAATTTCGTGACCAATGCGCCCGAAGACGCCGGTGCCGTGGTCGAAGCCATTGTGGCCCACCCCGCCGTGCGCCGTGTGAATTTCACCGGCTCCACGCGCGTGGGCCGCATCATCGGCCAGACCTGCGCCAAATACCTCAAGCCCGTCATTCTGGAACTGGGCGGCAAGGCCCCGTTCCTGGTGCTGGACGATGCCGACATCGATGCCGCCGTGGCCGGCTGCACTTTCGGCGCCTTTGCCAACTCGGGCCAGATCTGCATGTCCACCGAACGCATCATCGTGGACGAGGCCGTGGCCGAGGAATTCATCGCCAAGCTGGTGGGCCGCGCCCAGACCCTGCCTCTGGGCGACCCTCGCCAGGGCCCCGTGGTGCTAGGCTCGGTCGTGGACATGAACACCGTGCACCGCGTCAACGAACTCATCGACGATGCCGTGGGCAAGGGCGCCAGGATTCTGTGCGGCGGCAAGGCACGCGACACCCTGATGGCCGCCACGCTGATCGATGGCGTGACCCCCGAGATGCGCATCTTCCGCGAAGAGACCTTTGCCCCGGTGAAGGCCATCGTGCGCGTGCATGGCGAAGAGCAGGCCATCGCCATGGCCAACGACAACGAGTTCGGTCTGTCCTCCGCCGTCTACACCAGGGACACGGCCCGCGGCTGGCGCGTGGCCGCTCGCATCGAGGCGGGCATCTGCCATGTCAACGGCCCCACGGTGCACGACGAAGCACAAATGCCTTTCGGCGGCGTGAAGAACTCGGGCTATGGCCACTTCGGCGGCCAGGCCGGCATCGACGCCTTCACCGATACCCGCTGGATCACCATGCAGACCAGCCCACGTCACTACCCCTTCTGAAGCGCGATGGAACGGCAGGCACAGCCCGGCAGCCGTGCCTGTGTCTCTGTGCCCGAAACCTCGGTGGCCGAGCTTGCACCTTGCGTCGGCCATGAACACCGCCTGACAGGAAAGCGCCGGGCGGCTTTGCGGCTTGCGGCTTGCTGTTTCATCACTGGCAGTCAGCGCCGTGGCTGATTGAGCCCGAGGCCAGCTCGGCGCTCAATTCAACAGACTCGATGCCTGCACGCCGGCCCTGAACTGCGCAGGCGTCTGCCCCGTGTGCTGCTTGAACAGGCGGCTCAGATGCGCGCCGCTGGCAAAGCCACTGGCCAGCGCCAGCTCCGTCAAGGTGCAGTGGCGATTGGCAGGACTGAGCAGTTCGCGCTGGAACAGGGCCACGCGCTCGGCCCAGATATGCTGGCTGATGGACAGCCGCTCATCGGCAAAGGCGTTATACAGATGCCGCTTGCTGCAGTTGAGCGCTGCGGCCACGGCATCCACGCTCAGGGCCGGATCGCGCAGGTGCTGGCGCACATAGGCCTTGATGCGGCCCAGCAGCAGCTCGCTGGCGCTCAGCGAGGCCGCACGGCCACAGGCGTCAAGCAGGGACAGCTGGATCAGCTGCAGCAGCGAATCCGTCACATGCTGGGCCAGGCCCTGGCCCATGGCCCGGCATTCGGCAAAAGTACCGCGCATCATGTCCAGCGCAATGCGGGACACGCCTTCGCTGCCGCCCACATAGCGCCCCATGAGGGCATCGATGGCGCGGCCATGGTCTTCAAAGCGGCTTTTGGGCAAGGTGATGATCAGATGCTCGCACCACTCGGGGTTGAGCACCTCGTACTCCTGCGTGGTGTCATAGATCAGCCACTGGCCGCTGCGCGCCACGGCTTCGCGCCCGTTCTGGCAGACGCGGGCCTCGCCATGCCAGGGGGCCACGATCTTGAGAAAGTCGGTGCTGTGGCGTGCCATGCTGGCCGAAGTGCGTCGCACGCGATGGCGGCTGGCCTCGATCCGGGTCATGCCCACCGGCCCCAGCTCGAAGGTGCCCAGCCGCGCCGAGAAATGCTGGTCGCCATAGACATCACTCTCCAGTCCATAGAGCGTGGACATCCAGTGCTGCCAGGCGCCCACGGCTTGAGCACCTTGCATCTCGGTCATCTTCTCGATCACTTGGTTGGCAGGAATGTCTGGCCGCATCTGGGCTCCTGAAGAAGTACCAGGATGCTTCATTATCCATAGCGACCCGGACCCGGGTCCGGGCAAAACCGGCGCCTCGCAGGGAAATCAGTGTTTACCCACAGACACTTGCATGCTCAGACAAGACGCAATGCACGCCCAGACAAACACCTGTCGCCGCACTTTCCTACGATGGCCGAAGAACCCGGACACCCGTCCATCAAAAAGGAGACAAGCATGACATTCGCCGACAAGCGTTTTGTTCTCAAGAGCCTGGTCGCGGCCACCGCACTGGCGGGCCTGTGCGGCACGGCACTGGCCCAGGAAGCGCCCAAGTCCATCCGCATCGGCTGGGCAATTGCCAAGACGGGCGTCAACGCGGGCGGAACCTCCGTGACCACGGCGCCCAACTACAAGCTCTGGGTCAAGGAGATCAACGACGCCGGCGGCATCATGCTCAAGGCCTATAACAAGCGCGTGCCCATCGAGGTCATCGAATACGACGACCGCTCCAGCACCGAGGAGGCCGTGCGCGCCACCGAGCGCCTGATCACCCAGGACAAGGTCGACTTCGTGCTGCCGCCCTGGGGCACGGGCTCCAATCTGGCTGTGGGGCCGACCTACGAAAAGCACAAATACCCGCTGCTGGCCGCCACCTCGGTGACCGACAAGGCCCCCGATCTGGCCAAGCGCTGGAAACATGCCTTCTTCTTCCTGGGCACGGGCGGCGAATATGCCGAGGGCCTGGTCGCCATGCTGGAAAAGGCCAAGAAGGACGGCAAGATCAACAACAAGATCGCCATGATTAACATCGCCGACGGCTTTGGCGTCGAGCTGGCCAATGCCACGCGCAAGGCCGCCAAGCAGCATGGCTTCGAGCTGGTCTACGACAAGAGCTATCCGATCGGCACGCAGGACATGACGCCCATCATCAACGAGGCCAAGGGCAAGGGTGCCGACACCTTCGTGGCCTACTCCTACCCGCCCGACACCATGCTGATCAACGAGCAGGCCAGAACGCTGGGCCTGGCTCCCAAGGTGCTGTTCACCGGCGTGGGCACGCAATTCCCCATGTTCAAGGGCAAGTTCGGCGCAGCGGCCGAAGGCGTGATGGCGCCGGGCGGCATCGATGCCGGCAACCCGCAGATGCAGGCCTATCTGAAGCGCTTCAAGGAGGTGACCGGCCAGGAATCGGACCGCTTTGCCAGCCCCATCGTCTACACCTCGCTGCAGATGCTGCAGCAGGCCATCGAGCGCGCGGGCAAGATCGATCGCGCCGCCGTAACCCAGGAGCTCAAGAGCGGCAGCTTCGAGACCGTACTCGGCCCCGTCAAGCTTGAAGGCCAGATGCTGACCAAGCTCTGGCATGTGGGCCAGTGGCAGAACGGCGAGTTCAATGCGATTGCGCCGACCAACCGGGCGGGTGTCAAACCTGCGGTGATCCCTAGAAGCACCCCCTGAGGCGCTGCGCGCCTTCCCCCTCTCTCTACGCGCTTCGCGCTACGGGAGGGGGACGATGCCATCGCCGCGAGGCGGCTCTTGCTCGGCATCTCTGATACCCCATGGTCACGAGTGTGCCCAGCTCCGCAAGAACTATCAAAACAAGAGCTGCTAGCGCATTACCTAAAAGCACTTTGCATTGATTTCATAACAAGAACAATGAATCACCAGCGGTATACGCTATGAATTTAATAGACATCCTTCTCGCTGGCGCCATGCTGGGCGGGCTCTACGGCCTGGTGGCCATGGGGCTGACGCTGCAGTACGGCGTGGCGCGCATCATGAATCTCTCGTATGGGGAGTTTCTGATTGCGCCGGCCTTTCTGGCCTTTTTTGCGGTGAGCAGCTGGGGTATTTCACCGCTGCTTCTGGTGCTGCTGGTGGTGCCGCTGGGCTTTGCCATCCAGTGGCTGATCTATCAGTTGCTGCTGACCCCACTGGTGCGCCGCGCCAAGGGCGGGCCGGCGCTGGAGGTGGATTCAATTCTGGCCACCTTCGGCATGCTGTTCGTCGTGCAGGGCGTCATGCTGGTGATGTTCGGCGGCGACTATCACAGCTACAGCTATCTGTCCGAACCCGTGGAGATCCTGGGCAGCAAGGTCGCGGCCAACCGTCTGCTGGTGCTGGGCTTTGCGATCGTGCTGGGCGGCGGCCTGTACCTGCTGCTGACGCGCACCCGCGCCGGCGCCGTGGTGCGCGCGGTGTCCGTGGCACCGCAGTTCGCACATCTGGTCGGCATCAATGTGCGCAGCACGGCGGCACTGGCCTACGGTCTGGGCGGTGCGCTGGTGGCGGTCTGCGGCGTGCTGGTCAGCATGTTTCTGCCCTTCTCGGCCGGCATGGGCACCATGTTTGCCATGAAGGCGCTGATCGTCGTCATCATGGGCGGAGTGGGCAATCTCATGGGTTGCCTGGTCGCCGGCATGCTGCTGGGCTTTGCCGAGACGCTGGTCGCCTCCTTTGTCGACCCCGGCCTGACGCTGGCCGTCAATTACGCGGTGTTCCTGCTGGTGCTGCTGTTCAAGCCCACAGGGTTGTTCGGGAGGGCCGCACGATGAATCCGAACCATCGCAAGGAAATCCTGATCTGGGCTGTCAGCGCCGCCGCCCTGCTGGGCCTGGCACTGCTGCCGCGCTGGCTGACGGACGAGTACTACCTCTCGCTCATGATCAGCATCCTGATGTACTGCGTGCTGGCCACCGCCTGGGCGCTGTTCTCGGGACCGACGCGCTATATCTCGCTGGCCACCGTCGCCTTCTTCGGCATGGGCGCCTATGTCACCGCCGTGTTCGGCGAGTCCCTGCCCTGGGCCGCCGTGCTGGGCATTGCGGCCGGCGTGGGCCTGGTCATGGCCTTGATCGTGGGGCTGTCCACGCTGCGGCTGTCGGGCGTGTACTTTGTGATCTTTAGCTTCGGCCTGGCCGAGCTGGTCAAGCAGCTCGTCACCTGGTGTGAAGTCAACATCACCAAGGATCTGGGCCGCTATGTGTTCGTGGAGATCACCCAGCTCGATATCTACTGGCAGTTGCTGGCCATGCTGGCCCTGGTGCTGGCGCTGCGCGCCCTCATCAACCGCTCGCGCCTGGGTCTGGCCCTGCGTGTTATCGGCGAGGACGAGACCGTGGCCACCCATGTGGGCATCAACACCACCACGGCCAAGCTGCTGCTGTTCGCCGTCAGTGCCGTGTTCATCACCGTCACGGGCGCCATCATGGCTCCGCGCTGGACCTATATCGACCCCAGCATTGCCTTTGCTCCCGCCGTCTCGTTCCAGACGCTGATCATGGCCTTGCTCGGCGGTGCCGGCGCGCTGTTCGGGCCGATTCTGGGGGCCGTCCCGCTGGTGCTGCTGTTCGAGTACCTGGGTGCCAACTTCCCCAACCATTTCTCGATTCTGCTGGGCCTGGTGTTCATCGTGATCGTCTACTTCATTCCCCAGGGTCTGTCTGGCGTGCTGGCCAGGCTGCTGGGCAGGAATGCGGCCAGCAAGGGAGACCAGCCATGAAGACCCCCACCCTGCTTTCCGTGCGCGGCGCCACCAGGCGCTTTGGCGGCCTGGTGGCCGTCAACGAACTGAGCTTTGACGTCTACCCAGGCGAGGTCGTGGGGCTGCTCGGCCCCAATGGCTCGGGCAAGACCACGGCCATGAATCTGATCTCGGGCGCCCTGCCCGTCAACGGCGGCGAGATCGTATTCAACGGCAAGCCCATCCACCAGCTCAAAAGCCACCAGATCGCCCGCCTGGGCGTGGCACGCACCTTCCAGCTGGTCAAGGTGCTGGGCTCCATGAGCTGCACCGACAACGTCATTGCCGGCATGGCCTTCAAGCCCCGACCACTATTTGGCAAACCTGCTGCTGCGCGTGCCCTGCAACTGCTCAATCAGGTGGGTCTGGCCGAATTTGCGAATACTCCTGCAGGCGACCTCACCTATATCAACCAGAAGCGTCTGGAGCTGGCCCGCGCGCTGGCGCTGGAGCCGCAGATCCTGCTGCTCGACGAATGGCTGGCCGGACTCAACCCCACGGAGCTGCAGCAGGGCATTGCACTGATCCGGCAGCTGCAGGCCACGGGGCTGACGATTCTCATGGTCGAACATGTGATGGACGCCGTACACGCGCTGTGCAGCCGCTGCGTGGTGATGAACGCGGGCACGAAAATAGCCGACGGCCCCACGGCCCAGGTGCTCAAAGAGCCCGAGGTGGTGCGTGCCTATCTGGGGGAAGAAGTGAGTGCAGATGAAGACCGGTCAGCGGAGGCCAGCCATGCTTGAAGTGCGCAATATCTCGGTGAGCTACGGCAAGCATGAGGCGCTGCACCAGGTCAGCCTCCAGGTCAGGCCCGGCGAGCTGGTCGTCATGCTGGGCGCCAACGGAGCGGGCAAGTCCAGCCTGCTCAAGGCGCTGGGCGGCATGGTCACGCCGCAGACCGGGGCCAGCGCGCAACTGGCCGCTCAGGAGCTGATGCAGCTGCCGCCGCATGCCATCGTGCAGTCGGGCCTGGCCCTGGTGCCCGAGGGGCGCGGCGTGTTCGGCGATCTCAGCGTCAAGGAAAACCTGCTGCTGGGAGCCCAGCCCCGGCGCGCACGCGCCAATGAGGCCCGGAATCTGGAGCAGGTCTTCGCCCTCTTTCCCAAGCTGCGTGATCGCCTGGCCCAGGCCGTGCGCACCATGAGCGGCGGCGAACAGCAGATGGTGGCCGTGGGCCGCGCATTGATGAGCCAGCCCGATATCCTGTTGCTGGACGAGCCTTCGCTGGGCCTGTCGCCGCTGATGTGCAAAGAGCTGTTCGCAGCCCTGGCGCGCATCAAGACACTGGGCATGGGCGTGCTGCTGGTGGAACAGAACGCGCGCCAGAGCCTGGCTATTGCCGACCGTGGTTACTTGCTGGAAACCGGGCGCATCGTGGGCGAAGGCTCGGCTGCAGAACTCAGCAGCAGCCCCGCCGTGCGCCGCGCTTATTTAGGCGGTGAACACTGAACACTGAAAAGGAGACCCAAAAATGATCGAACAAAAAATGCTGATAGCCGGCCAGGAATGCGCAGCCGGCAATGGCGCGACCTTTGAACGCAGGAACCCACTGGATGGCAGCGTGGCCACACGCGCGCCGGCAGCCACGGCCGAGGATGCAATCCGCGCCTGCGATGCAGCGGCAGCAGCCTTCCCCGCCTGGTCGCAACTGGGGCCGAACGCCCGCCGCGCCATGCTGATGAAGGCCTCGCAGGCGCTGGAAGCCAAGGGCGAAGCGATTGCCGCGGCCATGGCTGCCGAGACCGGCGCCTCGGGCATCTGGGCCGGCTTCAACGTGCATCTGGCCGCCAGCATGCTGCTGGAAGCGGCTTCGCTGACCACGCAGATCAATGGCGAGATCATTCCCTCCGACGTGCCCGGCAGCGTGGCCATGGCCGTGCGCCAGCCGGCCGGCGTGGTGCTCGGTATCGCGCCCTGGAATGCCCCCGTGATTCTGGCCGTGCGCAGCATCTCCACGGCCCTGGCCTGCGGCAACACAGTGATCCTCAAAGGCTCGGAACTCTGCCCCGCCACCCACGGCCTGATCATCGAGGCGCTGCAGGACGCCGGCCTGCCCGCCGGCGTGGTGAACTTTGTGACCAATGCGCCCGCCGATGCGGGCAGCGTGGTCGAAGCCATCGTGGCCCACCCGGCCGTGCGCCGCGTGAGCTTTACCGGCTCCACCAAGGTGGGCCGCATCATCGGCCAGACCTGCGCAAGACATCTCAAACCCGCGCTGCTGGAGCTCGGCGGCAAGGCCCCCTTCCTGGTGCTGGACGATGCCGATATCGATGCGGCCGTGAGCGCCGCCACCTTTGGCGCGTTTGCCAACTCGGGCCAGATCTGCATGTCCACCGAGCGCTTCGTGGTGGATAACAAGGTGGCCGACGAGTTCATCGCCAAGTTTGCCGCCAAGGCCAGCAGCCTGCCGCTGGGTGACCCGCGCAAGGGCCCCGTGGTGCTGGGCTCGGTGGTCGATCTGGCCACGGTGGAGCGCTGCAATGCCATGATCGATGACGCGCTGGCCAAGGGCGCAAAAATCGTCTGCGGCGGCAAGGCCGAGAACACGCTGATGCCCGCCACGCTGATCGACCATGTGACGCCCGCGATGCGAATCTTCCACGAGGAGACCTTCGGCCCGGTCAAGGGCATCGTGCGCGTGAACGGCGAGGAAGAAGCGATTGCCACGGCCAATGACAACGAGTTCGGTCTGTCCTCCGCAGTCTTCACCCGGGACACGGCCCGCGGCTGGCGTGTGGCTGCGCGCATCGAGGCCGGCATCTGCCATATCAACGGCCCCACGGTGCATGACGAAGCCCAGATGCCTTTTGGCGGCGTCAAGGCATCGGGCTATGGCCATTTCGGCGGCCAGCAGGGCATCAATGCCTTTACCGAAACCCGCTGGGTGACCATGCAGACCGCAGAACGCCACTATCCGTTCTAAAGACCCCCTGAGCGGCTTTGCCTGGGCGGCCCCGCCGCTTCCCCCTCTCTGCTTCGCGGAGGGGGACGACAGCTTTGCTGCGCGGCGGCGCTTGCTTGCTGTCCCACACTTAGGTCGCGCCCTAGTTAAAGCTCGCGCCCATCGCTACTGAAATTAAAAAAGCCACCTGATTTGAAAACGCCAGGTGGCTTTCTTTTTTCCTTCTCACTATCTAATCCATAGCTGCTAGCGCTTGATGGAAAAGGGCTTGAGCCTCAGAAATCTCAAAGCATGTAATCAGGCAAAGTCATCGTCAAAGAAGCCGCCGCCATCATCCCAACTGCCGCTGTCAAAGCTGGCTGAGTTATCTATGCTGCCAAGGCCCGCATCGTTGGCCAGGCTCGAGGTATTGCCGCTGTCGCCATGTAGGCCCTGGCTGCTGCTGTCCTGCGCCAGCGACTTGCTTTCGCTGCCGCCGCCCTGGCTGCCCGAGCCGGCGTGATGGCCGCCCATCAGATTCTCCAGCCCGTTGAACAGAAACATGCCGCCCGCCACACCGGCGGCGGCCGCTGCGGCATTGCCCAGGAAGCTGCTGCCGGTCGCGGCAGCTGGCTGGCCGTAGGCCTGCGGCGCTGCAGCACGGGGCGCAGAGCCGCCGCCAAAGAAACGGTCGCGCCAGCTGGAAGACTGAGGCGCCGCTTGCTGCTGGTTCTGCGGCTGGTACTGAGGCTGATACTGGGGTTGATAGGGAGGCTGGGCATTGGCAGCGTAGCCACCATCCTCGGCATGGCGCTCGGGAGCGCGGCCGAAGTGCGTGCCCAGGCCACCCGAGAGAAAGCTGCCTGCGCCCTGGCTCTGGCTTTGCTGGGCCTGTTTCACCTGCTGCTCGAGTTCGCCGATCTGCTGCTGGGCCTGCTGAATGGCTTGCTCCAGCATCAAGGTGCGCTGGGCCAGCCAGTAGACCGCATCGGGCGCGGTGCTCAATCCACGGCGCAGCTCGGCATCGGCCTGCGCGTCCTTGGGCTGGCCCTGGGTCAGCGTCAGCCTGGCGCACAGGTCTTGCAGCAGTTGTTGTTCCTGAGGGGTCATGGTGCCTTCCTTAAAGCCCGCAAATTACTTGCAGCAGAGATGGGGTCAGTATGCAGGCCTGCAAGAGCGCCAATGTGAAGGCCGTGCAAGTGCTTTTTGCAGGGTGTAACAAAAGGCCTGTGCTGCAGTTGCGAGCAGCGCATGGGACAATGCCTGCCATTGCGCCACGGTCGTGGCGGCGTTTCAATTTCGGCTGCGGGACTGGCCCGCGGCCCACCAACTGCATACACACACCATGGAAGTTACCCAACAATGCGTGGTCGCCCTGACCTGGACACTGAAAGACACCCTGGGCGAGGAGCTGGACGTGCTGGACGAGCCCGTGGAATTTCTCGTCGGCGGCGATGACCTGTTCAAGCGCATCGAAGAGGCTCTGCAAGGCCACGGCGTAGGCACCACACTGGACCTGCACCTGGAGCCCGAAGAGGCATTCGGCGACTATGACGAGAGCCTGATCTTCCTGGAAAAGCGCGAGCTGTTCCCCGAAGAGATCGAGGAAGGCATGAGCTTCGAGAGCAGCGCGATGCCCAAGGGCACCAACCCCGTGCCTGCCGACCTGCTCTACACGGTCACGGAAATCTATCCCGAGCATGTAGTGCTGGACGGCAACCACCCGCTGGCCGGAATCGCCATCCGCCTGCACCTCAAGATCGAAGCCGTGCGCGAGGCCACCGAGGAAGAAATCGGCCGCGGCACGGCCGGTACGGGCTTTTTCCGTATCGAGCCCATGGCCCCGGGCAATGAAACACTTCACTGACACTCCCTGAGGCGCTTTGCGCCTTCCCCCTCAGGGGGACGTCAGCTTCGCTGCGAGGCGGCAGGGGGCGCCTGGGCTCTTGCTTGCTGTCACTGAGTTGCGCTGCGCCACAGGTTCAAGCATCACTCATCGATGCAGGCAAAGAAATAAAAAGGGACTCCGAGGAGTCCCTTTGTCATTCGCGCCTGAGTGCTCAGCGGCGGAAGATCTGGTTGCCTTCCACGCGCACGTATTCGCCGATGCTCAGCTGCGGAGGCTGCTGGTAGTCCAGAGCGCGCACGCTGCCGTCCTGCAGCTGCACGGTGACGCGGTAGATATCGCGCACGCTGCCGCCGCCCACACTGTTCTGCACGGCGTTGCCGGCCAATGCGCCGCCCACCACACCGGCAATCGTGGCCAGCGTGCGGCCAGAGCCCTTGCCCACCTGGTTGCCCAGCACGCCGCCGATCACGCCGCCGGCAATCGCGCCGCCCGCACCCACACCGCTGCCGTCCTGCACGCGCACGGTCTCGATATTCATCACACGGCCCTGCTGGGCGTATTGCTGAGGCTGCTGCGAATAGCAGTTGGGATTGTTGTAGCCGCAGTTATTGGCGGGATAGGTCTGGGCCTGGTTGTTGCCCACGGGATAGGCCTGGGTGCTGCCGGGGTAGCCCGAGCCAGAATAGGCACCTTGGGAGTAGCCGCCCTGGTAGCCGCTGTTTTGATAGCCGCCTTGAGGATAGGCCGCGCAGGCCGACAGAGCCGCAACGATTGCGCTCACCATGGCCAACCGGCCCCAGCGTTGATTGATTTGCATGGAAATCTCCTGATTGGCGCATGCACATTCCATGCGCCGCAGTCCCTGTTATGAGTTGCTCTGCAAACCTTGCACGGTCTGCCTTCCCATTGCAACGCAGCACCGGCTCGCCAGGACGACAGGTTTCACATTTGCTCACAATACTTTGAGTAAAGCGCAGCCGTTTACAACTCTTCAAACCATAGCACTTTGCCCTTTGCAGCACTCGTTTTCGATGCAAATATCATTTGAAACCGCCATCACGAAACGCTAAAAGCTATCAAACAGATAGCAATATCAACCTTTGCTGCGTACGCGCAGCACTTCGCCGCTGCGGCCGTCGACATAGAGCTTCACAAAGCGCCCGTCGCTGGCCGTGGCCTTGACCTTGTAGAGGCCGTCGTCCCACTCCACCTCCTGGAATTCGCGATAGCCGGCCTTCTCCAGCCGGTCGCAGACATCGCGGATGGACAGGGTCGGCCCGAGCGCCATGCCGCGCACGGCGGCCACCGAGGCCGAGGCACGATCCGCCAGGGAGTTCTCCGCGGCCAGGCAGGTGCCTGCGGACAGCAGCGCAGCGCCCCCCAGCAAGGCGATGCCGCTGCGGCGCTGCATGGACCGGTACAGCGACAAGACGCGAGCGGACATGGCAAAGACGGGGGCTTGAAGACGAGACATGGAAACTCCTGCAGTAGGTTGGTGAACGATGGGGACAAAAAGACGGCCCGCCGGGCGAGAGCTGCGCTGTTGCGGGTTGCGGCCGATTGTTCGCATTCCCTCCTGAACCGTTTCTGAAGCCGGCATTCAGCTTTCGTTCATCGATGCAGGCCTATAACCTTGGCTGCAGAACGCAACCAGACCTCATCACCAACCACTCCTGCCCGCTCGCCATGTCTTTTTCCAATGCCTCCAATGACCCGCAATCTGCGCACCGCCCACGCCGGCGCGCCCTTCATGCCGTGCTGGCCATGCTGCTGGCAACGGCAGGCTTTGCCGCGCTGAGCCTGTGGCCCGCCACCTCGGATGCCGGTGACAACGACCACGAGCTTGCCCGTCAGGCCCTGCGCCAGGGTCAGGTGCTGCCGCTGCGCACTGTTCTGGACCAGGTCGAGCAGCAATACCAGGGCCAGGTCATCAAGGTGGAGTTCGACCGTGAGGACGGCCGCTTTGTCTACGAGATCCGGCTGCTGCAAAGCGATGGCAAGGTGGTCAAGCTGGAGATCGATGCCAGCAACGGCAGCCTCATCAGCATGAAGCGCAAGAAGTGACCCCGGCACTCAGGAAGGCTGCAGAGCATGCGAATTTTGCTGATTGAAGACGAACCCACGCTGCGCGAGCAGCTGCATCAGGCCCTGCTGCAGGCCGGCCACACCGTGGAGACGGCCGCCGATGGCGAGACGGCGCAATACCTGGGCGAGGTGGAGAGCTTCGACGCTGCGGTGCTGGACCTGGGCCTGCCGGTGCGCGACGGGCTGAGCGTGCTGCGCGCCTGGCGCGCTCAGGGCCGCTCCATGCCGGTGCTGATCCTCACCGCCAGAGCCGCCTGGCATGAAAAAGTCGCAGGCATGGATGCCGGAGCCGATGACTATCTGGCCAAACCCTTCCACATGGAAGAGCTGCTGGCGCGTCTGCGGGCGTTGCTGCGGCGCCTTAGCCCGCATGCCAGCGCGCTGTGGCAATGCGGGGCCATCACCCTGGATTCGCGCCAGGCCCGTGTCACCGTCGAAGGTCAGGCACTGACGCTGACCAGCCATGAATTCAAGGTGCTGGCCCTGCTGATGCAGCGCATGGGCGCCGTGGTCTCGCGCACCGAGCTGTCCGAACATATCTACCCGCAGGACAGCGACCGCGACTCCAACACCATCGAGGTCTTTGTCGGGCGCCTGCGAAAAAAGCTGCCCGCTGGCTCGATCGAAACCGTGCGCGGCCTGGGCTATCGCCTGGTCGCGCCATCCAACCAAGAATAAAGCCTATGTCCGAGCACACCCTGAACTCCCCCATGACCCAGCAGCCGCCACCGCTGAGCGCGGGCTCCTGGAAGAACTCGCTGCGCCTGCGACTGCTGGCGGGTGCCCTGATCTGGGTGCTGGCAGCACTGCTGCTCACGGGCTGGGGTCTGCGCACGCTGTTTGCCGAGCATCTCACCCAGCAGCTGCGCAGCCAGCTGGTGGCCAAGCTCGACCGGCTCAGCGGCGCCGTCAACTACCAGCCCGACCAGGCCGTCCCGGTCACGGTCTCGCCCTTCTCCGGCGACCCCTTGCTGCAGCAGCCGCTATCGGGCATGTACTGGCAGGTGGACCTGCTCGATGCGGCCGGCAAACAGACGGTTCAGGCCGGCATCCAGCGTTCGCGCTCGCTCTGGGACCAGACCCTGGACTGGCCCTTCTTCCAGGCCGACAAGGTCTGGGAGCCCACCCTGCCCCTGCATGCACCGGCAAGCTATGGCCATATGTCGGACGGCAATGGCAACACCCTGGTGATCGTGACGCGTACCGTACAGCTGCCCGAGGCCGATGCCCCGCCGCTGCGCCTGATGATTGCTGCCGACTCGGCCATGCTGGCCACGCCGCTGCAGCGCTTCACCAAGATGCTGGTGGCCGCGCTGTGCATGCTGGCAGCGGGGCTGATCGCCGCCGTGGTCGTGCAGCTGCAGCTGGCGCTGGCTCCGCTGGCCGCTTTGCGCCGTCAGCTGGCCGCCGTGAGCCAGGGGGAAGCTCCGGAAATCCGGGGCGAGCACCCGGCCGAGATCATGCCCCTGGTTCAGGAGTTCAACCATGTGCTGCGCATGAATGCCGAGATGGTGGAGCGGGCCCGCACCCAGGCGGGCAATCTGGCCCATGCGGTCAACACCCCGCTGAGCATCATGGGCAACGCGGCAGCGCAGCAGGACAGCCCGCTGGCGAC
>NZ_JBKFBC010000001.1:745783-758403 GCF_053345995.1 Comamonas sp. C24C | reverse complement strand
CGCCAGTGCCAGCCGCCAGGTCGAATATCACCTGGCCCGTGCCCGCGCCGCCGCCGCTGCGGCGCAGCAGGGCCATGGCCTGCGCACCGCGCTGGCCGGCCCGCTGCACTCCCTGGTGCACACCATGGACAAGCTGCATGCGGCGCGCGGCATACGCTTCGAGCTGCAGGGGGATGCCACCCAATGGGACTTCAAGGGCGACTCCCAGGACCTGATGGAGATGCTGGGCAATCTGCTGGACAACGCCGGCAAATGGGCGCGCTGGCAGGTGGTGTTGAAGATTGAGCCGGCCAGCGATGACAGCCAGCAACTGACACTGTGCATAGACGACGACGGCCCGGGCATTGCTCCCGAGTTGCGCGAGCGCATCTTTGCCCGCGGAGAACGGCTTGACGAACAGCGCCCCGGCGCCGGTCTGGGCCTGGACATCGTGCGCGATCTGGTTCAGACCTATGGCGGCAGCATCCAGGCGCTGCCGTCGCCGCTGGGCGGCCTGCGCATGAAGCTGCAACTGCCTGGCGCCAGGCACCAGGACTGAGGCCGATCAAAGATTGCGCAGCACCTGTGCCAGGGTATCGGCCTGTGGAAACAGCCAGTCGGCGAGCAGCCCCAGCGCCACGGCCGCGACCAGGGCGCCCAGCACGGGCTTCCAGCTGATGCGCAGCGCGGCCAGCAGCCAGCCTTCGCGCTCCACCACATAGAGGGTTCGGGTCATCAGCAGCGCAAACGCCACCTCTACCGCCACGGTCAGGAACAGATCGGCGCCGAACACCAGCCACACCAGCGACCCCATGCCCGTGACCGCCACCAGCAGGGCGGCAAAGACCAGCAGCACCGGCACGAGCACCACGGCGCCTTCATCGAGCGCGTCCAGCCCCGACATATCGACATCGGGCAGCTCCAGGCCCGGAGACGCAGGCGCGATCTCAGGCACGGCCGCGCCATCGTCCCAGTGGCCGCCGGCACCGCCGCCGCCGTAGGAGCCTCCCTGACCGCTTTCAAAGCCCGCAGTGTCGGCACTGCCTGATTTACCGCCGGAGCCGGAAACTTCGGCTCCTGCATCACCCGCATCCCAGTCGCGGCGCAGCATGCAGCCTGCCCACAGGCGCACCAGCAGCAGATAAAGCAGATAGCCGCAGGCCAGCGCAAGCCCATAGCGCAGCCCCATGCTGTGCACACCGGCATGCAGCAGGCACAGACTGATCAGGGACATGGCAGCCAGACTCAGGCCGCCGGTCAGAGCGGCATGCAGACGCAGCCAGTGGCGTTTTTGCAGGCGCCGCCGCATATGCAGGTCGCGGCCCAGCTGCACCTTGGTCCAGGAGGCAGAGCGACGGCGGGTCTGGCGGCTCATGTCACGCGAGGTGCGGGCCTTTTGGCAGGCTTACTGCTTGCCGGTGGAGCCGTAGCCGCCTTCGCCGCGCTCGCTGGCGTCGGCAAAGTCATCCACCAGGTTGAACTGTGCCTGCACCACGGGCACGATGACCAGCTGGGCCAGACGGTCCATGGGCTGCAGCGTGAAGGCGGTCTGCGAACGGTTCCAGGCGCTGACCATGAGCTGGCCCTGGTAGTCGGAGTCGATCAGGCCGACCAGATTGCCCAGCACGATTCCGTGCTTGTGACCCATGCCCGAGCGCGGCAGGATCAGCGCCGCGTAATGGGGATCCTTGAGATGCATCGCCATGCCGGTGGGAATCAGCTGCCACTGGCCGGGCTCCAGCGTCACCGGCGCATCGATGCAGGCACGCAGGTCCAGGCCGGCGCTGCCGGGAGTCGCGTAGGCGGGCAGGTTGTCGCGCAGGCGCGCATCGAGAATCTTTACATCAACATTCATAAGGATCTGACTAATCTTGTCTGTCTTGAAACAAGGCCCGTGAACCGGGCCTTGCATCCATTGCGGCAGCTGCCAAGCAGCCGCCAGCGGTTTTCCTGAAGGGCGCCATTGTGCCCTCTGCCGGGCAGGCGTCGGCGCCTGGCGCCTGTCAGCGGCCTTGCAGGCGCCTGAGCACGCCGCCCACCGCCGACATCAGGCCCATGAGGGCGAGCAGCACGCCAAAGCCCTGGATGAACTGGGAGAGGATCACCCCGCCCACGATCAGCGCCAGCGAGCCCGGAGACACCCAGGGCTTGCGGCCGGTCTGGGCCTTCTGTCCCTCGATCTGGCGCTCCATGGCCTTGAAGCGCTGCTGCGCCTCCTGCTTGGTCACGGCCGTATTGGGCCGCCGTGCACCTGCAGTGCGCTGGACCGGTGGACCGGCCGCCGTGGTTCGCGCTCCCGGCACCTGCTGCGCCTGCTCCGCCATGTCGCGCGCCTTCTGCAAGGTGCTGCGCAGCTGGGACATGGGCGAGGCGGCCTGGGAGCCGGGCGTGACGACCGCGGTCTGGATCGCTCCGTCGATGCTGCGCAGCGTGCGGCGGTACTCGGGACTGGCTCGCATCAGCTGATCCACATAAGCCACATAGTCGCCATTGCGCGGGCCTTCATAGCTGGAGAGATTCATGTTCGGACTCCTGGGGTCACGGGTCAGGGACGCTTGGCGCTCAGGCGCTGCGCAATTTCATCGACCAGCTGGCGTGCCAGCACGTCCTTGCTGGCATGGGGCAGCTCCTTGGAGCCCTGATCGTCGATCAGCAGCAGGGCATTGTCGTCCTTGCCAAAGGTGGCGGGGCCGATATTGCCCACCAGTAGCGGCACGCTCTTGCGCAGGCGCTTGGCGCTGGCGTGCCTGAGCAGATCATGGCTTTCGGCCGCAAAGCCCACGCAGTACAGCCTGCCCGACCGGGCCTGGTCGGACTGGGCCACACCGGCAAGAATGTCGGGATTCTCGACAAAGTCCATGGCTGGCACATCGCCCGATCCGTCCTTCTTGATCTTCTGGTCGGAAAACTCGGCCGGGCGCCAGTCGGCAACGGCGGCCGTGGCAATGAAGATCGAGGCCCCAGCCACCAGGGACTGCACGGCGGTCTGCATCTGGCGCGCCGACTGCACGTCGATGCGCGTCACTCCGCGCGGCGTGGGCAGATGTACCGGGCCAGCCACCAGCGTGACCTGGGCACCGGCCTCGCGCGCCGCTCGGGCAATCGCAAAGCCCATCTTGCCGCTCGAAAGATTGGTGATACCGCGCACCGGATCGATCGCCTCGAAGGTCGGGCCTGCCGTCACCAGCAGATGCTGGCCCTGCAGGCTCTTGGCCGTGAAGTGCGCCGCCAGCTCCTCCATGATTTCCTCGGGCTCCAGCATGCGACCGTCGCCGGTCTCGCCGCAGGCCTGGCTGCCGTTGCCCACGCCCAGCACCTGGGCTCCGTCGGCTTGCACCTGAGCCAGATTGCGCTGGGTCGCGGGGTGGGCCCACATCTCGCGGTTCATGGCCGGGGCCAGCAGCAGGGGCACGCTCTCCATCGGGCGTGCCAGGCACATCAGGCTGAGCAGCTCGTCCGAGCGGCCCTGCACCAGACGTGCGATGAAGTCCGCGCTGCAGGGCGCGATGAGAATGGCATCGGCCTCACGGCTCAGATTGATGTGGGGCATGTTGTTGGGCTCGCGCACATCCCACTGGGAGGTGTAGACTGCGCGCCCAGAAAGCGCCTGCATGGTGACTGCCGTCATGAACTGCTCGGCGGCCTCCGTCATGACCACCTGTACCGTGGCACCGGCCTGGACCAGCAAGCGGCACAGCATGGCCGATTTGTAACAAGCCACGCCTCCGGAGAGACCCAGCACCAGATGTTTGCCTGCGAACACGTCATTCATGCTGCGCAATTTATCAGACCTGAGCGGCTTTGCCGCCGCACAAGCATCCCTGTACGCCACGCCGAAATTCGTGGCGAACCTATAATCCTGTTTTACCACCACCAAAAAAAGACATGACCAAGTTCGTCTTCGTCACCGGCGGTGTGGTGTCTTCCCTCGGTAAGGGAATCGCCTCAGCCTCCCTTGCAGCGATCCTCGAGTCGCGCGGTCTCAAAGTCACCCTCATCAAGCTCGATCCCTACATCAACGTGGACCCGGGCACCATGTCGCCCTTCCAGCACGGCGAAGTGTTTGTGACCGATGACGGAGCCGAGACCGATCTGGACCTGGGCCACTATGAGCGTTTCATCGAAACGCGCATGCGTCAGAGCAACAACTTCACCACGGGCCGCATCTATCAGTCCGTGCTGGAAAAAGAACGCCGTGGCGACTATCTGGGCAAGACCGTGCAGGTCATCCCCCATGTCACCAACGAGATTCAGGAATACATCAAGCGCGGCGCGGGCCTGGGCACCGACCACGAAGTGGATGTGGCCATCTGCGAAGTCGGCGGCACCGTGGGCGACATCGAGTCCCTGCCCTTCCTGGAAGCCGCGCGCCAACTGGCGCTCAAGCTCGGTCCCAACAACTCCGCCTTTGTGCACCTGACCTACCTGCCGTTCATCGAGACGGCCGGCGAGCTCAAGACCAAGCCCACCCAGCACACCGTGCAGAAGCTGCGCGAAATCGGCATCCAGCCCGATGCGCTGCTGTGCCGCGCCAAGCACCAGGTGCCCGAAGAGGAAAAGAGCAAGATCTCCCTCTTCACCAATGTGCCCGAGTGGGGCGTGATCTCCATGTGGGACGTGGACACCATCTACAAGGTGCCGCGCATGCTGCACGAGCAGGGTCTGGACGGCCTGATCTGCGACAAGCTGCGCCTGAACACGCCTCCCACCAATCTCAAGCGCTGGGACGATCTGGTCTATGAGACCGAGCATCCCCAGGGCGAAGTCAAGATTGCCATGGTGGGTAAGTACGTGGAACTGTCCGACGCCTACAAGTCGGTCAACGAAGCGCTCAAGCACGCCGGCATGCGCAACCATGTGCGCGTGAAGATCACGCATGTGGACTCGGAGACCATCCACGACGCGGATGCCACCAAGCTGCTCAAGGACTACGACGGCATTCTGGTGCCCGGCGGCTTCGGCTCGCGCGGCGTGGAAGGCAAGATCTCTACGGCCAAGTTTGCCCGCGAGAACAAGGTACCCTACCTGGGCATCTGCCTGGGCATGCAGGTCGCCACCATCGAGTACGCCCGCCATGTGGCCGGCCTCGCTGGCGCCAACTCCACCGAGTTCGACTCCGCCACCCCCAACCCCGTGATCGCACTGATCACCGAGTGGAAGGACGCGGACGGCACGATCAAGACCCGTGACGAGAACTCCGACCTGGGCGGCACCATGCGTCTGGGCGCACAGTCTTCCGACGTGCAAAAGGGCACGCTGGCGCACAGCATCTACGGCGACGTGGTGACCGAGCGTCACCGCCACCGCTATGAAGCCAACACCCAGTATCTGGACCAGCTGCGCGACGCCGGTCTGGTGATCTCGGCCCTGACCCAGCGCGAACAGCTGACCGAAATCGTCGAGCTGCCCGCCAAGGTCCACCCCTGGTACATCGGCGTGCAGTTCCACCCCGAGTTCAAGTCCACTCCCTGGGATGGTCACCCGCTGTTCAACGCCTTCATCAAGGCGGCCATGGACAACAAGGCCCAGTCGGGCAAGAAGGCCTGATTCCCTTCCTCCGGAATCAATCCTGAAATAGGAGCTGCCAGCGCTTGAAAATCAATGACTTCAGCATCAAATGATGTTGAAGTCATTCAACATAGAGCGCTAGCAGCTTCAGTTTTTGAAGCATGCACGGCGTGCAAAAAGGAACCCCCATGAAACTCTGCGGCTTTGATATTGGTCTGGACAAGCGCTTCTTTCTGATCGCCGGCCCTTGCGTGGTCGAATCCGAACAGCTGCAGATGGACGTGGCCGGGCAACTCAAGGAAATCACGTCCTCGCTGGGCATCAACTTCATCTTCAAGAGCAGCTTCGACAAGGCCAACCGTTCCTCCGGCACCAGCTTTCGCGGCCCCGGCATGGAAAAAGGCCTGGAAATCCTCGCCAAGGTGAAGAAGGAATTGAACGTGCCCATCCTCACCGATGTGCACACCGAAGCCGAAGTGCCTTATGTGGCGTCTGTGGTCGACATGCTGCAGACCCCCGCCTTCCTGTGCCGCCAGACGGACTTCATCCGCACCGTGGCCCAGTCGGGCAAGCCCGTGAACATCAAGAAGGGCCAGTTCCTGGCCCCGCATGACATGAAGAATGTCATCGACAAGGCCCGCGCTGCGGCGGTGGAAGCGGGCCTGCCCGCAGACAGCTTCACGGCCTGCGAACGCGGCGCCAGCTTTGGCTACAACAATCTGGTCAGCGACATGCGCTCGCTGGCCATCATGCGCGAGACCGGCGCCCCTGTCGTGTTCGACGCCACTCACAGCGTGCAGCTGCCCGGCGGCAACGGCACCTCCAGCGGCGGCATGCGCGAGATGGTGCCCGTGCTCTCGCGTGCGGCCGTGGCCGTGGGCGTGGCAGGCCTGTTCATGGAAACCCATCCCGATCCCTGCAATGCCCTGTCGGACGGCCCCAATGCCGTGCCGCTCAAGCACATGAAGGCCCTGCTCGAAACCCTGGTGGCGCTGGACGATGTGACCAAGCGCAACGGCTTCCTGGAAGACCACTTCCAGGCCTGAGCATGCATACACAAGGCATCAGCACCGGCATGAAGGCCTCGCTGCAGGCCCCCAGGTCCCTACGCCCGGTCCGCCCCAAGGCGGCCCCAGGCGTCTGAGCAGATGATGCACCCCGGCATGACCGACACGATGAAGCGTGGCGTCATGCCTTTTTTGTATCCGCTTTTGTGTCCGAATGCTTGCACAGAAACGTCTTGCGCAAGAATTTCGACGGCTGCAACACGTCAAGGCAAAAGCGGCCCACCAAATTTGTGCACAATAGCCGCCGCAGCCTCTTCCATACTCGTCGCGTGCATGGCGCGCGCAGCATGTGGAGAAGAGTCGGCTTCACAATTTTGATAGCAGCTTGCGCTCATGCACAAGCGCTTGGGCGTGATTTCATGAAAGAAGTCAGCCTGCACGTACCGATTTCAGAAACCCAAAGGAAATGCAATGAGTGCCATTGTTGACATCGTAGGCCGCGAAGTGCTGGACAGCCGCGGCAACCCCACCGTTGAGTGCGACGTGCTGCTGGAATCCGGCGTGATGGGCCGTGCCGCCGTGCCATCGGGCGCATCCACCGGCTCGCGCGAAGCCATTGAACTGCGTGATGGCGACAAGAGCCGTTACCTGGGCAAGGGTGTCCTGAAGGCTGTTGAGCACATCAACACCGAAATCTCCGAAGCCGTGCTGGGCCTGGATGCTTCCGAGCAGGCTTTCCTGGACAAGACGCTGATCGACCTGGACGGCACCGACAACAAGAGCCGCCTGGGCGCCAACGCCATGCTGGCCGTCTCCATGGCCGTGGCCCGCGCCGCAGCCGAAGAAGCCGGCCTGCCCCTGTACCGCTACTTCGGCGGCATGGGCGGCGTGCAGCTGCCCGTGCCCATGATGAACGTGATCAACGGCGGCGCCCACGCGAACAATTCGCTGGACCTGCAAGAGTTCATGATCATTCCCGTGGGCGCCCCCACCTTCCGTGAAGCCGTGCGCTGGGGCGCCGAAGTCTTCCACGCGCTGAAGGCCATCATCCACCACAATGGCATGTCCACCGCCGTGGGCGACGAAGGCGGTTTCGCACCCTCCGTGGAAAACCACGAAGCCGCGATCCAGCTGATCATCGAAGCCATCGAAAAGGCCGGCTACAAGCCCGGCGAGCAGATCGCCCTGGGCCTGGACTGCGCAGCATCCGAGTTCTACAAGGACGGCATGTACGTGCTGGCCGGCGAAGGCAATATGACACTGACTTCGACCCAGTGGACCGACATGCTGGCCGGCTGGTGCGACAAGTACCCCATCATCTCCATCGAAGACGGCATGCACGAAGGCGACTGGGATGGCTGGAAGATCCTGACCGAGCGCCTGGGCGCCAAGGTTCAGCTGGTGGGTGACGACCTGTTCGTGACCAACACCAAGATCCTCAAGGAAGGCATCGAAAAGCGCATCGCCAACTCGATCCTGATCAAGATCAACCAGATCGGCACCCTGACCGAGACCTTCGCCGCCATCGAAATGGCCAAGCGCGCCGGCTACACCGCCGTGATCTCGCACCGTTCGGGCGAAACCGAAGACAGCACCATTGCCGACATCGCCGTGGGCCTGAATGCTGGTCAAATCAAGACTGGCTCCATGAGCCGCTCCGACCGTATCGCTAAGTACAACCAGCTGCTGCGCATTGAGGAAGACCTGGGCGATGTCGCCGAGTACCCCGGCCGCGCTGCCTTCTACAACCTGCGCTAAAGTGCGCAGCTGAAGTAAGTGCCCGGCAACCGCTTTGCGGCCAGGGCACTTACCCTTGATTCCACCAGGTTTTTGTATGGTTAACCGCGTCGTCTGTGTCACTTTGCTGGTCTTGCTGACCGCCATTCATGCCCAGCTCTGGCTGGGCAATGGCAGCATGGCCTATGTGCACGAGCTGCAGCAGCAGATCAACGATCAGTACGCGGCCAACGCCCTCGAAAAATCGGAAAACGACAGATTGCAGTCCGAGGTCAACGACCTCAAGGACGGCCTGTCCACCGTGGAAGAAAAGGCCCGCTACGAACTGGGCATGGTCAAACCCAATGAAATCTATATTCAGGTTTCCAGGCGCTGATCCGGCGCCCGCTCCGTCCCGAAGCCAGCCCCGCGCTGGCTTTGCTGTTCCTGCGCCCACGGTGGTGCTGCTGGGCGCTCCCCATGCCCTGGCGCGCAGCATGGCGCATGGCCTGCTGCAGGTCCGTCTGGATGCAGGCCTGGCCGGCCCCTGGCAATGCATGGCCCCTGCGGCCGGTGATGAATGGCCGACCGATGCCCTGGTCTATGTGCTGGGACAGGATTGGCGCGATACCGACCCGGAGCCGGCCATCGCGCAACAGATCAGCCGGTGGCGTGAACTGCTGCACGCACGCGCACAGAGCTATGTGATGCTCTACGGCAGGCCGTCTGCCCAATGGCAGCAACTGGCCGCATCCCTCAAGTTCACGGCCCCAACCGCAGACTGGGACTGGATCTCAAGCCAGAACCCCTGGAACTCCAGCCAGAAAATACGCCGCAAGGCCTGTGAGCAATGCGGCGATCCCGAGTGCGAACTGGCGCTGTTCGAAGCCCTGAAAAACGCCTCCTGAGGCGCATCCCGGCGCCGAGACTGGCAGGTCTTGCGCCATGCCCGCATACTGCACCAGCTCAAAGGCCTGCTGCGACAGCAGGCGCAAGGCAGCGAGCCTTACTGCACCGCGCTGGAGCTGGGAGGCTGTTTTTGCACGTCGGTGAACAGACGCGCCGCATCGATGGCATCGAACTGGTATTGCTGGCCGCAGAAGTCGCAACCCACTTCGATCTTGCCGCGCTCGGCCACGATGGAATCCACCTCTTCCTCGCCCAGCGAGGTCAGCATGGCAGCCACCCGGTCACGGCTGCAGGTGCAGGCGAAACGCGGGGCCTGCTCGTCGGCCTGCGGAGCGAAGCGCAGCAGCTTCTCCTCCCAGAACAGGCGCCGCAAAATGGTTTCCACGTCCAGCGTCAACAGCTCCTGCTGCGTCAGGCTGGAGGCCAGCGTCGCAATGCGGTTGTATTCCTCGTTCAGGCCCTGGGCATCGTGCTCGGCATCACCGCTTTCTGTGGCTGCGGCCAGATTCGCCTCGCCCTTCACAGGCATGCGCTGCAGCATCAGGCCGGCAGCAATCTGGTCGTTGGCGGCCAGCACCATCACGGTGTCGAGCTGCTCGGACTGCATCATGTAGAACTGCAGCGCATCCGACAGGCGCTCGAAGCGGCCACCGGCAGCATCGTTGAGCGGCACCACGCCCTGATAGGGGTTCTGACCGGGCTGACGGTCCTTGGGGTCCAGCGTGACGGCACAGCGGCCCGCGCCATGGGCATTGACCAGCTCTGCCAGCGGAGCCAGCTGGCCGCGCAGGGGCAGATTGGCCTCGCCCACCAGCGATGCCGTGGCGCGCATGCTCAGATCCGACTGCACTTCGGCCACGGCCAGTTTGACCGGACCGTCACCCATGACCTGAAACACCAGCGCGCCATTGAACTTGATGTTGGACTGCATGAGGACACCGGCTGCCGTCATCTCGCCAAGCAGGGTGCTGACGGCCTCAGGGTAGGCACCGGTGTCCTTGTTGCCGGCACGGCGCCGCAGGATCTCCTGCCAGGAGTCAGTCAGGCGGACGATGGCACCACGCACGGGCAGGCCGTCAAAAATGAATTTATGCAGTTCAGACACGCTAATCGATTCCGGTAAAAAGCCGGGCCCTCAGCCCAGCTTGCGCAAGCCGCGCTTGAAGCGGCGAGCATTTTCAACATAGTTTCTGGCGCTCTGGCCCAGACCTTCGATCTGCTCGGGCGAGAGCTCGCGCACGACCTTGGCAGGACTGCCGAGGATCATGGAGCCGTCGGGGAACTCCTTGCCCTCGGTCACCAGCGAGCCAGCGCCCACCAGGCAGTTCCTGCCGATCCTGGCGCCGTTGAGCACCACTGCACCGATACCGATGAGCGAGCCATCGCCAATCGTGCAGCCATGCAGCATTACTTGGTGGCCAACCGTCACATTGCAACCCACCGTCAGCGGTTTACCGAAATCGGCATGCAGCACGCTGGCATCCTGGATGTTGGAGCCCGCACCGATGCTGATGTTTTCGGTGTCCCCACGAATGACGGTTCCGAACCAGACGCTGGCGTCCCGGTCCAGCTTGACGCGGCCCATGACCTCGGCGCTGTCGGCCACCCAGGCGGTCTCGTCGATCTGCGGCGCAACGCCGTCGAGTTCGTAAATTGCCATGTGCTTGTCTCCCAGTGGGTTGCTTCTTTATAGAACCTAGAATTGTAGGGATGGAGTTACGTCATCGCGCGCTAGAGGTCTTGTGTCTTGCAGACCCAGAGCAGAAAGCGGCTGCAGCCATTGAGCTGCATGCGCAAAAAGCTCTCTATTCAATAGCAGAAACAGCCCAGGTACCGGTTGTTGCCGAATCCGAGCTGCCCGGCCGTCCGGCCCGGCCCGAGCTCAGGCACCACACGGCCGTGGCGCGCCGCTCGCCGGCCACCCTCGAAGGCCGGGCCGTGCTCATCCACGCCATAGCGCACATCGAGTTCAATGCCATCAACCTTGCACTGGATGCCGTCTGGCGCTTCGACGGCATGCCCGAGCAGTACTACCACGACTGGCTGCAGGTGGCCGCCGAGGAAGCCAAGCATTTCCGCCTGCTGCGCGACCACCTGCGCCAGCACCACGGACAGGACTATGGCGACCACCCGGCCCACCAGGGCCTGTGGACCATGTGCGAGAAAACCGCAGGCGACATCATGGCCCGCATGGCCCTGGTTCCCAGAACCCTGGAAGCGCGCGGCCTGGACGCCACGCCGCAAATCCAGAACAAGCTGCGCAACACCCATGCGCCCGATGCGCTGACGGCCTGCGACATCCTGGACATCATCCTGCGCGAGGAAGTCGGCCACGTCGCCATAGGCAACCACTGGTATCGCTGGCTGTGCGAGAAAAACGGCCTCGACCCCGAGTCCTGGTATCTGGAGCTGACGGCCCGCTATGAAGCGCCGCGCCTGCGACCGCCCTTCAACGAGAAGGCGCGCCGCGCCGCAGGCTTCACCGCGACCGAAATCGCCTGGCTGCAACAGATCTAGGCTGTTTTCTTGACTCGAATCAAAAATCGATAGTGAGTTCGGGGCCGCTTGCCGAAGTTGTTTGCGCAAACTGCCTGAACAGATGAAGCTGACACTATGATCGGCTCATTCTTACAATAACCGGCACCGCCAACCATTTCTCACACAGATGTCATGCAGCAATGAGTGAACAAACCATAGAGGACCAGGCATTCGCCTCGCCGCGCAACCTGTCCAAAGGCATGATTGCACGTCAGCCCATCGTCAACGGGCTGCAGCAAATCATTGGCTACGAGCTGTTCAACCGCTCGCGCTCGCCCTATGGTCACACCATGGCCTCAGATGCGACGCTGATCTTTGCGGCCCTCACGCATGCAGGCGAGGAAGATCTGGTCGGCACCAAGCTCATGTTCGTGAACTGCACTCACGAAGGTCTGACCGGCGAGCACCTGGAGCTGCTGCCGGCCGACAAGGTGGTGCTGGAGATCCCTCCCCTGGGCCATGCCGCCGTGCATGAGGTCGCGGCCCGCCTGCCCACGCTGCTGGCACTCAAGGACCAGGGCTTTCATCTGGCCTTCAATCACACGGTGCTGGAGTCGGTGTACGCGGCCTGGCTGCCGCTGGCCGACTACATCAAGCTCGATCTTTCCACGCTGGCGCCGGACCAGCTCACGGTGCTGGTCAAGTTTGCCAACCGCCACACCCGCGCCGAACTGATTGCCGAAAAAGTCGAAAGCGCCCACCAGCATGAGCTGGGCCAGCGCCTGGGCATCGAGCTTTTCCAGGGTTTCTGGTTTGCCCGCCCAACGGTGATGCAGACCCGCCTGCTGACTCCCACGCAGCAAAGCATCATCCAGTTGCTGACACTGGTGCGCGAGCAGGCCAGCACCGATGCGATCGAGGAAGTTCTCAAGAAGGACGCAGCCCTGGCCTTCAACCTGCTGCGCCTCATCAACTCGGCCAGCTTTGGGGCCCATCGCCAGATCACTTCGTTCAAGCAGGCCG
>NZ_JBKFBC010000001.1:613959-745648 GCF_053345995.1 Comamonas sp. C24C | reverse complement strand
TTCGCGGCCGCCTGATGGAGCTGCTGGCCAAGCACTCGCTGACCGAAACCGACGCCGATCTGGCCTTCATCTGCGGCATGTTCTCCATGCTGGACCGCATGCTGGGCATGCCCTTGCCTGCGGCACTGGCACTGATTCCGGTATCCGAATCGGTGTCCGCCGCCCTGCTGCATCACGAAGGCATTCTGGGCGAGCTGCTGATGCTCACCAAGGCTTGCGAGAGTCATGACCAGGAGCAGTTCGACCGCAGCGCCTGCAGCCTGGAGCTGGAGCACCGGGACATCAATCACGCACATCTGCAGGCGCTGAGCTGGACGGAGTGTCTGTCCGAGTGACGGCGCTCCCCCACCCCACACCCAAGCGATAACCGACATGGATACCTCTGACACAAACGCCTCTTCACCGGCTGCCAGCCCCGTTACAGACAAGGACGAGGCCAATATGGCCAGCATTGCGCGCCAGGCCATCGTCGATGAAAAACGGGATGTGTATGGCTACGAGCTGTTTGACCGTTCGGTGGCACATAACGCGCACACCGCGGCATCCGATGCGGCACTGCTGTTCAACGCCCTGTCCTATGCCGGCGCCGAAGCCCTGGTGGGCAAGAAAACGGTTTTCATCAACTGCACCCATGACAGTCTGAGCGGCGGCCACCTGGAGCTGATTCACCCCGACCGCGTGGTACTGGAGGTGCCGTCCCTGCCCGCCGAGGCCACGCAGGAAAACATCGAAGCCTGCCTGCCTACGTTCGCAGCCCTGCGCCAGCGCGGCTTTCGCCTGGCCTTTGACCAGAACCTGCTGCGCCGCAACTATGCGTCCTGGCTGCCCATGGCCTCCTTCGTCAAGCTGGACATGCAGAGCTTCGCGATCGAGCATGCCGAAAAGCTGGTGAAGTTTGCCCAGACCTATACACGTGCCCAGATCGTGGCCGAGAAGGTCGAGACGTCCGAGCAGTTCGAGCATATGCTGGGCCTGGGCGTGAAGCTGTTCCAGGGCTACTGGTTCGCCCAGCCCCAGCTCGTGCAGGCGCGCACCATCCGCCCCACGCAGACCACCATCATCCAGCTCATCAACCTGGTGCGCCAGCAGGCCAGCACGGAAGAGATCGAAGAGCTGCTCAAGAAGGACCCCACGCTGTCCTTCAACCTGCTGCGCTTCATCAACAGCTCGGGCTTCGGCCTGTCCTGCGAGATCACCTCCTTCCGCCACGCGGTGATGATTCTGGGACTCAAGAAGCTGTTCCGCTGGGCAGCCCTGCTGCTGACCACCTCGCGCGCCGGCGGCACACCGCCGGCAGTGGGCCAGACAGCCGTGGTGCGCGGCCGGCTCATGGAGCTGCTGACCGCCGAGCTGCTGCCACCCGAAGAATGCGACCACGCCTTCGTCGTGGGCGTTTTCTCGCTGCTCGATGTGATGCTGAGCCAGCCCATGGCCAAGGCCCTTGAATCCGTGGCGCTGCCCCAGTCCGTGGTCGATGCACTGGTACACAATCAGGGCGTTTTTGCGCCCTTCCTGGATCTGACGCGCGCCTGCGAGTCGGGCGACGAAGCGGCTTTTGCCCGTGCGGCCAATGCACTGCAGCTGTCCAACCATCAGGTCAACTGGGCCCATCTGCAGGCACTGAGCTGGGCCGACAACCTCGCCAGCGAAGTGATCTGAGCCAGTCCGCCTGGCGACACTTCAGTGCGCTTGATGCGCACAAGGACAAAGGGCTTGCGGCCGATGTGACCGCAAGCCCTTTGTCATTGCAGAGTGTCCCGATCAGTTGGTCTGGATGCCTGCAGCCTTGATGATCTGGGCGTTGGACCTGGACTCGGCCTCGATCTGCTTGGCAAAGTCCGCAGCCTTGCCACCGGTAGGTACATTGTCCGTGGCCTCCAGACGCTGACGAATCTCGGGCAGCGCCAGCGCCTTGTTCACCTCGGCATTCAGTCGAGCCAGCACGGCAGCGGGCACACCCGCAGGAGCGAAGATGCCGAAGACCGATGTGGTGTTGGCGTTCTTGTAACCCAGCTCGGCCAGCGTGGGCACCTGAGGCAGGGAGTCCAGACGCGTCGGAGCACCCACGGCCAGGGCCTTGAACTTGCCGGCCTTGATATGCTGCATCACGGCCGGGCCGGCATTCGTGGACAACACCTCGAACTGTGCGCTCAGCCCGTCATTGAGCTGCTGGCCGCCGCCCTTGTAAGGCACATGGGTGATCTGCACCTTGCCCTGATCGGCAATCTGCTCGAGCATGATGTGACCCAGCGACGCCAGACCGGCTGTGGCCCAGCGCACGTCGCCGGGATGGGCCTTGGCCTGGGTCATCAGCTCGGGAAAGCTCTTGGCAGTCAGGCGGGTGGTGCCCAGCAGCAGCACGGGCGAGTACATCACGCTGACCACCGGAACGATATCCTTGTGCGGATCGAACAGCGGCTTGCCCAGATGGGGACTCAGCGTCAGCGGGCTGATGGACGAAAAGCCCAGCGTGTAGCCATCGGGGTTGGACTTGGCGACCTGATCCAGGCCAATCGCGCCACCCGCACCGGCCTTGTTGTCGATCACCACCGACTGGCCCAGCGACTGCGACAGCTTTTCACCCAGAGCACGGGCCACCACATCGCTCACCCCCCCGGCAGGATAGGACACCACCAGACGAATGGGACGGCTGGGCCAGCCAGCCGCGTCGGCTTTGTCGGCCGCCTGGACATTCAGGGACAAGGTGGCAGGCAGCACGGCTGCCAGGGCACAGGTCAGCATGCTGCGACGCAGAAAGTTAGTCATCACTCGAAATCCAAAAATCAAGACCTGCATTTTTGACCAAAGTGAATTCCCAGGTTGATTTGAACGACGATTCGTCAATTCATTGGACAGAAAACATCAAAATAAAACTTCAAACATTCAAATAGACCAACACTGCAGCTGGCCAGCGTCTTGGTCGGCATGCCGCAATGACGGCCGCAAGCCTTGCCGCTAGACTGCAGCCATCACCACAGAGAAAGCACCCATGGCAGAACAAAACCCTCTTTCACGTCGCTCCTTGCTGCTGCAAGGCGGTGCTGCGGGCGCTGCACTGGGCGCCATGGCCCTGCCCGCATCGGCCACGACCACGCGCAAGGCCTCGCGCCCCTGCGTGCTCGATGGTTTGCAACCCGCGGTGCTCACCATCAGCGGCCCCGGCGTGCAAGCCAATCGTGGCAAGCCTCAGCCCGTGGCGGACCGCATGCTGATCATGCATGGCTATCTGTTCGATGCAGCCTGGTCCTGCGGCATGGATGCGCTCAACAGCCTGGAGCAGCAGACGCTCAGGACCAGGCTTGAATACGACGAAGCCGAGCACAGCCTGCAAGGCCCGCTGCTGGAGCAGGTGCTGCAGGCCGCTGGCGTGGATGTGGGCCAGTCCATGGCTCAAGGCCTGCAGCTGACCTTGCAGGGCATAGACGGCTATCGCAGCCAGATACCGCTGGCCCAGGCCGTGCGCTGGCGCATGCTGATCGCCACCCAGCTGGACGGCGTGCCGTTGGCCATGGGTGGCGTGGGCCCGCTCTGGGCCATTTTTGCTGCCCATCAGATTCCGGAGCTCGGCCAGTTGCCGGTCAAGCAACGCTTTCCTGCCGCCGTCTGGGGGCTCTACCACCTGCAGTTGGCCAGCCCGGCTGCCTAGGCCTGCTCAGCCGCGCGGGTGATGCTCGGCGTGCAGGGCCTTGAGCCGCTCGCGCGCCACATGGGTGTAGATGGTGGTGGTGGAGATATCGGCATGTCCCAGCAACATCTGCACCACGCGCAGATCGGCGCCATGGTTGAGCAAATGCGTGGCAAATGCATGGCGCAGCGTATGCGGTGAGAGGGGCGAGCTGATCCCCGCGATCTGCGCACATTTCTTGACGATGACCCAGAACATCACGCGGCTCATGCCCGCGCCGCGCTGGGTCACAAACACCTCTTCGGTCTGCTGCCCTCCCAGAATCGCCGCTCGCGCCTGCAGCAGATAGCGCTCCAGCCAGTGCTGCGCCTCCTGACCGAACGGCACCATCCGCTCCTTGCGCCCCTTGCCCGTCACGCGCAACACGCCTGAGCGCAAGTCCAGCTCATGCATGCGCACCCCCACCAGCTCGCTGACGCGCAGACCACTGGCATACATCAGCTCCAGCATGGCGCGATCGCGCAGACCCAGCGCAGTCTCCACATCGGGTGCATCAAGCAGGGCCTCGACCTGCTCCTGGGTCAGGGTCTTGGGCGTGCGCGGCGGTTGTTTGGCAGCCAGCATGCGCACCGTGGGGTCGGCAGCGATGCGCTTTTCGCGCAGCGCCCAAAGAAAGTAGCGGCGCAGGACCGTCAGCCGCCGGTTCGAGGAAGTGGCCTTGGTGCCCTCCACTCGGGCCGTGAAGTAGCTCTGCAAATCCGCTTCCAGCGCTGCATCCAGCGCCTTGGGCGGCTGCAACTGCGCCAGCCAGCGCGCAGCCGCCGTCAGATCACGCCGGTAGGCGGACAAGGTATTGCGCGAAAGCCCGTCCTCCAGCAGCAGGGCATCGATGAACTCATCGAGGGCATCCTGACTCTGCGGCAAGGGCTGCGGCCAGTCCTCGGGAATCTGGGACTCGCGTGCTTTTTTAGGGGCTTCTGACATAGGGCTAGCGTACACGCTGTCGAGGAGTGCGCCGAGCTGAAATCAGCTCGGCGCACCATGAAGATCAGGGTCGGATACCGGCCATCGCAAGCGCTGAGCCTGCTTCAGCTGATACCGGCTGATGGGCCATCGAAAGCCTCCGCCAGGAACTGCGCAACCGCTCTCACCCTGGCCGTGCGCTGAAGATCGGGATGCATGACCTGCCAGACTTCATAGTCGTTCGGGCGTCGGCGTTGCGGCCAGATACGCACCAGGCCTTCCCGCTCCCCCATCCACAACGGCATTTCCCCAATCCCGATGCCTGCCGCAACCGCCCTGCGCACGAGGAGACTGGAGCGGACCGACATGGCAATCTTGGCCTGACGCGCAGGCACCCCGGCCATGCTCAGAAACGGACTCTGCTCCAGATAAGGCCCGTATGCGACCAGATGGTGACCGCGCAACTCGTCTTCAGGGGCGGGCTCGCCAAAGCGAGCCAGATAGCTCGTGCTTGCGAACAGCCCCACAGGCCACGAAGCCACACGGCGAACCACCAGCTCCGGGGTATCAGGCCTGACGTTGCGAAAAGCAATATCCGCCTGCCGGCGACCGAGGCTGAGCAACTGGGTGGAGACTTCCAGATCCACGCGGATATTCGGCCAGTGCTGCTGCAAACGCTCGACAGCGGGCAACAACAGGTCAATGGCGATGGAATCGGTGCTTGTCACGCGCACCAGACCGCCGGGATTTTCATCCTGTCCCTCGATCTTGGTGCGCAAGTCCAGGGCTGCACTCTCCATACGCCTTGCCGCAGCCAGTGCCACCTCGCCAGCGGCCGTGAGCAGGTATCCATCCTTGGCGCGCAGAAACAGCTTGGCTCCCAGCTCGGACTCCAGCGCATTCAGGCGTCGCCCTACCGTTGCCTGATCAATGCCCAGGCTGCGCGCTGCGGCCCGCAATGAGTGCGTGCGGCTCAGGGCGAGAAAGATGCGGGTATCGTCCCAGTTCATGGCTCAACAGTTGATGCAAATTTGCATCAATGTAGAGCGAAATCGCTGCATTGCAAACAAAGCTTTGCGTCGTAATCTTCAGCGCTCAAAGATATTTCGAGAACGACCCATATGCCCACCTTTTTGACAGACTCCATCCCCGCCGCAAAGCCCGCCACCATGCAGGCCATTGTTTTTGACGACTTTGGCGGGCCCGAGGTGCTGGTGCCCCGCGAGCTGCCGGCTCCTGAGCTTCGTCCCCACGACTTGCTGGTACGCAACGCCTCCATCGGCGTCAATCGTGCCGACCTCTATCACCGCAAGGGAGCCTACGGTCGAGCCTCCTTTGGTGACGCAGACACCATGGGCCTGGAGATCGCCGGAACCGTGATCGAGGCCGGCCCCTTGGTGCAGGGCTTCTCCGTAGGCGACCGGGTCATGGGTATCGTGGGCGGCGGCGCTTATGCCGAGATTTCGCGCATAGACCACCGCATGGCGATACATGTCCCTGGGAATTTGGAGCTGGTGGATGCCGGTGCGATACCCGAGGTGTTCGTGACCGCACACGAAGCCCTGTTTCATCTGGCGGGCTTGTGCGCCGGCGAGTCGGTGCTGATCCATGCGGCAGCGGGTGGTGTCGGATCGGCTGCCGTTCAGCTTGCACATGCTGCGGGCGCCCGGGTTTTTGCGACGGCCAGCGGCGACAAGCGCGAAGCGGTCCTGGATTTCGGAGCCGATGTCTTCATCGACTATCGCAGCGAGGACTTCCAGACCGTGGTGGCCCAGGCCACCGACGGCAAAGGCGTGGACGTCGTGATCGATTTCGTCGGTGCCCCCTACCTGGAGCCCAATGTGCGATCGCTGGCCGTCGGCGGGCGCATGGTGATGGTGGGCCTGCTGGGCGGCTCCCAGGGCGCTGCATTGCCCATGGACCTGGTGCTGTACCGCCATCTGCGGATCTTCGGAACCGTGATGAAATCACGCTCGCCCGAAGTCAAGCAGGCGATGGTCCAGCGCTTTGCCCAGCGATGGCTTGGCGCATTGGAGAGTGGAGCGATACGGCCCGTGATCGATAGCTCCTTCGCTTTGGCAGACGCTGCCCAGGCGCACAGGCACATGGAGTCCGGGGTCAGCATCGGCAAGATTCTGCTGCTGCCCGGAAACGGCAAATAAAAAAACAAAGCCCGAATGGCCTCGACGGCAATTCGGGCTTGCGGCGTCCGCCACTGCATCAGCAGCGGATCAGCTGCTTAGTCCAGTGTCAGCTTCTGCTTGGCCACGACCTGCTTGTAGGTTTCGTACTCTTCCTTCAGTTCCTTGGCGAATTCCTGAGGCGAGTTGCCCACCACCAGCGAGCCGGTGTCTTCGATGCGCTTCTTGACTGCGGGGTCCTGCAGCACCTTCTTCACGGCGGCGTTGATCTTTTCGACCATGGCCTTGTCCATGCCCTTAGGGCCCAGGATGCCGTAGGAAGCCATGCGATTGACCTGGGGCAGACCCACCTCCTTGAAGGTGGGCACATCAGGCAGCACAGCCAGACGCTGGGGAGCGGCCACGGCGATGGCCTTGAGGCGGTTGTCCTTGATGAAAGGCAGTGCCGAAGGCAGGTTGTCCAGAATCATGGGGATCTGGCCGGCAACCGCGTCGTTCAGGGCCGGGCCCGCGCCGCGGTAGGGCACGTGGGTCATCTGGATGCCGGTCAGCGATTTGTACAGCTCCATCAGCATGTGCTGGATACCACCCGTGCCGGACGAGCCATAGGAGTACTTGCCGGGATTGGCCTTGAGTTCAGCCTCGAAAGCCTTGTAGCTGGCCGCACCGGGGAACTTGGGATTCACGGCGATCACATTGGGCGTGGCCGCAATGTTGATGATGGGCGTGAAGTCGGTCAGCGGGTTGTAGGGAGTCTTGGGGTTGATGGCCGGATTCGTGGCCATGGTCGACAGGGTGGAAATGCCCAGGTTGTAGCCATCGGGCTTCTGACGCGCGGTTTCCTGTGCACCGATGACGCCGCCGCCACCGCCCTTGTTGTCCACCACCACGGACTGGCCCAGCTCCCGACTCAGAGGTTCGGCAATCACACGCGCAATGATGTCGGTCGTGCCGCCTGCGGCGAAGGGCACCAGCAGCTTGATGGGCTTGGTGGGGTAATTGGCCTCGGCCATCACGCCGGTGGAAAAACCTACAGTTGCCAGAGCCATTGTCAGGCCCATGCACATACGACGATTCATGAAGGGGTCTCCCTATGAGTTCTGAAATTAACGGTTGATAGTACGTGCCGCAAAAAACCCGACATATTCTTGTTAGCCCTGATTTATCAGTAATTACCCTAGATTCATGCCGTTTCCTTGAACTGCATCAAGCCTGGATACAAAGCGGCCAAGTGGCGACAGCAAGTACTACCAGATAGAAACTTGGTGACAGGTTTCTCCCAGCAAATTCGCAACCGGCTCTATGCTTGCGGGCCGTGAACTATCTAGAACTGCTTTTCCCCGATTTCGCGCTCATCGTGCTGGGCTATGTGCTGTGCCGCTTCACGCCCATCAATCGCAGCGTCTGGCAACCAGTGGAACAGCTCGTCTACTACCTGCTGTTTCCGGTGCTGCTGTTTCACTCCATCACGCGCAACCCCATCCAATGGGGCGAGGCCAGCCAGTTGCTGGCCGCTGGCGTGCTGGGAGGCCTGCTGGGCATTGCGCTGACCTACAGCCTGCCGCACCTGCCGTTTCTGGGTCGACGCATCGATGCCCGCAGCTATGCGGGTGCAGCGCAGGTGGCGTTTCGCTTCAACTCGTTCATCGCACTGGCGCTGGTTTCACGCCTGGCAGGGCCCGACGGACTGCTCTATGTCTCAGTGCTGATCGGCGTGTCCGTGCCGCTGTTCAATGTGGCTGCGGTCTGGCCCATGGTGCGCGGCAGCGGCCAGCATTTTGTCGGGCATCTGCTGCGCAACCCACTGATCATCGCCACCGTCAGCGCACTGCTGTTCAATGCCGCCGGACTGAAGATTCCAGCACTGCTGGAAGCCCCCGTGGCCCGTATTGGCGCAGCCTCGATTGCCCTGGGCCTGATGGCCGCCGGCGCCGGCCTCAAGCTCAGCGCCCTGACCAGCAACAAGCTGCTGGCAGGCGAGCTGCTGCTGATACGCCATGCCATCCAGCCGCTGATCGCCTTTGCCATGGTGCGGCTGTTCCAGCTGAACCAGCCGCAGGCGATTGCGCTGATGGCGTTCTCCAGCCTGCCCACGGCCTCGTCCTGCTATGTGCTGGCCGTGCGCATGGGCTATGAGGGCTCGTTTGTGGCCAGCCTGATTTCACTGTCCACCATGCTGGGCATTCTCAGCCTGCCCTTCGGGCTCTGGCTGATCGGAATCTGAATTTGATAGCTGCCTGCGCTTATGGGGTAATCGTTTCAGGCCAATTTCACTGAAATTCAGGCACGCTGGGCCAGCGCCCAGGCCACATGTTCGGCCACCACAGGATCGGAATCTGCGGCCCGGCTCTGCAGCGCGGCACGGAGTGCAGGGTTGCCGGTTTCGCGCCAGGCATTGCCCAGAGCAACGGCCACATTGCGCAGCCAGCGCGCATGTCCAATGCGGCGAATCGGGCTGCCCTCGGTCACCCGCAAAAACGTGGCTTCATCCCAGGCAAAGAAATGCACCAGCTGCGTGCCCGCCAGTCCGGCGCGGGCATCAAAGTCGGGCAAGACGCTGGGATGGGCAAACTTGTTCCAGGGGCATGCCAGCTGACAGTCATCGCAGCCATAGATGCGGTTGGCCATCAAGGGACGCAGCTCCTCGGGAATGCTGCCCGCATGCTCGATGGTCAGATAGGAGATGCAGCGCCGCGCATCGACCTTGTGCGGCGCGATGATAGCGCCCGTGGGGCAGGCATCCATGCATGAGGAGCAACTGCCGCAGTGCGCCGTGACCGGGGCCGTGGGTTCAAGCGCAAAGTCCACATAGATTTCGCCCAGAAAGAACATCGATCCGGCTTCGCGGCTCAGCACCAGCGTGTGCTTGCCGCGCCAGCCCTGCCCGCTGCGGCTGGCCAGTTCGGCCTCAAGCACTGGCGCGGAGTCGGTAAAGGCGCGGTGGCCGAACGGACCCATTTCCTGCGCGATGCGCTCGGCCAGTTTCTGTAGGCGATTGCGCAGCACCTTGTGATAGTCGCGGCCCCTGGCGTAGAGGGAGACAATGCCTTCCTCGGGACGTTGGAGTCTGTCCCATTCCACGGTCTGCCAGCCGTCCCCGGTCTCGCGCGGCAGATAATCCATGCGCGCGGTGATCACGCTCACCGTGCCGGGAACTAATTCCGCAGGCCGGGCTCGTTTCAAACCATGGGCCTGCATGTAATGCATCTCGCCATGGAAGCCCTGCGCCAACCATTGCAGCAAACCGGGCTCTGCCGAGGACAAATCCACGCCAGCCACGCCGATTTGGGAGAATCCCAGCTCGCGAGCCCAGGCTTGCATCAAAGGAACCAATTGACTGCTGCTCAACATACACCCCGAATTGTAGGAAGCGAGCCCACACCGGCGCTGGCGCAGCGCCAGATACTCTGGCAGAGCGAACAGGATACCGAGCGCTTCGCCCAGCAACTGGCCGCCCTGCCCGAGCTGCGCAACGCCTATGTGACCCTGCATGGCGACCTGGGTGCGGGCAAGACCACGCTGGTGCGCCACTGGTTGCGCGCCCTGGGCGTGCAGGGCCGCATCAAGAGCCCTACCTATGCGGTGGTGGAGCCGCACGAGGCCGGCGACCTCTCGATCTGGCACTTCGACTTCTACCGCTTCGACGATCCGCGTGAATGGGAAGATGCAGGTTTTCGTGACATTTTTGCCAGTGCCGGGCTCAAGCTGGCAGAATGGCCCGAAAAGGCTGCAGCGGTTACACCTGTTGCGGATATAGCTATCCATATCGAAGCAATTGACGATGTGCAACGGCAGGTGACGCTCAAGGCTGGCACCCCCGCAGGCTGCACCGTGCTTGAAGCATTGACGGCATGAGCAAAACAACTTCCTCCACGGATTTTCCGGACCTGTTCCGTTCGGGTCTTTCCCGCCGCAATCTGCTGCAGGCAGGCGGCGTGGTTCTGCTGCTGGGCCGCCAGCATATTGCGCAGGGCGCGAGCATCGTGGCCGTGCGCGTCTGGCCCGCACCCGACTACTCGCGCGTCACGCTGGAATCCGATATTCCGTTGACGGCCAAGCCGGTCTTCGTGCCCAGCCCGCCACGGCTGGCCGTCGATATCGAGGGCCTGGATCTGAACCCGGCACTCAAGGAGCTCGTGGCCAAGGTCCGCTCCGACGATCCCAATATCGCCAGCATCCGTGTCGGGCAGTTTGCACCCGGCGTGGTGCGCCTGGTGATCGACCTCAAGCAGGAAGCCAGGCCCCAGGTCTTCACGCTGGCCCCGATTGCGCCCTACAAGCACCGGCTGGTTCTGGATCTCTATCCCGCCAAGGCCGTGGATCCGCTGGAAGCCCTGATCAGCGAGCGCCTGCGTGACGCCGGCAGCTCGGCCGCCGCGCCAGCCGCGAACAATCCCGCCATCACGACACCACCCCCGGTGGCGATTGCAACAGCCCCCCAGGCCGACCCTCTCGGTGACCTGATTGCCCAGCGCAACCAGCGCCCCAGCGCTCCTGCACCGGCTCCTGCGGTGATTGCACAGGCACCAGCGCCAGTTCCGCCGCCACCGGCTCCCGCGCCACGCCCGGCACCGGCGCCAAGGCCTGCCCCCAATATCGCCACCTCGCAAAGCACGGACCGCATCATCATCGTGGCGCTGGACCCCGGCCATGGCGGCGAAGACCCTGGTGCCACCGGGCCCAGCGGTCTGCGCGAGAAGGATGTGGTGCTCAAGGTCGCCCATCTGCTGCGCGAGCGCATCAACAACTCACGCATCGGCGGCAGCCCCATGCGGGCCTTCATGACGCGCGATGCAGACTTCTTCGTGCCCCTGGCCACACGTGTGGAAAAAGCCCGTCGCGTCCAGGCCGATCTGTTCATCAGCATCCATGCCGATGCCTTCACCACCCCTGCTGCGCGCGGTGCCAGCGTGTTTGCGCTCAGCGAACGCGGCGCCTCGAGCACGGCCGCACGCTGGCTGGCCAACAAGGAAAATCAGGCCGACCTGGTGGGCGGCCTGAACGTGGGCGGACTGCAGGATCAGCATGTGCAGCGCATGCTGCTGGACATGAGCACCACCGCCCAGATCAAGGACAGCCTCAAGCTGGGCACTTCGCTGCTGGGCGAAATCGGCAGCATGGCCAAGCTGCACAAGGCCCGTGTGGAGCAAGCCGGCTTTGCCGTGCTGAAGGCGCCCGATATTCCCAGCGTGCTGGTGGAAACCGCTTTCATCAGCAACCCCGAAGAGGAAGCCAAGCTGGCCTCTGCCGCCTACCGCGAGCAACTGGCCGATGCGCTGATGACGGGCATCCGCAAGTACTTCGCCCACAACCCGCCCCTGGCGCGCAGCCGATCGGTTTAAGTACGCACTTACACAAAACCGCCGCGCCGGCTGTCAGCCGGCAAGCCGGCTTGATGACAGTCGCCAAGCCTGAATGACACGGGCTTGGCCCTCTCTCCTACCTGAAAGCCGGGGCAAAAGGTTCAAGATCAAGGCGTGTTCTTATGAAAGCTGGCCTGTTTGGCAGCTGTACAGGAGAGACCTCATGAAACTGCGAACTCTTGCCATCACCGTATCTGCAGCCTTCACACTTGCCATGGCTGGCTGCTCCACCTCGCCCACCAATGCCCAGATCGGCACCGGTGTCGGCGCCGTTGCCGGCGGCGTGGTCGGTGATGCACTGTTTGGTTCCACTTTGGGCACCGTAGGCGGCGCTGCAGCAGGCGCGCTGATCGGTAACGAGGTAGGTAAGCGCAAATAAGCGCCTCGATCCGATCTGAGTGTCCAACGAAAAAGCCCCGGCATGCCGGGGCTTTTTCATGGGCAGCGCTTTGGCGATCGATGCCAGATGCCGTCAAGCGCACAAATCAGGCTGCATCAGGCAGCCCTGGCCTTTTCGGCCTTGCCGGCGCGCCAGGCGCCGAAGATGGCGATCAGGCCCGGCACCAGGATCAGGCCCCAGATGATTTTTTCAAGATTGTTCTTCACCCACTCCATATTGCCGAAGAAGTAGCCTGCGGCGCTGATGCCTACCACCCACAGCACGGCACCCACGACATTGAACAGGCTGAACTTGGCACGGCTCATATGGGCGACTCCGGCCACAAAGGGTGCAAAGGTGCGGATAAAGGGCATGAAGCGCGCCAGAATGATGGTCACGCCGCCATAGCGCTCATAGAAGTTGTGGGCCTGGTCGAAGGCCTTGCGGTTGAACCAGCGCGAATCCTCCCACTGGAACACCTTGGGTCCCAGGTAGCGGCCTATCGTGTAATTGCTCTGGTCGCCCAGGATCGCTGCTGCCAGCAACACCACCACCGCCAGCGGATAGCTCATATAGCCGGCACCGCACAGCGCGCCGACGATGAACATCAGCGAGTCGCCGGGCAGGAAAGGCATGACCACCACACCGGTTTCGACAAACACGATGATGAACAGCAGGGCATACACCCAGGGCCCATAGGCCACGACAAAGGCTTCCAGATGCTTGTCGATATGCAGTATGAAGTCGATCAGAAACTGAATGATTTCCAAAACACGGTCCTCGAAAATGGATTGGCATACCGGCGTATGCCGGCCAGTAATGTACTGCGCCGCCAAAGCCCGCAGACGCTCCCTCCCTTGCTGGAGTGCCATGTTTTTGAGAGCAAACTCACAGCTGCTTGCAGACTGCAACAAGAGCAGCCGGTTCAAGGTGGTTTGTTACAAGTTTTGATAAAACTAAACGTCAACAATACGTCAGCTTGCCAATTCTGCTGGCACAGTAGAGCTGTGTCGCCGCAAGCCGTGCATTGCAAATCACGACATCGGCCCCCTGGCCAACAAAGTCCGCCGTCTCCAGCCTCCCTCGGCGCAGAGACCAGACCGCTTTCCATAACTAGCACGACGAGAGGAATACGAACATGAAGACATTCACCATGCGCTATGGCAAGGCCCTGACTCTGGCTGCCGCACTGACCGGCGCCCTGGCTCTGGGCGGCTGCGCTCACGGCCCCAGCCGTCAGCAAGTCGGTATCGGTGCTGGCGCCGTGGCCGGCGGTGCAGTGGGCAATGTGCTGTTTGGCGGCCCTATCGGCACCATCGGCGGTGCAGCCGCCGGTGCTCTGATCGGTAACGAACTGACCAAGGGCGGCTACCGCCGCCGCTAAGCCCGGCGCCCGCCGCGGGCTGAACGAGGAGCGGCCTGAGCGATGCCGGCAGCTCTTTGTGTTTTCAGCGTTCAAAAAACTCACTTCCTGGCCGGTTTGTGCACCGCCCTAGAATGGTCGTCGTGAACGCATCCAGCCCCGAACTCTCCCCCTCCCCTACCGAAACCACCGACCAGGCTGCTCCCGTGCGCCGGCCCATTCGCGATCTGCCCGACGAGCTGATCAGCCAGATCGCTGCCGGCGAAGTGGTCGAGCGCCCCGCCTCCGTGGTGCGCGAACTGGTGGACAACGCTCTGGACTCGGGCGCCGGCCAGATCACCGTGCGCCTGCTCGCCGGCGGCGTGCGCCTGATCGCGGTGGAAGACGACGGCTGCGGCATCCCGCGCGACGAGCTTCCCGTGGCCCTGCGCCGCCATGCCACCAGCAAGATCAGCGATCTGCACGATCTGGAAACCGTGGCCACCATGGGCTTTCGCGGCGAGGCACTGGCCGCCATTGCCTCGGTATCGGAAACCTCCATCTTCTCGCGTCCCGCAGGTCAGGACTCAGCCTATCTGCTGGACGCACGCAGCGGCGAGCTGCGCCCCGCCGCACGCAACCAGGGCACGACCGTGGAAGTCAAGGAGCTGTTCTTCTCCACGCCTGCGCGCCGCAAATTCCTCAAGACCGATGCCACCGAACTCGCGCATTGCATAGAGTCCGTGCGCCGCCATGCACTGGCACGCCCCGATGTGGGCTTTGCCATCTGGCATGAAGGCAAGCTGGTCGAGCAATGGCGCGCCGCCGGCAGCACGCCCGACGAAGCCTTGTCGCGCCGCCTGGCCGATGTGCTGAACGACAAGTTTGTCGACAACTCGGTGGCCGTCGATCACTGGGCCGGCCCCGTCCACGTCACGGGCCGCGCCGGCATTCCCGACGCAGCGCGCTCACGCCCCGACCAGCAGTTCTGCTATGTCAATGGCCGCTTTGTACGCGACAAGGTATTGACGCATGCGGCCCGCTCTGCTTACGAGGACGTGCTGCACGGCAACAAGCAGCCGGTCTACGCGCTCTATATCGAGATCGACCCCGCGCGTGTGGACGTGAACGTGCACCCCACCAAGATCGAAGTGCGCTTTCGCGACAGCCGCGAGGTTCACCAGGCGGTGCGCCACGCGATCGAAAACGCGCTGGCCACGCCGCGCGCCGCAGCCGTGGTCGAGGCGGCGGCTCAGGAAGCCGCACGCCAGCCCGGCCTGATCGACGAGAGCACTGCCACGCCTGTCCCGGCTAAGGCCGCAACCAAGCCCACCGCAGCCCCGGCCTGGCCGCAAACCCGCATGAGCTTTGGCGAACCCGCCATCGGCAATCCCGTGCGCGATCTGGCCAAGCTCTGGGAACCCATGCGCGAGGCCACTGCGGAAACCTCACCCGCGCCTGCACCCCAGATGGCGACTGCGGCCCCGGCCCCCGCGGGTGCCACAGCTGAGGAGCCCGAATCGGCCACCGGCGCGACCACGATCACCAACACCACGGCCATGCCAAGCCCCGTGCCTCAACCCGAGGACGAAGGCATCAGACTGCGCCCTTCGGGCCAGTCCAGCTACTTTCAGCGCAAAGCGCCTGCCCCCCAGATGCAGGAAGCGCAAGCCGCCACAGTGATCGTTGCCGCTGCGCAACCATCAGCGACAGCCAGGCCGACGGCAGAAGCCGCCATGCCCGCCGCTGTTGCAACACAGCAGCCCGCAACCGCAGCGGCTGACTCGACCCCGGTCTGGCCGCTGGGCCGTGCCGTGGCCCAGCTGCACGGCGTCTATATCCTGGCCGAAAACAGCCAGGGCATGGTCATCGTGGACATGCATGCCGCCCATGAGCGCATCGTCTACGAGCAGCTCAAGAATGCCGTGAATACGGAAAATGGCGACGAACAGATTCCGAGCCAGCCGCTGCTGATTCCCGCCACCTTTGCCGCCACGCCCGAGGAAGTCGCCACGGCCGAGGCCCATGCCGAGACCTTGCTGACGCTGGGCATGGAGGTCTCGCCCTTCTCGCCCAAGACCCTGGCCGTGCGCGCCGTGCCGGCCACGCTGGCCCAGGGCGATGCCGTGGAGCTGGCGCGCAGCGTGCTGGCCGAACTGGCCCAGCATGACGCCAGCACCGTGGTGCAGCGCGCGCGCAACGAGATTCTGGCCACCATGGCCTGCCATGGCGCAGTGCGCGCCAACCGCAAGCTCACGCTGGACGAGATGAATGCGCTGCTGCGCCAAATGGAGGTGACCGAGCGCTCCGACCAGTGCAATCACGGCCGCCCCACCTGGCGCCAGCTCAGCATGAAGGAGCTGGATGCGCTGTTTCTGCGCGGGCGCTGACGGCAGCTCGGCAATGGCCGCCAAATAGCCGCTACATTGCCGATATCGACAAAAAACGGCGGGCCGGCAGATCAGCGGGCCCGCCTGCCATCCGCCGTCATGAACCCCAGCTCCTCCACCCCGGACCATTCCTTCATCGCCCGCGTGCGTGCGGCCCTGCCGCAGCTGCCGCCCTCGGAGCGACGGCTGGCGGAATTCCTGCTGGACTTCCCCGGCAATCTGTCGAGCTACGCGGCCGCCGAGATGGCCAAGCTCACGGGAGTATCGAATGCCACGGTCACGCGCTTCATACAGCGGCTGGGCTACGAAGGCTATGAGGATGCGCGCCGCCATGCCCGCGCTCAGGGCGACAACGGCTCGCCGCTGTTTCTGGCCGCCGCATCGGCCCAGGGCAAGCCCACGGCGGATGTGATTGCCACGCATCTGCGCCAGGCCTCGGAGAATCTGGCCGTCACCATCGGACAGATCTCGGCACAGCAGCTGGAGGACATCGCCACAGCCCTGATCGGCGCCCGACAGCTGTTCTTCGTGGGCTATCGCCAGAACCGCAACTTTGCGGCCTATCTGCGCTGGCAGCTGCTGCAGGCACTCGAGATGCCCAGCCAGGTCATTCCCGGCGCCGGCGAGACCCTGGGCGAATATGCGGCCCAGATCGGCGCCCAGGATGTGGTGGTGATCTTTGCCCTGCGCCGCAGCGTGCGGGTGGTCAGCGAGTTCGCGCGCCAGGCCAGGCTGCTGGGCGCACGCCTGATCTGCATCACCGACCATGCCAGCCCGGCCCCCGAGGCGGACTGGCTGCTGCGCGTGCAGACCTCGGCGCCGGGACCGCTGGACAATCACACGGCACTTTTCATGCTCTGCCACCTGATTGCCACGGCCACCTTGCAGCAAAGCGGGCAACCGGGGCGCAGACATATGGCGGCCATCGAGACCAGCCACGATGCGCTGGACGAGATGCTATGAAATCAAAAGCTTGTTGCGCTTGTTATTCATAGATTTCAGATACTTTTCAATCTGAAATCAATGATTGAATTGCGGTAGAAGCTCTTTAATCAATAGCACCCAACCGCATCCAACAGCATTCAGTGGGTGACGGCGAGCGCCAGGCCCGCCAGCGCCGCCTGCACTGCGGCCACCACCGGCGACAGCACCGGCACCTGAAAGCGCGGTGCCAGCCACAGCGCGGCTTCGGACAGCGGGCCGCCGCCGATCACCACGGCCTGCGCGCCATCGCTTTGCACGCATTGGGCCACGGCATCGCCCAGGCGCTCGCACTGCAGGGCCGGGTCTGCGGCCAGCGCCAGCGGCTCGCCCAACGCAATGCGCGTGCCGCAGAACCAGGGCGTCAGGCCCAGCGCCGCGACCGAGGCGGCAATCGAAGCCTCCAGCCCCGGCGTGGTCGTCGCAATGCCAAAGTGACGCGGGCGGCCCTGCTCATCCCGTGCGGCCTGCAGCATGGCGGCTTCGCCGATGCCAAAGGCGGCAACCCGCTGCGGCAGGGCCGCACGCAGCAACTCCAACCCGGGATTGCCGAAGGCGGCCACGATGATGGCCCGGCCGACCTGGCTGTCATCGCCCTCAGCAAAGGCCAGGCCCAGACGCAGCACCTCCTGCTCGGCGATCTTCAGCCCCGCCTCGTCGGTAATCATGGCCGCCCCCCTCTCGGCCGTCGCGCCGTGCAGCAGCACGCCGGGCGGCAGACAAGCCCGCGCCTGCCTGAGCATCAGCGCCGTGGTCTGCTGCGAGGTATTGGGGTTGATCAGCAGAATGTTCATGCCAGCCTTCATGCCGTGCGCTCCTGGCCAGCAGCGACCACGCCTGCAGCAGCGGCAGACTCCTGCTCGGCATGGGATTCACCGCCCGCACCTTCCTCGATGGAACGGCCAAAGGTCTCGGGGGCAAACTGCACGGCAATCGCAAAGATGAAATACATGGCGGCGATCATGCCGAACATTCCGGAGACGCCGTGCAGATCGAACATCTTGCCCGCCAGCACCTGGGACATGGCTCCGCCAATCGTGCCCAGCGCCAGCAGGAAGGAGGTGCCCAGCGCACGAATGCGCGTCGGGTAGAGCTCAGGCGCAAAGATCCAGATGGAGGTGTTGAGCGTCAGCACGCAGAACTGGAACAGCGCACCGCAGACCAGGATCATGGCCACGCTATCGGTTAAGTTGCCGAACGCCAGGCCCGCCAGACAGGCAGCAATCGCCCCTACCGTCAGCACCCGTTTGCGCGGGAAGTAATAGCCCATGGTCGATGCCGCGATCGCGCCGGCCAGGCTGCCCATCTGCATGACGATGGTGAAGCTGAAGCTCTTGGTGATGGAGTAGCCCTGGGCGACCAGAATCGTCGGCATCAGCGTGAGCACCGAGAGCTGCGCACCAAACGTCATCCACGAAGCCACGCCCACGGCAATCGTGCGCCGCGCATAGCCGCCCCTGAAGATGTCGGTGAAGGAACTGCGCTGCACGGTCTGAGCGGCAGCCGTCTGCGCCTGCGCACTGCCTGGGCTGATGAACTCGCGCAGCTCGTACTGCGCATTGGCCAGCTTGCCGGCCGCCAGCATGCTCAGCACCTGATTGGCTTCCTCGACCCGTCCCTTGGAGAGCAGAAAGCGCGGCGTCTCCGGCACGAAGCGGCGGTAGAACACGATGAAGATGGCCGGCATGACCAGACAGCCGAACAGCCAGCGCCAGGAATCATCGCCCGGAAACAGCGTGAACACGCCCAAGGCAAATGCCGGCGCCAGCATATTGCCCAGACCGCCGCCACCGACGTTGATGAGACCGACTGCCGTGCCGCGAAAGCGCGCCGAGCAGAACTCGGCCAGCATGGTCACGGCAGTGGTGATTTCACCGCCCAGACCAAAGCCCACGATGGCACGCGCCACGGCAAGGAAAGCGTAATCAGGTGCCAGTGCGCAGCCGACGGCACCCAGCGTGAACAGCGCCAGGTTCACATTGAGCATGAAGCGCCGTCCCATGCGGTCGGCCAGGTAGCCCGAAAGCAGGCGCCCCATGGCGGCGGCAAAGAAAGTGATGGTGTTGAGAAAGGCAATGTCCGTCGCGTCTAGCCCCCATTGCTGCCGCAGCAGCGGGCCGACCAGGCCGACCGCGTTCTGCTCGAACACATCGAAGAGCACGCCGCAGACCACCAGAAAGATGATGCTTTTGTGCGAGCGTGTCACGCCGATCTGGTTGAGCGCGTTTTCGAGCTGCTGCATCTGCGCCGCACTGGCCTTGCCTGACGCCGAGGGCGTCACGGGAATCTCAGCTGCCATATCCACCTCCTCATGGTTGAGGGCTGGCCTGGCGCTGGGCCGGCAAGCCGATTGAAATTAAGTTTTCTTATTAAATAATATGAAATTTAAATTTCAAATCCAGATTTACCCAGGCCCTGACGCCGACTCGCAGTCCACCTGCTAAGTCGTGCGCCCGGGCTCATGAAAATCAGTTTTCACGATTGCAGATTTCGTGCCTGAAATCACACGCACCACGATGGTGCTAGCACAGATAAGACATTGCGGGCGGATGAAGCGGACGTCACGGAAGAAAAACACTTGTGTGACAAGCCGCAAAAATGTTTTTACGACACCAGAATGAAAAATCCTTTACTTCAAATGCACCATCCAAGTGCCTGAAAACTAAGAACAAATACAGAAGAAGCGCTCCAAATTCGGGCATGTACGCACCACAATTGCGCTCTCATGCACCGAATCCATGCATGACGGCATAACTTTTTGGCATAATTTTGGTTTCGCGAGTTTCAGCGCATTCCCCTGTCCCTGTCAGAAAGTTCTCTATGAAGTACGAGTCCGTAGGCCAATTCCTGGAAGAAGTGGCACAACGCAACCCCGGTCAGCCCGAATTCCTGCAAGCCGTCACCGAAGTGATGGAAAGCCTGTGGCCCTTCATCGAGAAGAATCCCAAGTACGCCGAGCACGCCCTGCTGGAGCGCCTGGTCGAGCCCGAGCGCATCATCCAGTTCCGCGTGAGCTGGACTGACGACAAGGGCCAGGTGCAAGTGAACCGCGGCTTCCGCATCCAGCACAGCATGGCCATCGGCCCCTTCAAGGGCGGTCTGCGCTTCCACCCATCGGTCAACCAGTCCGTGCTGAAGTTCCTGGCTTTCGAGCAGACCTTCAAGAACGCGCTGACCACTCTGCCCATGGGCGGCGGCAAGGGCGGCTCGGACTTCGACCCCAAGGGCAAGAGCCCTGCCGAAGTCATGCGCTTCTGCCAGGCTTTCGTGTCCGAGCTGTTCCGCCACGTGGGTCCCGACACCGATGTGCCCGCAGGCGATATCGGCGTGGGCGGCCGTGAAGTGGGCTATATGGCCGGCATGTACAAGAAGCTGTCGAACACTGCGGCTTCCGTGTTCACGGGCAAGGGTCTGTCTTTCGGCGGCTCGCTGATTCGCCCCGAAGCCACTGGCTACGGCACTGTGTATTTCGCCCGTGAAATGCTGGCCACTCGCGGCCAGTCCTTTGAAGGCAAGACCGTGTCCGTGTCCGGTTCGGGCAATGTGGCTCAGTACGCCGTGGAAAAGGCCATGGAGCTGGGCGCCAAGGTCGTGACCGTGTCCGACTCCTCGGGCACCGTGTATGACGCCGCCGGTTTCACCACCGAAAAGCTGGCCATCCTGATGGATGTGAAGAACCACAAGTACGGCCGCGTCAGCGACTACGCCAAGCTGGTTTCCGGCGTGGAATTCCTGGCCGGCAAGAGCCCCTGGTCCATCAAGGTGGACGTGGCCCTGCCTTGCGCCACTCAGAACGAGCTGGACGAAGCCGATGCCAAGACCCTGATCGCCAACGGCGTGCTGTGCGTGGCTGAAGGCGCGAACATGCCCTCCACCAACGAAGCCGCCCGCGCCTTCGAAGCTGCCGGCGTGCTGTACGCACCCGGCAAGGCATCCAACGCCGGTGGCGTGGCCACTTCGGGTCTGGAAATGTCGCAAAACTCGGCCCGCCTGTCCTGGCCTGCCGAAGAAGTGGACGCCCGTCTGCTGCAAATCATGCAAAGCATCCACGCGGCTTGCGTGAAGCACGGCAAGCGCGAAGACGGCACCATCAGCTACATCGACGGCGCCAACATCGCCGGCTTTGTGAAGGTGGCCGACGCCATGCTGGCACAAGGCGTGATCTAAGCGCCAAGCGCTCAGCACTCACCAAAAAGGCCCTTCGGGGCCTTTTTTCATGCCCTCGGCCAGGCCGTGAAGCGACCGCTTGAATGCCTTGCGTGCACAGCGCTCTAGGCCCTCACGCCCAGTCTCATCCAGCGTACCAGGAGCTTCTCGACCTCCAGCAACAGCAGCAGGGCAACACCCAGCCCTATCGCCAGCAGTCCGGCCGCCAGGTCCACAGGACGGCTGTCGAACAGCGCCTGCATGGGCGCGGTATAGGTGAACAGCAGTTGCACCAGGGTGACGCCGGCCACACCCAGCAGCACCGCCGGGGTTCCCAGAACGCCGCGCAGGCTGAGCGAGGTTCCCTGCGTGTAGCGCACGCTGAACAGATAGAAGATCTCCATGATCACCAGCGCATTGACCACAATGGTGCGAGCCAGCTCGACCGAGTCGCCACGGCGCAGCGACCACTCGAACATGCCGAAGCAGCCCAGGGCAAACAGCACCGAGACCAGGGCGACGCGCCACAGCAGATAGGGCTGCAGCAGTTGCTCGTCCGGCGAACGCGGCTTGCGCTGCATCAGCGTGGCCTCGGGTGGTTCGAAGGCCAGCGTCAGTCCCAGAGCCACGGCAGTGACCAGATTGACCCAGAGAATCTGCACCGGAGTGACGGGCAGGGACAGGCCCAGCAGAATCGCCACGACGATGACGATCGCCTGGCCGCCGTTGGTCGGCAAGGTCCAGGCAATGACCTTGCGCAGGTTTTCGTAGACGGTGCGCCCTTCCTTGACGGCGGCGACGATGGTGGCGAAGTTGTCGTCGGCCAGCACCATGCCTGCGGCCTCCTTGGCCGCGGCCGTGCCGGTAATGCCCATGGCCACGCCGATATCGGCCCGCTTGAGCGCCGGTGCGTCGTTGACGCCGTCACCGGTCATGGCGATGACACTGCGATCGGCCTGCAGGGCCTGCACCAGGCGCAGTTTGTGCTCGGGACTGGTGCGCGCGAATACCGTGGAGGCACGGGCCACATCGATCAGCTGGGCATCGTTGAGCCCGTCCAGCTCATGGCCCGAGGTGACGCGGATGGTGTCTGCCAGCGCGAGTTCCCGGGCAATGGCGGCGGCAGTGGCGGCGTGGTCGCCGGTAATCATCTTCACGGCAATGCCGGCGCTACGGCATTCGCGAACGGCCGTCTTCGCCGAGTCGCGCGGCGGATCTATCATGCCCAGCACGCCAAGAAGGCTGAGGTCCTTGATGTCGGCCATGTCCACGCTGTCCTTGCCGTCTGCCGGGACACGACTGGCCAGTCCCAGCACGCGATAGCCTTTGGCAGCCAGGGCATCGATCTGCTCCAGCCAGTAGGCAGTATCCAGCGCCTGCACACCCTCGGCGCCCTGCTGGTCTCGGCACATGGCCAGCACCTGCTCTGGAGCCCCTTTGACAAACACCACGGGAGCAGCAGCCAGTGGCCGGTGCAGCGTGGCCATATAGCGGTGGAGGGCATCAAACGGCACCTCGTCGAGCCGATGCCAGTCCTGGCGCAGTTGATCGACATCCAGGCCGGCCCGTGCTGCCAGCGTCACCAGAGCCCCCTCCATGGGGTCGCCCTCGACCGCCCAGACCTTGCCTTCGGCATGTCTGACATGGGCGTCGTTGCAAAGCGCCGCGCCTGTGGCGAAGTGCAGCAGCTGCGGATGCCGTGCAGGCTCGGTCTCCTCGCCCTTCAGGCTGAAACGCCCCTGGGGTGCATAGCCCTCGCCATCTATGTCGAAGCTGGCCCCGGGCAGCACCACGGCACGTACGCTCATTTCATTGCGCGTCAGAGTGCCGGTCTTGTCGGAGCAGATGACGGAGACGGCCCCCAGTGTCTCCACCGCCGGCAGATTGCGCACGATGGCATAGCGTGCGGCCATGCGCTGCACGCCAATGGCCAGCGCAATCGTCATGACCACGGGCAGGCCTTCAGGGATGGCAGATACGGCAATACCCACCACGGCGATGAAGGCGTCGGCTGTGTCGTAGCCGCGCACCCATAGTGCGAAGCAGAACATCAGCGCGGACAGGCTCAGTATGGTGATGGTGAGCTGGCGCGCGAAGCGGTCCATGAGCCGCGTCAGCGGGGTGGCCAGTGTCTGCACCGAGCCCAGCATGGTGCTGATCAGGCCCAGCTCGGTGCGCGGGCCGGTGGCAACCACCACACCCAGGCCCTGTCCGGCAGCCACCAGGGTGCCGGAATAGGCCATGGAGAAGCGGTCACCGAGAGCGGCATCGGCTGCCACCGGATCGACCGACTTGTCGACGGCAACCGATTCACCGGTCAGCATGGCTTCGTCCAACTTCAGGCTGCTGGCGCGCAGCAGCCGCACATCGGCCGGGACGCGGTCGCCGGCTTCGAGCAGCACGCAGTCGCCGGCGACCAGCTCCTGTGCAGGCACCGCCATGCGCAAACCGTCGCGCAGCACATTGGCGCGGCTGGAAACCATGGCCTTCACGGCGTCCAGCGCCTTTTCGGCGCGGCCTTCCTGCACGAATCCGAAGACCGCATTGATCAGCACCACTGCGAGGATCACCCCCGTATCGACCCAATGCTGCAGCAGTGCGGTAACGACGGCCGAGCCCAGCAGGACATAGATCAGCAGATTGTTGAATTGCGACAGAAAGCGGGCCAGCATGCCGCGTGAAGCGGCGGCGGGCAAGGCATTGGGGCCCTGCTGCTGCAAGCGCTCGCGGGCCTGGTCGGAGCTCAGTCCGGCGGCAGTCGATTGCAATTGAGTGAGTACGGCATCGGTCGGCAACGCGTGCCAGGCGGCAACGCGGGTCTGTTCCTGCATCTGAGACTCCCTGACGATTCAACTGAAACGCTTGTGAGCCGGATCTGCGCCCGGTTGGCTTGACGCTTGCATGGTATGCGCTTGAAACGCTTTGCAACCGACTATATGCAGGATTTTCGATAGCTCGATGGCTGCCTGGGACTGTCTCGTGCCGCCTGCCAGCACGGTTGCAAGGGCTGGTTTTCTGGCGGTTCTGAAGGGCGGCTCGACTGCTGACCAGAGCTTCACCGCCCAGGGCAGCGGCCGCGAATTCTGCATTTGCAAGCCTCCCGGATCAGGCTTTGCGGCACCGGGCACGAGCTGGAAATCATGCGAACTGCTGGTTTTCATGGATTCTTTCTTGGCATCGATTTCATGACAATTCATTTAATTTTGTTGAGCAATTCAACATCAATCACCGAATCAACCTCAGCCACACTTCTGTGGAACCCCATGAATCCAGATCGCGCCTTTCTTTCCCGCCGTCTTTGCATCGCCTGTGCCATGACCAGCCTGTTCACCGTCGCGGCGCAGGCACAGGATGCCTATCCCAGCAAACCCATCCGCATCGTGATTGGCTATGCTCCGGGCGGCTCGGTCGACATGGTCGGCCGCGTGGTCGGGGACATACTGGCCAGGCAGTTGAACGCCACCGTCGTGGTGGAGAACGTGCCGGGTGCCGCGGGCGTGGTGGGAGCGCAGCGCGTGGTCTCGGCCAAGCCCGATGGCTACACCTTGCTGGCCGGCTCCAGCAACGAAATGGCGGGCACCAAATTTGTGAATGCGGCGCAAAAGTACGATCCGGCAACGGACCTGACTCCGGTGAGCCTGACCGCCATGGCCCCCAATCTGTGGGTGGCCGGAGCGCATGTCCCCGTCAAGACCGTGGATGACTTCGTCAAGCTGGCCAAGGCCCATCCCGGCAAATACAGCTACGGCAGCCCCGGCATTGGCTCGACACCGCATTTCTCGGGCGAACTGATCAAGAAGACTGCGGGCGTTTACCTGGTTCACATCCCCTACAAGGGCTCTCCTGCCATGACCAGCGATCTGGGCGGCGGGAATCTGGACTTCGCCATCCTCTCGCCCACCGCTGCCGCCCCGCTGGCGCAGTCCGGAAAGATCAGGATTCTGGGCGCCACCACGGCCACCCGCATCGCCACGCTCAAGGAGATTCCGGCGCTGGCAGAACATCCCGCGCTCAAGGGCTATGCCCTGAGCGGCTGGTTCGCCCTGGCCGCCCCCAAGGGTCTGCCTCCGGAAGTTCTGACCAAGCTGCAAAAAGCGATACAGACAGGTCTTGCGGACCCGGCCATCCGCCAGAAGCTGGAAGCTGCGGGAACCCCGCCTGCCAAGGGCAGCGAGAGCCTTGCCCAAGTGATGCGCACAGACATGGACAAATACGCCGAGTTGGTGAAGTTCGCCAAGATCACGGCCGACAACTAAGGCAGCGGCCTGCGACGCCAAGCGCCTTCCCGCCCGGATGCTTTTGTGTAATGGCACCCGGGCTGGTTTTCGGCGGCCCTTCGACTAGGGCTGCCCCCATGGCATGGCTGCACGCCTTCCCGGTACAAGTGACAGGTTTCACCACCTGTCTCCGTCAAAAACCTTGGAGGGTAATTTCATGTCCTTGATTCGCCGCGCCAGCTTTTCCAGCCTGCTTTGCAGCAGCGCCTTCATGCTGTTCAGCCAGAGCGCCCTGGCCCAGGCGGGTATGCCCCAGCCGAATGCGGCCCAGCCAGGTGCGGCCCAAACCGGAGGCCTGTCCCGGACCATGGTCGGCAAGGCCGATGTGTCGGTACCGGGCCGCGAAGCCGTTGTGGCCAAGGTGGAGGTAGCCCCCGGCTCGCGCGCGGGCCGCCATACCCACCCCGGCGACGAGATCAGCTATATCAGCGAGGGCGAGGTCGATCTGCTGATCGACGGCCAGCCGCCGCGCACGCTCAAGGCCGGCGAGAGCTTTGTCGTGCCGGCTGGCGTGATTCATGACGCACACAATGCCAGCAATGGCACGGTCAAGCTGATTGGCGTGTATGTGGTGGAGAAGGGCAAGCCGCTGGCCACGCCGGCCCCCTGAGCGCCGAACGACGGTGCCCGGCGGCGGAACGGCGCAGCACTTCCGGCCTCCCGCATGGCCAAGGCTTTGGCTGCATGAGCGGGGTCAGACCTGCATGATTGGACTGCCTCCGCCGAATCGGTCGCAGGCGCGGTGAATATGCTGCCGCCATGGCGAGCTCAGGCGGCAGAGCCTGATGCGGCTGCTCGGCGAGAAAGGCCTGCCGATAGCCGCAGCTGCGCGTCAGACAGCCTGCCTCGATCCGATATACCCTGCCGGCCCGGCCCACAGGGGATGCCAGAAAATCCGCATCCTGCGACAATTCGCCGCGCATGCGGCGCCGCTCTATTGCAGTGCCACGGCCCCGACCATCGTCGAGCAGCGGATCCGCTGCCGTGCATTGCTCCTGGCCAGTCGGCTCTCACACGGAGCCGCCTGCGTCGATACATTCATCGTCCATGGCTCTCGACCCCTTCACCCTGCTCGTCCTCACCTCGGCCATGGCTGCCGCCTCGGCGTTGTACCTGGCCGCCGAATGGAGCAGCGTTCGCGAACGTTCGCTGCTGCTCTGGGGCGCAGGGTTTGCCATCATCGCCGTGGGCTGTGTGCTGGCACTGCTGCGCTCCCGCGGCTATGTGCTGTTCGGCATCTGGTTTCCCAACGGCATGCTGATCGCCGCCCACTGGCTGTTCCTGGCAGGCGTCGCCCGATTCACACGCGTCCGGCTGCCGCGCGCCTGGTGGCTGCTGGCCGTCGTCTGGCTGGCGATGCTGTTTCTGCCCGAGGGGCCCTGGTGGTCCAGGGCGATGCTGGGCATCCAGTCGCTGCTCATTGCCATCATCACCTTGCGCGCCGGCCTGCTGCTGCGCCCGCAGGGCGGAGCCCTGAGCGTGGGGGCGGCGCAGCTGCGCTTCGTGCTGCTGGCACACGGACTGTTCTATCTCGCCAAGGCCGCCTCGCCCGTGGTGCTGGACACTTTTGTCAACCTGGCCGGTTTCCGCGGCACGGTCATTCTGGTGTCACTGGTGGAAGGCGCGATGGCGATCATGCTGCTCGCAATGTCCATGATCGGCACCGAGCGCCATCGCCGCGAGGAACGCATTGCCCAGATCGCCGCCCGCGACCCACTGACCGCGCTGGACAACCGTCGCGCGCTCTATCTGGGCGCACCGCAGCTGCTGAAGCAGGCCTCACCGGCCAGTCCTGGCGCCCTCCTGCTGATAGACATAGACCACTTCAAGCAGGTCAACGACCTGCACGGGCACGACGCCGGCGACCGGCTGCTGGTGACCCTCGCCGACCTCATTCGCGGCGCGCTGCCCCACGGCTCGCTAGCCGCCAGGCTGGGCGGGGACGAGTTCGTGATTCTGCTGCGCGGCATCTCGGGAGCCGCCGCGCAGGCACTGGGCCAGGACTTGCGCGAGGCGTTCGCGCAGCAGGCGCGCACGATGTTCGCGACACCGGAGCCGGTATCCCTGAGCATAGGCGCGTCCTTGTTCGATCAGCCCGACATGGAGTTGTCGCACTGGCTCAAGCGGGCCGATGACGCGCTCTACGCATCGAAACGAAAGGGACGGGACCGGATGGAGCTCACCCCTTTCCCAGCCGGACTAAGGCACTGATGCCTCCTGAGCCCTGCCAGAAAAACGAAAGTCCGGCGATGCACCAACGAAAGTGAAGTGACGCCAAAAGCTGCCGCCCGCTATTGCAAGCCTGGTGCCTTCCGGACTTTTGTACGATCTGCTCCATGAAGCACACCATTACCGCCTTGCTGCTGTCTGCAGCCAGCGCTTTGAGCCTTGCCGCATCGCCCGCACCTGGGGCAAATCAGGAGATCGAGCACCTGATCGGCCATCTCAAAAACTCGGGCTGCGAGTTCCAGCGCAACGGCAGCTGGCATGACAGCAACAAGGCCGCCGAGCATCTGCGCAGCAAATACGACTATCTGCTCAAAAAGGGCTGGGTGGAGACGGCCGAGGACTTCATTGCCCGCGCAGGCACGCAAAGCAGCATCAGCCAAAAGCCCTATCTGGTGCGCTGCAGCGGCAAGGAAGCTGAATCCAGCGCCAGCTGGCTGCAGGCCGAACTCAAGCGCTACCGCAGCCGCCAGTAGCGCTCAGCAACCCGCCTCAGCCCGCACGCTTGACGGCCGCATCGCACCAGCGCTGCGCCACCTGGGGCGAGGTACTGCAGACGGCATCGTGCGTGACCGTTGTCACGGCGCGCTCCAGCAGCTGTATATCGGCTTCGTGCTGGCGTGCCACATGCGGGTCTTCGAAGAAGATGGCGCGATGGCAGCGCTTTTCCAGCACCAGATCGGCAATCTGCGCATCGCCGCCCAGCGGACCGCTGTTGTAACGATCCACCCAGGGCTTGTCGGCAGGCCAGCCCTTGCTCCAGGCCATCTCGTTGAGCTTCTGACCCGTGGTGCCCGTGCCCACGCGGCGGCGGTAGCGGCTGAGCAGCTCGAAATTGCGCGCAGCAAAGTCCAGCATCGTGGGCTTCATGGCATCGTGGGCAATCAGCGCCAGCGTCTGACTCTCATAGTCGTGAAAACGGTCGGCATTGCGGTCACGCGCCAGACCGGCGTGAATGCGCTCCATCTCGATCCAGTCGCGCGTGGAGGCGACGGTGGAAAGAAAAGGCTTGCCGTGAATCACGCACTGGCGCTTCAAGGCCAGGGCTTCGGGGAAGATGGACGACGGGTCCACCGGGTCCATCAGGTAGATGGCGCCATCGAGAGTGCGCTCGTCACCCTCCATGCCGACCACTTCGGCCACCAGCCTCATGAGACCGCCCTCGCGGCCATAGGGGTAGCGCACCAGGCCTCTGTAGCCCTGGAGCATGCTGGCCGCCGTGATGGCGTCATAGGTGCGACCCACGGTATGGAAGCCCAGCTTGAGCTCGCGAATTCCGGCCTCGCAAGCGCGCAGCAGGGCAAACAGCGCGGCGTCCTCGGTTTGGTGGTGGAGTTTGTTGGCGGCAAGACCCAGGCAGATCGACATAGTGAACTAATCCTTCAAACAGGCTTCAAACGCTCGCAAACTCTGCGCAACCAGCTATGCATTTGCGGTTTGAAACACCCGCAAGAATATCGCCAATTCATGCACTCCAGATGACTGGGGCCAGGTCAGACAGCCATACTTGCACAGCACTTGACAGCCGCCCTCTTCCGTCGCACTCCTTCCATGTCCAAGACCCCACGCTTCTGCAGCCCCCGCCGCCTCGCGGCAGCACTCGGTCTGGCCTTGCTGCTGGCGCTCGCGATCTGGGGCATGCGCGAGATCGATGCCCGGCAGCGGGTCTGGATTTTTCAGCCCAGCGACCGCAGCTGGCCCGGTGCCAACACGGCCGGCATGCAGGAGCAATGGATAGACTTTCGCAGCCGCGACGGCAGCGCCGCCAGGCTGCACGCCCTCTGGATGCCATCCAGCGATGCGCGTGCCCCGCTGCTGCTGTTTCTGCATGGAGCGCGCTGGAATGTGACGGGCTCCTCGCCCCGCATACGGCGCCTGCAGGCCATGGGCTTTTCGGTGCTGGCCGTGGACTACCGCGGCTTTGGCAAGAGCAGCGCGGCCCTGCCCTCGCAGGCCTCGGCCGCCGAGGACGCCCGTGCCGCCTGGGACTGGCTGGGCCGCAAGGCCGCAGGCAGGCCGCGCTATATCTTCGGCCACTCGCTGGGCGGCGCCGTCGCTATCGATCTGGCCAGCTCCGTCAAGGACGAAAGCGGGGTGCTGGTCGAGTCCACCTTCACCAGCATTCCCGATGTCTTCGACTCCATGCGCTGGGGCTGGCTGCCCGTGAACTGGTTGATCACGCAGCGCTTCAATTCGGTCGACAGGGTGGCGGACATCGGCTCGCCGCTGCTGGTCGTGCACGGCACGGCAGACCCGCTGATTCCGGCCCGGCTGGGCCAGCAGTTGTTCGATGCGGCGCGCGAGCCCAAGCGCCTGATCCTGGTCGAGGGCGCCAGCCATCACAACACCCAGTCCAGGGCACTGGTGCAATATCGCCAGGCACTGCATGAGCTGTTCGGCCTGAATCCGCGCTGAGCGACATCGCCACATACTGTCTCGTCAGCATACGGATCAATCGACAGGCTCTGATAGTCTGTCTGGCTATGTCTGCTCCGCCTGCCCTTAATTCACAGCCAAATCCCGCTCAATCCCTTGATGAGCAAGCGAAGAGTGCTCCTGAATCTGCAGTTTTCGTGATTCTCACACTGGGGCTGCTGCTAGGCCTTCAGCCGCTGGCAACCGATCTCTATCTGCCCGCCCTGCCTCAGCTGCAGCAAGGCTTTGGCGCCCATGTCTCCCAGGCCCAGCTGACACTGACCGGCTTTTTGCTGGCCTTTGGCTGCTCGCAGATTCTCTGGGGCCCGCTGTCTGACCGGCTGGGCCGCCGCCCCGTCCTGCTGCTGGGCATCAGCGGCTATGTGATCGCCGCTCTGGGCTGCGCCAGCGCCCAGAGCATGGAAGCCTTGATTGCCTGGCGCAGCCTGCAAGGCGCAGCCCTGGGCGCCGGTGTGATGTGCGCGCGTGCCGTGGTTCGCGATCTCTATGCCCCGCATATGGGCGCTCAAGTCATGTCCAAGGCACTGACGGGCCTGGGCGTGCTGGCTTTTCTGGCGCCCATCAGCGGCAGCTTGCTCGTGGGTTGGCTGGGCTGGCGCTCCACCATGCTGGCCCAGGCCTTCATGGGCTGCCTGGCCTGGCTGCTGGTGGTGCTGCGCTTCAGGGAATCGATTCCCCAGCGCAACCCGCAGGCGCTGCAAGCGGGCAATCTGCTGCGCACCTGGTCGCGCATTGTGCGCAACCCCATGTTCCAGGCCTACAACCTGCTGACCTGCTTCAGCTATGCGGGCCTGTTCACCAATCTGGCGGCCTCTTCGTTCACCTACATCAACGTGCTGCATATGGACCGTACGCAATACGGACTGATGCTGGGCGGCAACGCGCTGTGCTATATCGCAGGCACCTTTGCCTGCCGCCGTCTGCTGCGCAGCATGAGCGTGCGGCGCGCCGTGGCCGTCGCGGGGGTGCTGTCGCTGACGGCCGGCTCCATCATGGGCCTGGCGGCCCTGGCCGATCTGCGCAGCATCTGGGCCTATGCCCTGCCCTTCTGTCTCTACCAGATCGCCCACGGCATTCACATGCCCTGCGGACAAAGCAATGCCATCGCGCCTTTCCCCCAGGCAGCGGGTACGGCCTCGGCGATCAACGGCCTGGTGATGATGCTCATGGCGTTTGCCATGGGACATTGGCTGGGGCTGAATCTGGATGCGGATTCCACCATGCCGCTGGCCTTCGGCATCTGGTTCTGGTCGGCCTGCACGGCCATCACGGCATGGACGCTGGTACAGCGTTTTGGCATCAGCAAATCATGATTTGAAATAAGATGTTTAGGTTATTTAAAAACCAATTTTTATTATTTTTCTTTTTATAGAGATTTTTTGAGAATGCCTGGACTGGCCAACGCGCCGCACTTCCGTGATCTCCAGCCATGCATTCCCGCCGCTTCTTTCTGCAGCAATCGCTGCTCGCCGCCAGCTCTGCTGGTTTTTCCCTGAACTCTCTGGCCAAGGCCGCCGAGAGCTCCGCCGTTCCTCAGGCCAGCCGCATTCTGGTGGGCTTTGGCGCAGGCGGTGGCATCGATCTGCTGGCACGTGTGCTGGCCGAAAGCATCGCCGCACAGCTGGGCAAGAGCCACTATGTGGTGGTGGACAACAAGCCCGGCGCCAACGGCCAGATTGCCGCACAGACGCTGCTCAACGCCCCCAGTGACGGCAGCACCTATCTGATCGCACCGCTGATCACCCCGGTGCTCTCGCAGATCGTCTACAAAAAGCCCGGCTACGATCCTGCTCGCGACTTCTCTCCGGTGGGTCTGCTCGCGCATTTCCAGTTCGGGCTGGCCGTCCCCGCCAAGCATCCGGCGCGCAATATTCAGGAATATGTGGCCTGGCTCAAGGCCAACCCTGAAAAAGCCAACTTCGGCAGCCCAGCCGTGGGCAGCCTGCCGCATTTCTTCGGTCTGCTGCTGGGCGAAGCGGCCGGCGTCAATATCGTGCATGTGCCCTACAAGGGGGGCCCGGCCATGATGACCGATCTGATCAGCGGCCAGCTGGCCTCCGCCATCCAGACCACCAGCGAGCTGGCGCCGCTGCACAAGGAAGGCAAGGTCCGCATTCTGGGCACTTTCGGCAGCCAGCGCGGCCGCGAACTGCCCGATGTGCCGACCTTTGCCGAAGCCGGCTACCCCAAGGCCACAGGCAGCGGCTGGTACAGCCTGTGGGCACGCAAAGGCACTTCGCCCGAAGCCATTGCCACCGTCAACCGCGCCGTCAACCACGCGTTGCTGGACCCAAAGCTGCAACCCAAATGGGCCGAACTGTCCCTGCAGCCCGACCCGCGCACGCCGCAGGCGCTGGAGCAGTTGCGCGTGGCCGAAGTCGCCAAGTGGCGTCCCGTGATCACCAACTCCGGCTTTACCATCGAATAAGCAGAACGACCGACTCATGACCGCTCCGAATATCGTTTTCATCCTGGCCGACGATCTGGGCTGGGCCGACCTGGGCGTCTATGGCGCCACCGATTTCAAGACCCCGCACCTGGACCGCCTCGCCGCTCAGGGCGTGCGCTTCAATCAGGCCTATGCCAACTCGGCCGTCTGCTCGGCCACACGCATCGCGCTGATCACCGGGCGCTATCAGTACCGGCTGCAGGCCGGGCTTGAAGAACCGCTGGCCCGCCATGGCGGGCAACTCGGCCTGCCGGCCGATCACCCCACGCTGCCATCGCTGCTCAAGCAAGCGGGCTACGACACGGCACTGATAGGCAAATGGCACCTGGGCAAGCCGCCCGCCTATGGCCCGCAGCGCAGCGGCTACGACTATTTCTTTGGCAACCACAGCGGTGCCATCGACTACTTCACGCACAAGCCCGGTGTGGGCGAGCAGTTCAGCCCCGACCTCTGGCAAGGCAACGAGCCCGTGGAGCGCACGGGCTACTACACCTACATCCTGGGGGATGAAGCCACACGCTATGTGCAGGAGCGCAAGGGCCAGGACAAGCCATTTTTCCTGTCGCTGCACTTCACGGCGCCGCACTGGCCCTGGGAAGGGCCCGACGACGAGCATGTCGCGCACAGCATCAAGGACCTTTTCCACTACGACGGCGGCAGCCTGAAGAAATATGGCGAAATCGTCGAGGCCCTGGACAAGGCCGTGGGCCAGGTGCTGCAGGCGCTTGATGACACCGGCCAGGCCGACAACACCATCGTCATCTTCACCAGCGACAACGGCGGCGAACGCTTTTCCAAGACCTGGCCCTTCACGGGCCAGAAGACCGAGCTGCTGGAAGGCGGCATCCGCGTACCTACGCTGCTGCGCTGGAGCGCCCGCATCCGGCCCCAGGTTCAGGAACAGGTCACCGCCAGCTTTGACTGGCTGCCCACGCTGCTGGCCGCGGCAGGTGCCAGGCCGCATCCCGACTTCCCCAGCGACGGCCAGAACATCCTGCCCATACTGGAAGGCCATGCTGCCCACACCGAGCGCAGCCTGTTCTGGCGCTACAAATCACAGGCCCAGCGTGCCGTGCGCCAGGGGCCCTGGAAATACCTCAAGATCAACGACAACGAGTTCTTGTTCAATGTGGAGGAGGACGCCCGCGAGCGCGCCAACCTCAAGGAGCATCAGCCTGAGATCTTTGCCAATCTGCGCAGGCAATGGGAGGAGTGGAACGAGCAGCTGCTGCCGATCAGCGCCGAAAGCTACAGCCACGGCCTCTCGCCCGATATTCAGGCCGACCGCTATGTGCCGGCACGGCTGAGCCAGGGCTAGGCTTGGCAGGTCACTAAGTCCCGCCGCAGCCGCAAGGCGGCAGGCTGCGTTATCCTTCACAACCAGCAAGAACCAATGACCGACGGTCATTGGTTCTTGTGCTTTGACCTGTACGGATTTCGCCCCATGACTGCTGCCCACGCCCTGCCCTGTATCGCCATTGCCGGCCCCACTGCCTCGGGCAAGACTGCGGCAGCGCTGGCATTGGCCGAGCGGCTGGCGCAACGCGGTCAGAAGGCCGAGATCATCAGCGTGGATTCGGCCCTGGTCTACAAAGGCATGGACATCGGCACGGCCAAGCCCACGGCGGCAGAGCTGGCCGCCGTCCCGCATCACCTCATCGACATCATTGATCCGCTGCAGGCCTACAGTGCGGCCGAGTTCGTGCGGGACACGCAGACCCTGGTTGCCGAAATCCGCTCCCGCCAGGCCATACCTCTGCTGGTGGGCGGCACCATGCTGTACTTCAAGGCGCTGATGGACGGGCTGGACGATATGCCCGCAGCCAACCCCGAAGTGCGCGCCATGCTGGACGCGCAGGCCGCCGAGCTGGGCTGGCCCGCCATGCATGCAAGACTGGCCGAGGTGGACCCCGTCACGGCAGCACGCCTGGCCCCCGGCGACAGCCAGCGCATCCAGCGCGCACTCGAGGTCTGGCATGTCTCGGGCAAACCGCTTTCAAGCTTTCATACGACCATGAAAAAGTCGGGCCCTGCCGAACAGATGGGACTTGCAACGCTTTTCTCTCTGGAGCCTGCAGAGCGAGCCTGGCTGCACCAGCGCATTGCACTGCGCTTTGATCTGATGCTGGAGCAGGGCTTCCTCGACGAAGTGCGCGGCCTGCGCGCGCGCGGCGATCTGCATCTGGACCTGCCCTCAATGCGCTGCGTGGGCTATCGCCAGGCCTGGGAAGTGCTGGACGCGCTGGAGGCCGATCCCTGCAAACCGCTGGACATGGCAGGCCTGCGCGAGCGCGGCATCGCCTCTACACGCCAGCTGGCCAAGCGCCAGATCACCTGGTTGCGCTCCATGCCCCAGCGCCATGCCATTGCCTGCGATGCGCCCAGCGCCCAGCAGCAATTGCTGGATGCTGCCATGGCAGCCATTGACGCAGCACAGCAGGCCGCAGGCTGAGGACCTTCCGCAGCAGCGTCCATCGTTAAGATCGCTGCATGACTGCCACCGACTCATCCCACGCCCATCCGCTGTTGCAGGTCAGCGACCTTGCCAAACGCTATGGCGAGGGCGAGGCCCAGACCACGGTCTTCGCCCAGGTGAGCTGCGAGATCACGGCCGGCGAATTTGTCGCCATCGTCGGCAACTCCGGCGTGGGCAAGTCCACCTTTCTCAACTGCCTGGCCGGGCTGGACAGCTGGCAGCAAGGCCGGGTTCTGCACAGCGGCACGGATCTGTCCACGCTCGATGAAGCCCGGCGCGCCATCTGGCGGCGCGCGCATCTGGGCTTTGTGTTCCAGGCCTTTCATGTCCTGCCCCATCTCGATGTGGCGCAGAACATTGCCCTGCCCCTGATGCTGCTGGGTCGCATGGATGACCAGGGTCTGCAGCGCGTGCAGCAGGTACTGCAAGCCGTGGGACTTGCAGGTCTGGGCCAGCGCCTGCCCCAGCAGCTCAGCGGCGGCCAGCTGCAGCGCGTAGCCATTGCACGTGCCCTGGTGCATTCACCGCCTCTGCTGCTGGCCGATGAGCCCACGGGCAATCTGGACCCGTCCACTGCTCAGCAGATCATGGATTTGCTGCTGCAGCAAACCCGCGACAACGGCACGGCGCTAGTGCTCGTCACCCATTCCGCAGAAGCGGCCAGACGAGCCGACCGCGTGCTGCGGCTGACAGCCGGCGGCATGCAGGCCGAGCTCTCGACATCGCAGCAAAGCGCGCTAAGCCTGTGACTTCACGCGCCCCGCTTCTGTTGCTGCTGACCAGCTTCTCCTGGCAGGAGTTGCGCCAGCACCCCTGGCGCACGGCCACGGCGCTGATTGCCATCATGCTGGGCGTGGCGCTGGGCTTTGCCGTCCATGTGATCAACCAGTCGGCACTGGACGAATTCTCCAGGGCGGTGCGCAGCGTCAACGGCCAGCCTGATCTGCAGCTGCACGCCATGCAGGGCGGCCTGCCGCTGGCGCTCTACCCCCAGGTGGCGCAGACCCCGGGCGTCGCCAGCGCCGTGCCCTGGGTCGAAACCACGGTGCTGCTGCCCGGCAGCAGCGCAGACCCGCAGACGCGCGGCACGCAAGGGGCAGTGCAGGGCGTGAGCTTGCGCGTGCTCGGCAGCGATGCCCTCAAGCTAGCCCCTGTCGCCCCGGCACTGATGCCGCGTTTGTTTGAGGGCGGTGACCGTCTCGATCTGTTTGCTCCCGACGCCGTGTTTCTCAATGCCGCCGCCTTGCAGGCCCTGCGACTGAGTCCTGAGCAGGCCGTCAACGCCCCCATGCATTGGCTGCTCAACGGCCAGGCCCAGCAGTTGCGCATTGCGGGCACGGTCGCCGCCAGCGGCGCACCGGTCGCAGTCATGGACATTGCCGCACTACAGCAGAAGCTCGGCCTGTTTGACCGCATCGACCGGCTGGATCTATTGCTGACCGACAGCGCCAGCCGCAGCCAGGTAAGCGTCGCCCTGCACGCATTGGCGGCCTGGCAAGACCAGATACTGATCCAGCAGCCCAGCGACGATCAGCAGCGCGTGGGCGAGATGTCGCGCGCCTACCGCGTCAACCTCACGGTGCTGGCGCTGGTGGCCTTGTTCACGGGAGCGTTTCTGGTGTTCTCGGTACTGGCGCTCAGCGTGGCTCAGCGCGCGCCGCAGTTTGCGCTGCTGGCCGTGCTGGGTGCCACGCCGGGCCAGCGCATGGCACTGGTGTTGCTGGAAGCGCTGGCGCTGGGGACTCTGGGCAGCCTGGCCGGTATTGCGCTGGGTACGGCACTGGCCTGGCTGGCGCTGCAGGTGCTGGGCGGCGATCTGGGCGGCGGATTCTTTGCCGGCGTGCAGCCCGCCCTGCACTGGAGTCCTGCGGCAGCGCTGATCTTCGGTCTGCTGGGCCTTGCCGCCACGCTGGCCGGCGCCTGGTGGCCCGCACGCGCCGCCATGGACCTGCCACCCGCGGCCACGCTCAAGGGGCTGGGCAGCACGCACGAGAGCGCTCCGCGCCTGTGGCCCGCTGTCACACTGCTCGCAGCCAGCCTGGCGCTGGCCTTTATGCCGCCGGTCGCAGGTGTCCCGCTGGCCGCCTATGTGGCCGTGGGCCTGCTGTTGCTGGGCGGCATGTCAGCCCTGCCCTGGTTGCTGGGTGCGGTGCTGGCACTGGTACCCAATGCCTTTTCACGCCAGCCGCTGGCCATGCTGGCACTGGAGCGAGCGCGGCGCATGCGCCACGCCACCACCGTGGCCGTAGGCGGCGTGGTGGCCAGCCTGAGCCTGGCCGTAGCCCTGACGGTGATGGTCACCAGCTTTCGCGGCAGCATGATGGAGTGGCTGGATGCCGTGTTGCCCGCTCCCCTGTATGTACGCGCGGCAGGCGGCTCCAGCCGTGTCGATGCTGCCCTGCTGCCGGCCGATGCGGCGCAGCGCCTGGAGCAGCTGCCCGGCATAGCGCGTGCCCAAGCCATGCGCAGCAGCCAGCTGGTACTAAGCCCCGAGCGCCCGGCCATCAGTCTGCTGATTCGCCCGCTACGGGGCGAGCAGGCCATGCAGCTGCCCTGGGTCGAGGGCCCCATCCAGGAAACGCGCCCGGGCATTGCCGTGCACATCAGCGAAGCCGTGGCCCAGCTCTATGGCCTGAAGCCCGGCGACACCTGGCCGCTGCTTTCCAAGGCTTTCAGCCATCAAACCCTTGACCAGCAATCGCCAGCAGCTTCCTTTTACATAGCATCCGTGTGGCGCGACTATGTGCGTCAGTTCGGTGCCGTCGCCCTGGACTGGCAGGACTATCTGGCGCTGGTGGGCAAAGCAGGCAATGCGGCGCAGATCAGCGAGATTGCCATCTGGCCGGAGACCCCTGGCCCCTTGTCTGGTGCCGATCTGCAAGCGGCGATAGAGCAGGCCCTCGGCACGCCGGGGCAGCCGCCCCCAGCGCTGGAATTTGTCAGCAGCCAGGCGCTGCGCGAGCGCTCCTTGCGCATTTTCGATCGCAGCTTTGCCGTCACCTACTGGCTGCAGGCCGTGGCCATAGGCATAGGCCTGTTCGGCATTGCGGCCAGCTTCAGCGCCCAGGTACTGGCCAGACGCAAGGAATTCGGGCTGCTGGCCCATCTGGGCCTGACACGGCGCAATGTGCTGAGCGTGGTTGCCGCCGAGGGTCTGGCCTGGACCCTGCTGGGCACCATCGCCGGCACGCTGCTGGGCCTGGGCGTGGCGGTGATCCTGGTGCATGTGGTCAATCCGCAGAGCTTTCACTGGACCATGGAGCTTCGCCTGCCTATGCTGCGCCTGCTGGCACTGGGCGCTGCCGTGGTGCTGGCCGGCGTCGTCACCGCGTGGCTGGCCGGGCGCCGGGCCGCCAGTGCCGATGCGGTGCTGGCCGTCAAGGAGGACTGGTAGCTATACCTGCACCCCTGTCACCGTTTTTCACACGATTGCGCCATGGCGCAGCGCACAATCAAACCTTAACCGCTGCGAGGAGTTCGTATGCAGATTCAGCCCTATCTCTTTTTCGATGGCCGCTGCGAAGAGGCCCTGGATTTCTACCAGGCCGCTCTGGGGGCAGAGATCACCATGCTGATGCGCTACAAGGATGCTCCGCCGCAACCCGAGTCATCGAGCCAGCAAGGCTGTGGCCCGGGACAGATGGATCCCGAAAAAATCATGCACGCCAATATCCAGATTGGCGAGACGCAGATCATGGCATCCGACGGCATGAACGGCGGCAAGCCGGACTTCAAAGGCTTTTCACTGTCCATCACCGCGCCCAGCGAGAATGAGGCCGATCGTATCTTTGCTGCCATCGGCGAGGGCGGCCAGGTACAGATGGCGCTGGACACCACATTTTTTGCACGCCGTTTTGGCATGGTGACCGACCGCTTCGGGGTCAGCTGGATGGTGATCGTTCCCCTGGTCGATATAGGCTGAGGCCGCGCAAAGCAGGATCTTCGGGCCATGGCTTTGCGCTGATCGGCTGGGCGACAATGGGCCATGCCTTACCAGCCCGCGACCTCCCAGCTCCCGCAACCGTCGTCTCGTGCCCTGTCACGCAGGCAGTCCCTGCAGACGCTGGCTGCAGCCGGTCTGGGGTGGGCCGGCCTGGGCCTGCCTCTGCCAGCCTCGGCTTTGCCGCTCAAGACCCTGCAGTTTCCGCGCGACTTCGGCAGCCACCCCGAGCTGCAGACCGAATGGTGGTACATCACCGGCCGGCTGCAGGCCGGCGGCAGGCCCTGGGGCTTTCAGCTGACCTTCTTTCGCTCACGCATCGAAGCCGCCCAAAGCCTGCAATCGACACTCGCGGCCAAGCAGCTGATCTTTGCCCATGCGGCCTTGTGCGATGTCGAGGGCCACAAGCTGCTCCACGACCAACGCATGGCGCGCGCGGGCCTGGGCCTGGCCGGAGCCAGCGAGAGCGATACCGATGTGCATATAGGAGACTGGTATCTGCAGCGTCGCCCCGTGCAAGGCCAAAGCGCCGCGCAGACCAGCCGTTACAAGGCTTTGCTGGCAACCAAGGACTTCACACTGGATCTTGAGTTTGACAGCACGCAGCCATTGCTGCTGCAGGGCCTGAACGGTCTGTCACGCAAAGGCCCACGAGAGGAACAGGCCAGCTATTACTACAGCCAGCCCCAGCTCAAGGTCGGCGGCTCCATCACCGTGGCCGGCCAGTCGCTGCCTGTGCAAGCCAGCGCACACAACCGCGCCTGGCTCGACCATGAATGCAGCGCGGCCATCATGGACCCGGAAGCCCAGGGCTGGGACTGGATAGGCATGAATCTCGATGACGGCAGCGCCCTCACTGCCTTTCATCTGCGCCGACGCAATGGATCGGCACTCTGGGCAGGCGGCTCATTTCGCGCACCGAACCGGAGCGCGCAAATCTTTGGCGCCGATCAGGTACGGTTCGAGCCGCTGCGCCACTGGAGCAGCCCGCACAGCAAGGCCAGCTATCCCGTGGCCTGGAGCGTGCAGACACCGGCGGGCCGTTTCGAAGTTCAGGCCCTGGTAGACGACCAGGAACTGGACAGCCGCGCCAGCACCGGCGCCATTTACTGGGAGGGCCTTTGCGAGCTGCGCCGCATAGGCGCCGATGGCACAAGCCGTCGCGTGGGCCAGGGCTACCTGGAGATGACAGGCTATGCGAACGCGCTACGGCTTTAGAACCTGGGACTTGCACACCAGAGCACCGAGCTGATCGAGCAGCAGCTGCAGATGGCGCTCGCGCAAGTTCTCCCCCAGCAGGTCGACCTGCAGCAGGCTCTGCCAGGTCGCGGCATGATCCACGCGGAAGCCGGACAGGGCCGAAATCAGATAGTGGACATCGACAGCGGTCGGCTGCTCCCTGAACAGGCCCTGCGCCACGCCGCGCTGCAGGATGCGCTCGATAGGCTCCAGCGCCGCCTTGCGCAACAGCTCGGTCTTGGAGATCTGGCCCAGCATCTCTCCGCTCTGGAAATTCTCCTGCAGCACCAGACGCGTGAACTCCCGGTTCTGCTCGTGATACTCGAAGCTCTTGCGCGCCAGCGCATGCAGCGCCTGCAAGGGCTCCAGCGCATCGAGATTGAGCAGCTCCTCGGACTCGCGGATATCCGAATAGCTCTGCTCTATGACTGCGAGATACACATCCTTCTTGTTACCGAAGTAGTAATACAGCATGCGCTTGGCACAGCCCGCCCTGGCGGCAATGCGCTCCAGCCGCGCCCCGTCATAGCCGTAGTTGGCAAACTCGGTCTTGCCCGCGTCCAGCAGGGCCTGGCGCATATCGGCCGAGGCCTCGTCTGCCGAAGGCTGCTGGCTCAGTGAATTTTCAGGACCTTGCTGCTCGCTCACGACCACATCTCCATTGACTCAAGCGCGCCAGCGTACATGAAAAAAGGCCCCCCACACTTCCCACGGCGTGTGGTCACAGCCCCTCCGAGAGGAGGCGCTTTTCATCTTGGGGCTGCACGGCGATGAAAAAAGCCATGGCTCTGACGAGCCATGGCTTTTCGGTTCAATGCCTGCGTCGCTTATTTGCCGCTATCGGGCAATGCGTAGGCAATCACATAGTCACCGCGGTCGGGCGACTGGCGGGCACCGCCGGCCGAGATCACCACGTACTGCTTGCCGGTTCTGGGCGACTTGTAGGTCATGGGGCCGCCCTGGCTGCCCACAGGCAGACGGCTCTTCCAGATTTCCCGGCCAGTGGCGCTATCCCAGGCGCGCAGATAGTAATCCTGCGTGCCGGCAAAGAACACCAGGCCGCCTTGCGTCGCCAGCGTACCGCCCAGCGTGGGCAAGCCCACCGGCATGGGCATGCGCATCTTGATGCCCATGGGACCCTGATCCTGCACCGTGCCCACAGGCACCTGCCAGACCACTTGCTGGGTCTTCATGTCGATGGCGGTCAGCGTGCCGAACGGGGGTTTCTGGCAAGGGATACCCAGCGGCGACATGAAACGATCCTTGATCACCGCATAGGGAGTGCCGCCCAGCGGTACCTGGCCCATGCCGGTGTTGGGCGCCTCGCCGCCGTCGGACAGCTTGTCCTTTTTCTGCTGCGGCATCATCTGCACCCACAGACCCAGGCGCATGTCGTTCACAAAGATCAGGTTGTTGCCGGGGTCCGCAGACAGACCGCCCCAGTTCATGCCGCCCAGCGAGCCCGGAAAGCTCAACGACACATCGGTGCCTGGCGCAGTGAACAGGCCTTCATAGCGCATGGACCTGAACTTGATGCGGCAGATCAGCTGATCCACCGGCGTCGCGCCCCACATATCGGCTTCGGTCAGGGTCTTGGTGCCGATCTGCGGCATACCCACGGAAAGAGGCTGGGTCGGAGCATATTTTTCGCCGGGAATATGACCGGGCTTGACGGCAATGTCTTCCACCTTGGTCAGCGGCTTGCCGCTGTGGCGGTCCAGTACGAAGATCTGACCGGCCTTGGTGCCGACCACCAGCGCGGGGGTGCTTGTGCCGTCCTGCAGGGGGAAGTCGATCAGCGTGGGCGCCATGGGAATGTCGAAGTCCCACAGATCGTTGTGCACGGTCTGGTACACCCATTTTTCCTTGCCCGTGGCGGCATCCAGCGCGAGGATGGAGGCGCCGTACTTCAGGTCCACCGCAGAGCGCGTGGCGCCATACAGGTCCACCGAGGGCGAGCCCATGGGCAGGTAGACGGTGTTGGAGCCGGGGTCGTAGGTCGTGCCTGCCCAGACATTGGCCGAGGAACGGGTGTAGGTCTGGCCAGGCTTGAGCACTTCATTGGGCGTGGCCGATCCGGAGTCGAATGCCCAGCGCTGCGCACCGCTCACCACATCGAAGCCGCGGATCACGCCGCCAGGCATGTCCACCTGCACGTTGTCGGCCACGCGACCACCGACCACCACCGTGGTGCCTGCCACCGTGGGGGCCGATGTCAGGGTGTAGAACGCGGGATTGGAAATAGTGCCGACGCCCTGCTTGAGGTCGACCACGCCGTGATCGCCGAACTCGTCGCAGAGCTCGCCATTGTCTGCATTGATGGCAAACAGGCGCGCGTCGATGGTGTTCATGAGAATGCGGCGCTTGCAGGCTGCGCCGGCTGGCAGACTCACTGCCTGCACGGGAGTCGATCCCGGCACGCTGGGCTGGGCCAGTGCTGCATCCGCATCAAAGTAGGCCAGGCCGCGGCAACGCTCCCACACACCGCCCACATGGGAGTTGGTGTCATGGCGCCACAGCTGCTTGCCGGTATCGGCGTCGAGTGCAATCACATTGTTGCTGGGCGTGCAGACAAACACCTTGTCGCCCACCTGCAGCGGCGTGGTCTGGTCTTCGGCGCCAGCACCCGTGGATTGGGGAACGTCGCCGGTGTGGAAAGTCCAGGCCACCTGCAAACGGTTCACGTTGTCCGCGTTGATCTGATCCAGCGCGGCAAAGCGGTCATTGTTGCTGCTGTTGCCGTAATGGCTCCAGTCCTTTTGCTCACTGGCTGCATCCACGGGCTTGCGGGTCACGGCAGACTGGGGCTGCACCTCGGGGTGGATCTGGAACATGGACACAAAGGCCGCCATGCCAGCCAGAAGCAGGACCGCTGCGCCAACAAACGGCGCCTTCCTGGTCGGGGCATTGATCGGCCCCCCAGCCTTGCGCAGCAAAGGCATGCTGGCCAGTACCGCCACGGCGGCAAAAGTCAAGGCCAGCAGCCGCGAAATCAGGCTCCAGTAATCGAGGCCGACTTCAGCCAGCGCCCACAGCACGGTGGCGGCGAAAGTGGCCAGATAGAACCATGCACCGCTCGCTCGGCGGCGAATCAGTTGCAGGCCGGACAGCAGCAGTCCCAGGCCAGCGAGCAGGAAGTACCAGCTGCCGCCCAGGCTGATGAGCTTGCCACCGCCTATCAAGAAGAACAGGCCGGCAAGCGCCAGCGCCGCCCCCAGTACCCAGAGCCAGATGCGCGCAGCCAAGGGCTGCGCCTGCTCCTGATGTGTCATATCGAACCTCGAACTGTATGAGCCCGCGTGCGCACCGACATCCGGTCGCAGCTAGGCATTTTCTGGAATGAGAAAAAAAGTCCATTGTTGTGAGAAATAAAGTCCATCGCTTGCAAACGTGTACCAGCAATTTCAGGAATCTCTGAAATTTCCGTTTTTACTAAGGATTCAAGGCAACAAAAAAGGCCGCGGATGCGGCCTTTGGAGAGAGGATAAAGCGCCTTATTTGCGACGCTGCAGCCAGGCGATCAGCTCGCCCATGATGCCCTTGCGGAACAGCAGCACACACAGCACAAAGATCAGGCCGGTGACGATGGTGACCGATTCTCCCAGCGTGCCAAACCATTCCACTCCCGTGATGTGCGCAAGAAAGGTACCGAACTCGCCGATCTTGTTTTCCAGCGCCACGACGACGGCCGAACCCAGCAGCGGACCCGACAGCGTGCCCAGGCCACCCATCAGCGTCATCAGAATCACATGCCCGGAGGTGGTCCAGTGCACATCGGACAAGGTCGCAAAGCCGAGCACCAGAGTCTTCAGAGAGCCGGCCAGACCCGTCAGGGCCGCAGAGATGACAAAGGCCAGCAGCTTGAAGCGGTTGACGTCATAACCCAGCGAGATGGCGCGCGGCTCGTTCTCCTTGATGGCCTTGAGCACCTGCCCGAATGGCGAATGGATGGTGCGCACGATGAGCAGAAAGGCAGCCATCACGATGACCAGAGCCACGTAGTACATGACCATATCGCTGCTCAGGTCGATCACGCCGAACAATTTGCCGCGCGGCACGCCCTGCAAGCCGTCTTCGCCGCCCGTGAACTTGGCCTGCAGTGCGACAAAGAACAGCATCTGGGCCAGCGCCAGCGTGATCATGGAGAAATAAATGCCCTGGCGACGGATGGCCAGCCAGCCAAAGATCAGGCCCAGCAGACCGCCGACCAAGGTGCCCAGCAGCATGCCGACTTCGGGCGTGAAGCCCCAGGCCTTGATGCTGTAGCCCGCCACATAGGCGGCACCGCCCAGAAAAGCCGCATGGCCGAAGGACAGCAGCCCCGTATAGCCCAGCAGCAGATTGAAGGCCGAAGCAAACAGTGCAAAGCACATCAGCTTCATGACGAAAACGGGATAGGCACCGAGGAAGGGCGCGACGATCAGGCCCAGCAGCAGCAGGCCGTAGCCCACGGGGGCAATGCGTTGAACAAGCGTCTTGGATTTCATGTCGTGCCCCTCTTATTTTTCTTTACCGAACAAGCCAGCGGGGCGAATCAGCAAAACAATCACCATGATGAAAAACACGACGGTGGACGAGGCCTCGGGCCAGAAAACCTTGGTCAGTCCCTCGATGACGCCCAGCGCCAGACCGGTGAGGATGGAGCCCATGATGGAGCCCATGCCGCCGATCACCACCACGGCAAACACCACGATGATGAGGTTCTGCCCCATCAGCGGCGTGACCTGGTAGACCGGAGCCGCCAGCACGCCCGCAAAGGCGGCCAGCGCGGCACCGAAGGCATAGGTCAGCGTGATCATCACGGGCACGTTGACGCCGAACGCCTCGACCAGACGCGGGTTTTCGGTGCCGGCACGCAGATAGGCGCCGATGCGCGTCTTCTCGATCACAAACCAGGTTGCCACACACACCACAATGGAAGCCACGACCACCCAGGCACGGTAATTGGGCAGGATCATGAAGCCCAGGTTGGTTGCGCCTTCGAGCAGCTCGGGCGTGTCATAGCCCAGGCCCGAGACGCCATACACGGAGCGGAACACCCCCTCGATCAGCAGCGACAGCCCCAGCGTCAGCAGCAGGCCGTAGAGATGATCGAGCTTGTAGATCCAGCGCAGCAAAAAGCGCTCGATCAACACCCCCAGAATCCCCACCAGCACCGGCGACAGGATCAGCATCACCCAGTAGTTGATGCCGAAATAGCTCATGGCCATCCAGGTGCACATGGCCCCCAACATGAACAGGGCGCCATGCGCAAAGTTGATGACATTGAGCAGGCCGAAGATCACGGCCAGGCCCAGACTCAGAATTGCGTAGAACGAACCGTTGACCAGCCCCAGAAGGAGCTGGCTCATCAGGCCGGGCAATGAAACGCCGAAGATTTCCATGAGAGATACGCTGGTGAGGGTGAGGTCTGCATCAAACCGGTAGTGCCATTACTTCCAGAGCGCGCACTTGGTTTCGGCCTTGGTCGTCCAGACCGTCTCGGCAGGCAGCTTGGTCAGTACCTTGAGGTAGTCCCAGGGCTTGGTGGACTCGCTGGGCTTCTTGGCTTCGACCAGATACATGTCGTGGGCGAACGTGCCGTCGGGACGGATCACGCCCTTGCCGTAGAAGTCGTTGATGGGCGTGCTCTTGAGGTGGGCCATCACCTTGTCGGCATTGGTGGTCTTCACCGCTTCGACGGCCTTCAGATAGTTCATCACGGCCGAGTAGTCGGCGGCCTGCACATCGGTAGGCATGCGCTTGGTCTTGGCAAAGAACTTGTTGGCGAACTTGCGCGATTCGTCGTTCATGTCCCAGTACCAGCTGGTGGTGTGCAGCAGGCCTTCGGTGTTCTTCAGACCCAGGCTGTGGATGTCGGTCAGGAAGACCAGCAGACCGGCGGTCTTCATGGTCTTGTTGATGCCGAACTCCTTGGCAGCCTTGATGGCATTGATGGTGTCGCCACCCGCATTGGCCAGACCCAGGATATGGGCCTTGGAGCTTTGCGCCTGCAGCAGGAAGGACGAGAAGTCAGAAGCATTGAGCGGATGCTTGACCGAGCCCAGCACCTTGCCGCCCTTGGCGTTGATGACCTTGGTGGTGTCGGCCTCCAGCGCCTGGCCGAAGGCATAGTCGGCCGTCAGGAAGAACCAGTCCTTGCCGCCGCGATCCACCACGGCACCGCCCGTTCCCTTGGCCAGAGCCACGGTGTCGTAGGCGTAGTGCACGGTATAGGGGTTGCACTGCTCGTTGGTCAGCGCGGAAGAGCCCGCGCCGCTGTTGAAGTGAACGCGCTTTTTCTCGTTGGCGATCTGGGAAACCGCCAGTGCCGTGCCGGAGTTGGTGCCGCTGAAGACCATGGAGATACCCTGCGTATCAATCCATTCGCGCACCTTGGAGGCAGCGATGTCGGCCTTGTTCTGATGGTCTGCGCTGACCAGCTCGATGGGCTGGCCCAGGGCCTTGCCGCCGAAGTCGTCGATCGCCATCTGCATGGCGACCGCACCGTTCTTGCCCTCCACGTCTGCGTACAGGCTGGACATATCGGTGACGAAACCGATCTTCACCTTTTCCTGGGCCTGGGCCAGGGGGCTGGACAGACCGGCCACGGCCAGCATGCAAGAGAGAACGCTCAGTTTTGCTTTCATCTTTATCTCCACGGGTTGGATCTCTGTTGTGAACGAATGGGAGGTGCTTGAAGGCTCAGACGCCCAGCAGCTCGTTGAGCACGGACATCTTCTCGTCCAGCTCGCTGGCCCCGAAGCGCAGGGCGACATGGCCGTGCTCGACCACATAGAAGCGGTCGGCCAGCGGGGCGGCAAAACGGAAGTTCTGCTCCACCATCACCACGGTGTAGCCTTTCTCGCGCAGCGTGGTGATCATCCGAGCCAGGGTCTGGACGATGACGGGGGCCAGGCCTTCGGAAATCTCGTCGAGCAGCAGCAGGCGCGCACCCGTACGCAGAATCCGCGCCACGGCCAGCATCTGCTGTTCGCCGCCCGACAGGCGCGTGCCCTGGCTGTTCCTGCGCTCATAGAGATTGGGGAACATCTGATAGATCTCGTCGATGCTCATACCCGGTTCGCCGGTCTTGAGCGGCGGCGGCAACATCAGGTTCTCTTCGCAGGACAGGCTGGAGAAAATGCCGCGCTCCTCGGGGCAGTAGCCCACGCCCAGGTGGGCGATCTTGTGCGTGGGCATGTGAATGGTTTCCACGCCGTTGATCCTGATCGAGCCCTTGCGCGAGCCGGTCAGCCCCATGATGGCGCGCAACGTGGAAGTGCGCCCCGCGCCATTGCGGCCCAGCAGGGTCACCACCTCGCCGGGATTGACCACCAGATCCATGCCATGCAGCACATGGGATTCGCCATACCAGGCATTGAGTCCCGAAATTTCCAGCGCCGGAGTACTTGTCTTATTCATTCGTATCACTCAAATCACGCACGAAACCATCAAAGAGGCAGCGAGGAAGGGCCGCCCCGCACCGAGGCTGCCGTCCCCCTCAGGGGGAAGCCGCGTGAGCGGCACAGGGGAGCATTCAATGCGCCCCCTGGAGCTGCCCGTCCGTGGTCCCCATATAGGCCTCCATCACCTGCGGATTGCGGGAAACCTCTTCATAGCGACCTTCGGCCAGAACCGCGCCACGCTGCAGCACGGTGATGCGATCGGCGATGGTGGCGATCACCTTCATGTTGTGCTCCACCATCAGGATGGTGCGACCGGCCGAGACCTTCTTGATGAGCTGGGTCACGCGGTCCACGTCTTCATGGCCCATGCCCTGCGTGGGCTCGTCCAGCAGCATCAGCTCGGGCTCCATGGCCAGCGTGGTCGCAATTTCCAGGGCGCGCTTGCGTCCATAGGGCAGGTTCACGGTCACTTCATCGGCCAGGTCCTGCAGACCGACTTCGGTCAGCAACTCCATGGCGCGGTCGTTGAGCTGATTGAGCGTCTTTTCGCTGGTCCAGAACTGGTAGGCCGTGCCCAGCTTGCGCTGCAGGCCGATGCGCACGTTCTCCAGCAAGGTGCAATGCGGAAAGACGGCGGAAATCTGAAACGAACGAATCACGCCGCGTCGCGCAATCTGTGCCGGCGCCTCGCCGGTAATGTCTGCCCCGTTGAACTGAATGCTCCCGGAAGTGGGCTCCAGAAACTTGGTCAGCAGATTGAAGCAAGTAGTCTTGCCCGCGCCATTGGGCCCGATCAGCGCGTGAATGGAGCCACGCTGCACGGCCAGATCCACCTTGCTGACCGCGGTAAAGCCTTTGAACTCTTTGGTGAGTTGCCTGGTTTCGAGAATAAGGTCGCTCATGCGCTGGCCGTCAGTCCTGAATGCTGCAAAACAAAGAGGGCAGCACCTTGCCGTGCTTCCTCTGCCTGAGCGGCATCTTGGTCTTTCATGCTGCAGTGCCGCAGCGGGAAACTCCTAGGAGTGGTGCCCGGCGATACTTATGCTTTCCCTAATCCCTTGTAAAACAAGTATCCAAAACAGGAGTAATTACAAACTTCAAAATACCGGCAGCAAACCGGTCGCACTGGAGGCAGCGGCAATCCAAAGGATGTCAGCATCCACTTCGGAAGCTGCAAAAAGCTTATCCCTTATATGTATTGCGCTATCAATATTAATGAGACGAAATGGAATATGCGCCCGCAGCACAGCGCTCCCCTGATTGCCCCTGATGCCGTAAACCCTGAGTTTCTCAATGCCCACTGGAGTAACTTGGTTACTAGCCCAATCCGCGCAAATATGCTTGCTATTTGTCGCCCTCAAAAACCCAGGACGACAAAGATCAGCCATTCCGCTATTGATTCAGAAGCTGCTTTCGCTTTATTTATATGAGTTTCACATGGCTTTATTTTTGAAATACATAGCTGACGTTCGATAGCAGCTATCAAAATACTTTTTCATCGAAGCAGAAGCGCATGTCTGAAAAACCGGCTGCGCTGCCCTTGAGTTCCTGCCTGAAAACGCATGGAATAAAACCCCGTGCAGAACTGTTTACTGCTGGTCAACCACAAGGAGAGACCTCATGTTTCGCATCGCTTCGCTGACGCTCGCTTCTGCCGCCCTGCTGGCGGCCTGCTCGACCGGCCCGGCCGCCCCGGCCAAGTCCCCTGCCACCACCCTCAATGGCGTGCTGGTAGGACCGACCCAGATGACGCTCTACGTCTTTGACAAGGATGCCGCAGGCTCCGGAAAAAGCGTCTGCAACGGCGGCTGCGCCACCAACTGGCCGCCTCTGATGGCACCTGCGAATGCGGCGCCGATCGGCGACTGGACCGTGGTGATGCGCGACGACGGCAGCAAGCAATGGGCCTACAAGGGCCGCCCCCTCTATCACTGGGTCAAGGATGCCAAGCCCGGCGACATGACGGGTGACGGCTTCCTCAACAATAGCTGGCATGTCGCCAAGCCTTGAGTGAAGGTCGACGCCGCTCTGGTCCATATTCCCCGCCTGCGCCGCTATGCGCGCGCGCTGGCGGGCGATGCTGCGCTGGCAGACGATCTGGTCCAGGACACTCTCGAGCGCGCCTGCCAGAAGTGGGCCCTGTGGCAGCCGCCGGCCGCCGCTACGGCCGAGCAGGTGCAAAAGGCCTTGCTCAGCTGGCTGCTGACCTTGATGCACAACCTCTACGCCAATCAGTGGCAGCAGTCCTCCCGGCATCGCACGGTGGCGCTTGACGAGGCCCAGGACACGCCCCACGACCCCATGCCCAGACTGGCACTGCAGCTGGATCTGGAGCGGGCCCTGGCCCATCTCACGCCGCAGGCCCGCGAGGTATTGCTGCTGATCGGCATGGAGCAGTTCAGCTATGGCGAAGCCGCGCAGATGCTGGGCGTTCCCGTGGGAACGGTGATGTCGCGCCTCTCGCGCGCCCGCGAGCAGCTCAGGCGCCTCATGGAAGGAGAAAGACCCGCGACGACCGTGTTGAGGGCTGTCAAATGAAGGAAAGTGCAATGACACCCCAGCGCCCCGATGAAGCCACGCTGCATGCCTGGGTGGATGGAGAGTTGCAGCCCGATGCCGCTGCGGCGGTGGCGCAATGGCTGGCCGAACACCCCGATGAAGCAGCGCGCATGGCCGCCATTCAGGCCCAGAACGCCGGCCTTCAGGCTCTGCATGCGCAATTGCTCGAAGAACCGGTACCGCCCCGGCTCATCCGATCCCTGCAAAAACCGGCCCTGCAGTGGCGCTGGCCGCATGCGCTGGCCGCAGGCATCATGCTCAGCGTGGGCCTGGGACTGGGCTATGGTGCAGGTCGGCAGACATCGGTTTCGCAGCCCGCTGCGACGCTTGCGCAGCTGCCGGGCTTTGTGCGCGAGGCGGCCGCTGCCCATGCCGTCTATGTGCCCGAGCAGCGCCACCCCGTCGAGGTAGCGGCGCAGCAGCAGGCGCATCTGGTGCAGTGGCTGTCCAAGCGGCTGGGCGTTGCGCTCAAGCCCCCGGTGCTGGAAGCCCAGGGCTTTCATCTCATGGGCGGGCGGCTGCTGCCCGGAGAGACCGGACAGGCCCGCGCCCAGTTCATGTACGAGGATCAGGCAGGCCAGCGCATCACCCTGTATGTCTCGGTGCTCAATCCCGAGACGGCCGCAGCTTCCGCCCCTGCCTCCTTTCAGTGGAGCAGCGACGGCGCAAGCCATGGCTTTTACTGGATAGAGGGCCGGCAAGGCTATGCCTTGAGTGCTTCCCTGCCGCGCGAGCGCCTGCAGGCTCTGGCCAACGCGGTCTATCAGCAGCTGAACTGATGCCGCAGGCCTCCGACCGGAGGCCGGGTTGTCCTATTGCAGGCTGCCGCTGCCACCTTCGCCGCTGGCCGACTCGGGCAAGGCCAGGGGCAGGACGCCAATACCCTCTTCGATCAGCTCCATGGCCTCCCGGGCACTGGTCTGACCGCGAATGGCGCGTTCCTCGGTTTCGCCGTAGTGAATGCGGCGCGCCTCTTCGGCAAATTTTTTGCCGACATCCTCGCTGCTTTGCGCGACTTTGCGCGACCACTGCATCCATGCTGCCTGCATGGACTGAAGGTGTGCGCGTGCCTCGGCGCTGATTTCGGGACTGGCCGTGGGAACTGCCGGCGCTGCGGCAGGGGCCGGTTGCGAAGCCTGGGCAGCTTTGGGCGGCTGTGCGCCCAGATTGAGACGGGGAGCACTCAAGCGCTTGGTCACATCGCTGTCGCCGCAAACAGGGCATTGCACCAGCTGGCGCTGCAGCTGATTCTGAAAATCATCTTCCGAAGCAAACCAGCCTTCGAAGACATGGCCTGCAGGGCAGTGAAGATCAAGCACTTTCATGGCGCCACTCAACCCTTGCGGTGAACCAGATAGCGATAAACAAAGCCGGGAAATGCCAGCGTCAGAAACAGCGTAGCAGTGATGGCATAGAACTCCCAGCCTTGGGGAGATATCTGGCCGGCGCGGCGCTCCAGCAGCAAGCCCAGGCCGCCCACCAGCAGATACAGGGCAATCATTTCCAGCAGGCGCACCCACAGCGGTTTGCGACCGGCCATGACGGGGCCGACAATGCCCAGACGCTGGTTGATAAAAGGCAAATTGGCTGCCACAAGGGCAGCCAAGATGATGAGCCAGATAGAGGCGGTTATAGACACAAAGCCATTCCTAGAAAAAGCGATGAGGGCATCAAGCCCTCATCACGTTCGTCTTATCAGGAAGCCAGGGCACGCACAACGGCGTCAGCGCACAAGGCCATCAGCCCGCCAGGCAGGATACCCAGCAGCAGAACCAGCGCACCGTTGATCGTCAGCACAACGCGCACATCCAGAGGAGCAGACACGCTGGTAGCAGTGATTGGAGCATCAAAGTACATGACCTTGACCACGCGCAGGTAATAGAAGGCACCGATCAGCGACATGATCACGGCAAACACGGCCAGACCGATGTACAGGCTGCTGCCCGAAGCGACCAGTGCCTGCAGCACGGACAGCTTGGCGTAGAAGCCGACCAGCGGAGGAATACCGGCCATGGAGAACAGGCAGATGGCCATCACGCCGGCGTACAGCGGGCTGCGCTGGTTCAGGCCGGCCAGATCGGCAATCTCTTCGCTTTCAAAGCCTTCACGGGCCAGCAGCAGGATCACGCCGAAGGAAGCCAGAGCGGTCAGCACATAGGTCACGATGTAGAACATCGCCGAGCTGTAGGCGTTTTCGACGGTGGCAGGATCGACCTTGCCATCCACCACACCCGACATCAGGCCCAGCAGCACAAAGCCCATCTGGGAAATTGTCGAGTAAGCCAGCATGCGCTTGAGGCTGGTCTGCTGCAGACCGGCCAGATTGCCGATGAGCAGCGAGCAGACGGCCAGAACCATCAGCATCTGTTGCCAGTCGATGGCCAGGGGCAGCAGGCCGTCCACCAGCAGGCGGATGGTCATGGCAAAGGCAGCGAGCTTGGGCGCTCCGCCGATCAGGGCGGTGATGGCCGTAGGCGCGCCCTGGTAGACGTCGGGCACCCACATGTGGAAGGGAACCACGCCCAGCTTGAAGGCCAGACCGGCAACCACGAAGACCAGACCGAAGACCAGCACCTGGTGCTTGATTTCACCGGAATTGATGGCCTTGAAGACCTGGCCGATATCCAGCGAACCGGTGGCGCCATAGAGCATGGACATGCCGTACAGCAGGAAACCGGAAGCCATGGCACCCAACACGAAGTACTTCATGGCGGCTTCGACGGCCACGGTGTGGTCGCGGCGCAGAGCCACCAGCGCATAGCTCGACAGGGTCAGCAGCTCCAGGCCCAGGTACAGAACCAGGAAGTTGTTGCCGCTGATCATGATGAACATGCCCAGCAGGGCCAGCATGGACAGTGTGAAGAACTCACCGCCACGCAGCATGTCGCGCTCGGCCGCATAGGGGCGACCGTAGACCATGGTGATCATCATGGCGATAGTGGCAAAGCACTTGAGCCAGTTGCCCATGGCGTCCGAGACAACCATGTTGCCCCAGCCGTAGAAGGTATTGCCGCTTGCGGCGTACATGCCCTGCATCACCGCTACGACAAGCAGGGTGAGCATGGTCAGAACATAGGTGCCGGTGCGACGGGCACTATTGATGCCCAGGTCCACCAAGGCAATGACGCAGGCCATGACCAGGAGAGTGATCTCCGGGTAGATCGCCAGCCAGCTGATGTTGTCAATCATCTCGTGTCTCTCGTTTCAGTCTGGTCAGTTGAGCTTGCTCACAGCCACATGCTTGATGAGCTCTGCCACAGACACATCCATCACATCGGTGAAGGGCTTGGGATACAGACCCATGACCAGCACAGCCGCAGCCAGCACGCCCAGCACCAGGAATTCGCGGCAGTTGATGTCCTTGAGTTCAGCCACATGGTCGTTGGCCACGTCACCCAGGTACACGCGCTTGTACATCCACAGGGTGTAGGCAGCGCCGAAGATCAGAGCGGTTGCAGCGCCCAGACCAATCCAGAAGTTGTATTGCACGGCGCCCAGGATCACCATCCACTCGCCGACGAAGCCGGCAGTGGCGGGCAGACCGCAGTTGGCCATGGCGAACAGCAGGGCAAAGGCAGCGAACTTGGGCATGGTGTTGACCACGCCGCCGTAAGCGGCGATCTCACGCGAGTGAACGCGGTCGTACAGCACGCCGATGCACAGGAACATCGCGCCGGACACGAAGCCGTGGGCGATCATCTGCACCAGGCCGCCGGCAATGCCCAGGCTGTTGAACATGAAGAAGCCCAGAGTCACGAAACCCATGTGCGCCACGGACGAATAAGCCACCAGCTTCTTCATGTCCTTTTGCACCAGAGCCACCACACCCACATAGATCACGGCAATCAGCGACAGCGTGATCATCAGGCCCGACCACTCATGCGCCGCATCGGGAGCGATGGGCAGCGAGAAGCGCAGGAAGCCATAGGCACCGAGCTTCAGCATGATGGCGGCCAGCACGGCGGAACCACCGGTAGGCGCTTCGACGTGAACGTCGGGCAGCCAGGTGTGAACCGGGAACATGGGCACCTTCACGGCAAAAGCGGCGAAGAAGGCAAAGAAGATCAGCGTCTGTGCGGTGCCGGACAGGGGCAGCTTGTGCCAGTCCAGGATCTCGAAGCTGCCGCCCGACTGGGTGTACAGATAGATCAGTGCGACCAGCGTGAGCAGCGAGCCCATCAAGGTGTACAGGAAGAACTTGAAGGCCGCGTAGATACGGTTCGGGCCGCCCCAGATACCGATGATCAGATACATCGGGATCAGGGTTGCCTCGAAGAACACGTAGAACAGCATGCCGTCCATGGCAGCGAACACACCGATCATCAGACCCGACAGGATCAGGAACGCGCCCATGTACTGGTTCACGCGCTCGGTGATGTTGGCCCAGGAGGCGATCACCACGATGACGGTGATGAAGGCTGTCAGCGGCACAAACCACATGGAGATGCCATCCACGCCCAGATGGTAGTGGATGTTGAAGCGCTCAATCCAGAGTGCATTTTCCACAAACTGCATATTGGCAGTCGTGGTGTCGAAGCCGGTGATCAGAGGAATGGTCACCGCAAAGCCGATCAGCGCGCCGATCAGGGCCAGCCAGCGCACCGCGTTGGCCTGCCCTTCTTTGCTGAAGGCCAGCAGGAGGGCGCCGAAAGCGATCGGCACCCAGATAGAAAGACTCAACAAACCCATTTTTGTTTTTCCCCTACTACTTGTTGAGCCACACGAAGTACGTCATGAGGGCAACGATACCCAGCAGCATGACCAACGCGTAGTGATAGAGATAGCCTGTTTGCAGGCCACGCACCCACTGACCGAACTTGGCCATGAGCTTCCAGGAGCCATTGACGATGGCGCCATCGATGATGGCCTGATCGCCGGCCTTCCAGAAGAAGGTACCGAAGGCACGGGCGCCGCGGGCGAAGATGTTCTCGTACACCCAGTCCACGCCGTACTTGCCTTCCAGAACCTGGTACAGACCAATCTTCTTGGAGAAAGCCATGATGGCGGCAGGAATCTCGGGCTTGACCATGTAGAACACATAGGACACCACCACACCGGCCAGAGCCAGCCAGAACGGCGCGGCCGTGAAGCCGTGCAGTGCCATCGGCACCCAGCCGTGAATCTGCTCGGCCAGTTCGGCCATGGCACCGTGCTTGGAGCCATCGACGTGGATCACGCCCTTGAAGAAGTCGCCAAACAGCATCGGCATCAGCGCAATCGCACCGATCACCACCGAAGGAATGGCCAGCAGCATCAGGGGACCGGTCACCACCAGAGGCGACTCATGGGGCTTGGCGTCATGACCGTGGCCGTGGTCGTCATGACCATGGTGGTCATCATGGTGCGCATCGGGATTCTGGTCGTAGCGCTCCTTGCCGTGGAAGACGATGAAGTACAGGCGGAAGGAGTAGAAAGCCGTGATGAACACACCGGCCAGCACGGCAAAGTTGGCAAAGCCGGCTGCAGGCAGGTTGGAAGCGTGAACCGCCTCGATGATGGCGTCCTTGGAGTAGAAGCCCGAGAAGAAAGGCGTGCCGATCAGCGCGAGGTTACCCAGCAGGAAGGTGATCCAGGTGATGGGCATGTACTTGCGCACGCCGCCCATCCAGCGGATGTCCTGATTGTGGTGCATGCCCATGATGACGGAGCCGGCACCGAGGAACAGCAGAGCCTTGAAGAAGGCGTGGGTCATCAGGTGGAACACGGACACCGAGTAGGCCGAAACGCCCAGAGCGATGGTCATGTAGCCCAGCTGGGACAGCGTGGAGTACGCGATCACGCGCTTGATGTCGTTCTGGATGATGCCCAGGATACCCATGAACAGCGCCGTGATGGAGCCGATCACCAGGATGAAGTTCAGCGCAACGTCCGACAGCTCGTACAGGGGAGACATGCGCGACACCATGAAGATGCCGGCCGTCACCATGGTCGCCGCGTGAATCAGCGCGGAGATAGGCGTGGGGCCTTCCATGGAGTCCGGCAGCCAGGCATGCAGCGGGAACTGGGCCGACTTGCCCATCGCGCCGATGAACAGGCAGATGGCAGTCACGGTCACAAGCAGCCAGCCCGTGCCGGGCAGCTGGGTGTTCTGGATCTCGGGCAGCTTGGCGAAGATTTCAGAATAGTTCAGCGTGCCGGTGTAGGCAGCGATCAGACCAATGCCCAGAATGAAGCCGAAGTCACCCACGCGGTTGACCAGGAAGGCCTTCATGTTGGCGAAGATGGCCGTGGGCTTCTTGTAGTAGAAGCCGATCAGCAGGTAGGACACCAGGCCCACAGCTTCCCAGCCGAAGAACAGCTGCAACAGGTTGTTGCTCATGACGAGCATCAACATGGAGAAGGTGAACAGCGAGATATAGGAGAAGAAACGGTTGTAGCCGTCGTCTTCCTCCATGTAGCCCATGGTGTAGATGTGCACCATCAGCGACACAAAGGTCACCACGCACATCATCATCACCGTGATGGAGTCGATCAGGAAACCGACTTCCATCTTCAGCCCGCCGACGACCATCCAGGTGTAGATGGTCTCGTTGAACGTTGCGCCGTCGAACACGACAGCCTGGAACGTGAGGGCCGACAGAACGAAGGCCACGAGCACTCCCAGAATCGTCAGGGAGCTGCTGCCGGTGCGACCAATCTTGTTGCCGCCAAAGGCCGTGCCCCAGATACCCGCGAGTGCGGAGCCGACCAGCGGTGCCAACGGCACCGCAAGCAGCATGGATGCAGAAAGGGTTTGACTCATTTCTTGAGAACCTTGCAAGTTACGGCGGACTCAACCCTTGAGGGCGTTGAGATCTTCCGCATCGATGCTTGTCTTGTTACGGAACAGCAGCACCAAGATCGCCAGACCGATGGCCGATTCAGCAGCAGCCACTGTCAGGATGAAAAACACGAACACCTGGCCGTGCATGTCGCCCAGATAGCTGGAAAACGCGACAAAGTTCATGTTCACGGCCAGCAGCATCAGCTCGATGGCCATGAGCAAGACGATCAGGTTCTTGCGGTTCAGAAAGATGCCAACCACGGAGAGTGCAAACAGCATGGCACCCAGCGTCAGGAAGTGGCCCAAAGTCAGCGTCATGCTTTTGTCTCCACAGCAGGCGCTGCAGCCGCAGCTTCAGCGTCAGGTTTTTGTGCAGGCTTGGTGCTGTCGACCTTGACCAGCTTGATGCGGTCGGAGGCGCGCACACGGATTTGATCTGCGGGGTTCATGGCCTTGCTGTCCTTGCGCTTGCGCAGCGTCAGGGCAATTGCGGCAATCATGGCCACCAGCAGGATCACGGCTGCAATTTCCACGGGATACAGGTATTCCGTGTACAGCAGCTTGCCCAGAGCCTGTGTGTTCGAGTAGGGAACGGTCTGGCCGGCGGCATTGACCATGGTCGTGCCGACGGCCTTGGCGTCTTCGACGTCGCCGAAGCCACCCATCAGCACCATGCCCATTTCAAAGGCGATCAGCACACCGATCAGGGCCGCAAACGGGAAATGCTTCCAGAAGCCGCGGCGCATGGCGTCGATACGGATATCGAGCATCATCACCACGAACAGGAACAGCACCATCACAGCGCCCAGATAGACCAGCACCAGAGCGATGCCGAGGAATTCAGCCTTGAGCAGCAGCCAGATGGCAGCCGCTTGCGAGAAGGCCAGAATCAGATTGAGCACGGCATGCACAGGATTGCGGGCCGTGACAACCCGGAAGGCTGCAAACAGCAGCACGACCGAGAACAGATAGAAAAAACCAGTTTTGGCGTCCATGGATCGAATCTTTTCAAGTGATCAAGGAGCCGCTTCAGCGGTACTTGGCATCTGCCGCCTTGTTGGCAGCGATCTCGGCTTCATAACGGTCACCCACTGCCAGGAGCATGTCCTTGGTGAAGTAGAGATCACCGCGCTTTTCGCCGTGGTATTCGAAGATGTGCGTCTCCACGATGGAGTCCACCGGGCAGCTTTCTTCGCAGAAGCCACAGAAGATGCACTTGGTCAGATCGATGTCGTAGCGCGTGGTACGGCGCGAGCCGTCGTCACGCACATCGGACTCGATGGTGATGGCCATGGCAGGGCACACGGCCTCGCAAAGCTTGCAGGCAATGCAGCGCTCTTCGCCGTTTTCATAACGGCGCAGGGCGTGCAGACCACGGAAGCGTGGCGACTGAGGTGTTTTTTCCTCAGGGAACTGCACCGTGATCTTGCGACGGAAGGTGTAGCGGCCAGTCAGGGCCATGCCCTTGGCCAGTTCCCAGAGCATGAAGCTCTTGAGGAAATCCTTGAAGGAGAAAGGTGTTGCAGCTACTGCAGACATACGTACTCCGCTTATTTCCAGATGTTCCAGGGCGAGTACAGCCAAGCACCCACAACCACCAGCCACACCAGGGTGACGGGAATGAAGATCTTCCAACCCAGACGCATGATCTGGTCATAACGGAAGCGCGGGAAGGTAGCGCGAATCCAGATGAAGCACGACACCACCAGGAAGGTCTTGATCGCCAGCCAGATCCAACCGGGGATGAAGCCCAGGAAGTCGAACGGAGGCAGCCAGCCGCCCAGGAACATGATCACGGCCAGGATGGAGACCAGCCACATGCTCGCGTATTCGGCCAGGAAGAAGACCGCAAAGCCCATGCCCGAGTACTCGACCATGTGACCTGCCACGATTTCGGCTTCGCCTTCGACCACGTCAAACGGGTGACGGTTGGTTTCGGCAACGACCGAGATCAGGTAGACGATGAAGATGGGCAGCAGAGGCAGCCAGTTCCAGGACAGGATGCTCATGCCCATGGATGCGAACTGGCCTTGACCCTGGCTCATCACGATGGCCGACAGATTCATGCTGCCCGTGACCATGATGACCACCAGGAAACAGAAGCCCAGCGCGATTTCGTAGCTCACCATCTGAGCCGAGGCGCGCAGTGCGCCCAGGAAGGCGTACTTGGAGTTGGAAGCCCAGCCCGCAATGATCACGCCATAGACTTCGATGGAAGTGATGGCCATCAGCAGCAGCAGACCTGCGTTCACGTTGGCCAGGGCCACATCGGGAGCGAAGGGAATCACCACCCAGGCGGCCAGGGCCGGCATGATGGCCATGACCGGACCCACATAGAACAGGCCCTTGGCAGCTGCCGTGGGCTGAATCAGTTCCTTGGTCAGCAGCTTCAGGCCGTCAGCCAGAGGCTGCAGAAGACCCGAAGGACCCACGCGGTTGGGGCCCAGACGGATTTGCATGAAACCCAGCAGCTTGCGTTCCCACAGCGTGAGGTAGGCCACGGCACCCATCAGGGGAGCCACGATGGCCACGATGCCGAGCAGAATCCAGATGAGGGGCCAGGCCACATCGATCCAGAAAGGAGCAGCGGACAGGCCCGCGCCCCAGGCTTTCAATGCGTCGATCATGCGGCGCCTCCCTCACGAACCTGACGAGCGTCAGCCGTCAATTGCAGCGACGTAGCGCGGCGCACGATGCTGTCGAGCTGGTAAATGCTGGCGACTGCAGGCGCAGTCACAGAGCCGGCAGGCACTGCGCTCACGGCCTGGGCCGTGTTGCTCAGCACATTGGCGGGCACTTGGGCAGCGCCACCAGTGGCCTCAGCCAGCACGTCTTGCGACGTTTCATAGTCCACGCCCTGAACACCCATCAGGTTGGCCAGCACGCGCAGCACCTTCCATGCGGGACGTGTGTCGGCCAGAGGCTTGACCACGGCATGGAAGCTTTGCAAACGGCCTTCGGCGTTGACGAAGCTGCCCGAGGTTTCCGTGAACGGAGCAATGGGCAACAGCACATCGCTGAATTCCAGGTTGGCCTTGAAGGGGCTCAGTGTCACCACCATCTCGGCCTTGTTCAGACCTGCGATGGCGGCCTTGCCGGCAGCGCTGTCGAACTCGGGCTCGTTGTTCAGCAGGATGGCAGCCTTCAGGCCACCATCAATCATCTGAGCCGCATTCAGACCGTTGCCAGCAGGCATGGCCTTGACCCATTGCGCGCCCACGGTGTTGGCGGCTTCGGTCAGATAGCCCACGGCGGCGCCGGTCTGCTCGGCAACCCAGTTGGCCAGAGCCAGCAGTGCGGAAGCCTGAGCATGGTGCGCTGCGGCATTGCCCAGCAGCACGGCCTTTTGCTCGCCGGCCAGCAGGGCGGCGGCAATCGCCTTGGCTTCGTCATGGACCTGACCTGCCACGGGAGCCGAGACACCCTTGGCTTCGGCCACGGCAGCGGCCACATCGGCCAGGGCCTGAGCCCAGTCGCCGGCTGCGACCACCGATGCGTTGACGGGCAAGGCCCAGTCATAGACGCGATCGTTGATGGCGAAGACCTTGCAGCCCTTCTTGGCAGCCTGGCGGATGCGCTGTGCGAACAGCGGATGGTCCTTGCGCAGGTTGGAGCCCACGATCAGAGCCGACTGCAGAGTGCTCAGTGCGGCGATGGGCAGCCCCAGCCACTGCACGCCTTGCGTGGCAGCAAACTCGGCATTGCGCAGACGGTAGTCGATGTTCTCGCTGCCGATACCGCGCACCAGCTTGCCAGCCAGGAACAGCTCTTCCACCGTGCTGTGCGGGCTGACCAGAGCGCCGATGGCGCTGGCGCCATGGTTGTTCTTGATCTGCTGCAGGCCGTTGGCCACATATTCCAGAGCAGTCTGCCAGTCGACTTCCTTCCACTCGCCGCCCTGCTTGAGCATGGGCTTGGTGAGGCGTTCGTCGCTGTTCAGCGCTTCGTAGGAGAAGCGGTCACGGTCGGCAATCCAGCATTCGTTGACTTCTTCGTTCTCGAAGGGCACAACGCGCATGACCTTGTGGTTCTTGACCTGAACAATCAGGTTGGAACCCGTGGAGTCGTGCGGAGCCACCGACTTGCGGCGCGACAGTTCCCAGGTGCGGGCGCTGTAGCGGAAGGGCTTGCTGGTCAACGCGCCCACGGGGCAGATGTCGATCATATTGCCCGACAGCTCGGAGTCCACGCTATCGCCCACCACCGTGGTGATCTCGGAGTGCTCGCCGCGGTGAATCATGCCCAGTTCCATGACGCCGGCCACTTCCTGGCCAAAGCGCACGCAACGTGTGCAGTGAATGCAGCGGCTCATTTCCTCCATGGAAATCAGCGGCCCCACATTCTTGTGGAAGACCACACGCTTTTCTTCTTCGTAGCGCGAAGAGCTGCTGCCATAACCCACTGCCAGATCCTGGAGCTGGCATTCGCCGCCCTGGTCGCAGATGGGGCAGTCCAGCGGGTGATTGATGAGCAGGAACTCCATCACCGACTGTTGTGCCTTGATGGCCTTCTCGCTCTTGGTGCGCACGATCATGCCCTGCGTCACTGGCGTGGCGCAGGCGGGCATGGGCTTGGGAGCCTTTTCCACATCCACAAGGCACATGCGGCAGTTGGCCGCAATGGATAGCTTCTTGTGGTAGCAGAAGTGAGGAATGTAGGTGCCGGCCTTCTCGGCTGCATGCATGACCATGCTGCCTTCCGTCACCTCGACCTTTTTTCCGTCCAGTTCAATTTCAACCATATGCTTGTCTCGCGATCAGGCGCTCATGCAGCCTGTTTGGAAGCGTTCTGGATCTTCGCTTCGAACTCGTGGCGGAAGTGCTTGATCATGGCGCGAACCGGCATGGCTGCCGCGTCGCCGAGCGCACAGATGGTGCGGCCCATGATGTTCACGGATACCGAGTCCAACAGCTCGATATCTTCCGGACGGCCTTCGCCGTGCTGAATACGGTTCACCACGCGCCACAGCCAGCCCGTGCCTTCACGGCAGGGCGTGCACTGGCCGCAGGACTCGTGCGAATAGAAGTACGACAGACGCAGCAGGCACTCGACCATGTCGCGCGAATCATCCATCACGATCACGGCGCCCGAACCCAGCATGGAACCCGCCTTGGAGATGGAGTCATAGTCCATCGTGCAGTCCATGATGATGTCGGCAGGCAGCACGGGCGACGAAGAGCCGCCAGGGATCACTGCCTTGAGCTTGCGACCGGTGCGCACGCCGCCCGCCAGTTCCAGCAACTTGCTGAAAGGCGTACCCATGGGAACTTCGTAGTTGCCGGGCAGGTTCACGTCGCCGCTGACCGAGAAGATCTTGGTGCCGCCGTTGTTGGGCTTGCCGCATTCCAGATAGGCCTGGCCACCGTTGCGGATGATCCAGGGAACGGCCGCGAAAGTCTCGGTGTTGTTGATGGTCGTGGGCTTGCCGTACAGACCAAAGCTGGCGGGGAACGGCGGCTTGAAGCGGGGCTGGCCCTTCTTGCCTTCCAGCGATTCCAGCAGCGCGGTTTCCTCGCCGCAGATGTAGGCGCCAAAGCCATGGTGGGCATGCAGCTGGAAGCTGAAGCTGCTGCCCAGGATGTTGTCACCCAGGTAGCCGGCAGCACGGGCTTCTTCCAGGGCCGCCTCGAAGCGATCATAGACTTCGAAGATTTCACCGTGGATGTAGTTGTAGCCGATGCTGATGCCCATCGCGAAAGCGGCAATGATCATGCCTTCGATCACGATGTGCGGGTTGAACATCAGGATGTCGCGGTCCTTGCAGGTGCCGGGTTCGCCCTCATCCGAGTTGCAGACCAGATGCTTCTGACCGGGGAACTGGCGGGGCATGAAGCTCCACTTCAGACCCGTGGGGAAGCCCGCACCGCCACGGCCGCGCAGACCGGATTCCTTGAGCGTCGCGATGACCTGATCCTGCGTCAGGCCTTCGCCTCCATCCTTGCCCAGCAGCTTGCGCAGGGCTTGATAGCCGCCGCGTGCTTCGTAGTCCTTGATGGACCAGTTGCTGCCGTTCAGATCCGCATAGATCTGGGGGTTGATGTGACGGTCGTGGAAGCAGGTTTCGTTGCCGGTCGATGCGAACTTGGCCAGCACGGCATTGGCGGCAGGATTGTTCAGAATCGTGCTCATGCCTTGCCCTCCGCTGCGCGCAGACCGTCGACCAGCTCGTCGAGCTTTTCGTTGCTCATGAAGCTGCACATGCAACGGTCATTGACCAGCATCACGGGTGAATCGGCGCAGGCGCCCAGGCACTCGGACTGTTGCAGCGTGAACAGGCCATCCTTGGTGGTCTCGCCCATCTTGATGCCCAGCTTGTGCTCCAGGTGATGCAAGGCCTTGTAGCCGTCGCGCAACTGGCATGGCAGATTGGTGCAGACATTCAACTTGTACTTGCCAACGGGTTGCTGGTTGTACATGTTGTAGAAAGTGGTGACTTCGTGCACCGCAATCTCGGCCATGCCCAGGACTTCGGCAATCACTGCCTCGCTTTCCTGGCTGACCCAGCCCTGCTCCTGCTGCACGATAGACAGGCAAGCCATGACGGCAGACTGTTTCTGGTCAGCCGGATACTTTGCCACCTCACGCGCAAAGCGTTCTCTGGTCGCTTCGGTAATCATCGGTCAACGTCTCCAAACACGATGTCCAGGGTACTGAGCACCATCACGGCGTCAGCCAGCATATGGCCACGGCTCAGTTCATCGAGAGCAGCCATGTGCGCAAATCCTGGTGGACGAATCTTCAGTCGATAGGGCTTGTTGGCGCCATCGCTGATCAAATAAATGCCGAACTCACCCTTGGGATGCTCGACGGAAGCGTAAGCCTCGCCTTCGGGAACCTTGAAGCCTTCGGTAAAGAGCTTGAAGTGGTGAATCAGCTCTTCCATGTTGGACTTCATGGCTTCACGGCTGGCGGGCGCAACCTTGTGATTGTCCGTGATCACCGGGCCGGGATTGACACGCAGCCAGTCCACGCATTGCTTGATGATCTTGTTGGACTCGCGCATCTCGGCCATGCGCACCAGATAGCGGTCGTAGCAGTCGCCCGTCGCACCCACAGGAATATCGAAGTCCAGCTTGTCGTAGACCTCGTAGGGCTGGGTCTTGCGCATGTCCCAGGGCAGGCCCGAAGCGCGCAGCATGGGACCGGTCAGGCCCAGATTGATGGCACGCTCTGCAGACACCACACCGATGCCGACATTACGCTGCTTCCAGATACGGTTGTCGGTCAGCAGGGTTTCGTACTCGTCCGCGCACTTGGGGAAGCGCTGCGTGAAAGCATCGATGAAGTCCAGCAGCGAGCCCTTGCGGTCTTCGTTCATGGCCTCCATGGAGCGCACATTGCGCACCTTGCTGGCCTTGTACTGGGGCATGCTGTCCGGCAGATCGCGGTACACGCCACCGGGACGGAAGTAGGCCGCGTGCATGCGCGCACCCGACACCGCTTCGTACATGTCCATCAGCGCTTCACGCTCACGGAAGCTGTAGATCAGGATGGTCGAGCTGCCAGCATCGTTACCCGAGGAACCCAGCCACATCAGGTGATTCATGATGCGGGTGATTTCCGAGAACATCACGCGGATGTACTGGGCGCGAATAGGCACTTCGATGCCCATCAGTTTTTCAATAGCCAGGCAGTAAGCATGCTCGTTGCTCATCATCGAGCAGTAGTCCAGGCGGTCCATATAGGGCAGCGACTGGATGTAGGTCTTGCTTTCGGCCAGTTTTTCGGTCGCGCGGTGCAGCAGACCGATGTGCGGGTCGGCGCGCTGCACCACTTCGCCATCGAGCTCTAACACCAGACGCAGCACACCGTGCGCTGCCGGGTGCTGCGGACCAAAGTTCAGGGAATAGTTCTTGATTTCAGCCATGGTCTTCCGTCAAAAGGCGACGTGCGCCTTTAGTGCAGGCCTCCGCCGTAGTTTTCTTCACGAATGATGCGCGGCGTGATTTCGCGCGGCTCGATCGTGACGGGCTGGTACACCACACGTTGCTGTTCGGCGTCGTAGCGCATTTCCACGTGACCGGACAGGGGGAAATCCTTGCGGAACGGATGGCCGATGAAGCCATAGTCGGTCAGGATGCGGCGCAGGTCCTCGTGACCTTCGAACACGATGCCGAACAGATCGAACGCTTCGCGCTCGAACCAGTTGGCCGAATTCCAGATCGGGTTGATCGAAGCCACCACGGGGAAATCGTCATCGGCACAGTACACGCGCACACGCAGACGCTGGTTCAGCGTCAGGGACATCAGGTGAGACACCACGGCAAAACGCGGACCGTCCTTACCGACTTCCGCATAAGTGGAGTAGTCCACGCCGCACAGATCCAGCAGCATCTCGAACTGGCAGTCCGGCGCATTGCGCAGGATCTGCATCACGTCCAGATACTGGCCAGCAGACACTTCCACCGTCACTTCGCCGTAGGCCAGAGTGACAGAGCGCACCTTGTCACCCAAGGCAGCCGTAACCACATCCCGAAGCTTTTCGGGGTGAATAGCAATTGCAGTCATCTCAGCCCTTTAAACGCGAGCGATGGTGTGGGTACGACGAATCTTCTGCTGCAGCTGGATGATGCCGTAGATCAGCGCTTCCGCTGTCGGAGGGCAACCAGGCACATAGACGTCGACGGGAACAATGCGATCGCAACCGCGCACCACCGAGTAGCTGTAGTGATAGTAACCACCACCATTGGCACAGGAGCCCATGGAGATGACCCAGCGCGGCTCGGACATCTGGTCATAGACCTTGCGCATCGCGGGAGCCATCTTGTTGCACAGCGTGCCGGCAACAATCATCAGGTCAGAGTGGCGGGGGCTGGCACGGAACACTTCGGAGCCGAAGCGACCGATGTCATAGCGGGCAGCAGCTGCGTGCATCATCTCCACCGCACAGCAGGCCAGGCCAAACGTCATGGGCCAGATCGACCCTGTCTTGGCCCAGTTCACCACCGTGTCATAACTGGTGGTGACGAAGCCTTCCTTCATCACGCCTTCGATCATCGTGTTTCCTCAGAAAAGCTGCTTATTCCCAATCCAGGGCGCCTTTTTTCCACTCGTAGGCAAAGCCCACGACCAGAATGGCCAGGAAAATCAGGACAGCAACAAAACCCACGCCGCCAACATCTTTGAGTGCGACAGCCCAGGGCAGCAGAAATGCGATTTCCAAGTCAAACAGAATGAACAGGATGGCGACCAGGTAATAGCGCACATCGAATTTCATTCGAGCGTCGTCAAACGCCTCGAAACCGCATTCGTAGGGAGAGTTCTTGGCGGCATCAGGGCGGTTGGGACCCAGCACGTAGCCGAGAGCCAGGGGTACTACACCCACAGCCATGCCAATAAGAATGAACAGAAGAACGGGAAGGTACTGATCGATGTTCATCGAGTGGGCCTTGTTATGAAAACATGCCTCACCGATCACTGCCTGATCAGCAGGGCAGGTTTTTAGTTATGTGTTGGTGCCGTCGGCGAGACTCGAACTCGCACAGCTTTCGCCACTACCCCCTCAAGATAGCGTGTCTACCAATTCCACCACGACGGCTTCGTCTCAAAGTCTGGCAATCTCTGGAACCTTCGTTGCAAAGATTCTGATCCCCAGACAATCCCTAGATTCTAGCCTGAAAAACCCCACTCTTCGGGGTTCTTCAGGATTTTCTTAATTTATTTTGTTGGAATCTGGGCTGCACCCTCTGCAGGAGCAGCAGGAGGTACGGCGGTATCACCGGTAGTTGCAGGCGGCACAGCGGCAGCAGGCGCAGGAGCCGAAACAGGAGCGCCCTCGAGCACGCTGCCCGAGCTCACCGGACGGGCATTGCCCAGATAAGCCAGTGCCAATGTCGCCACAAAGAACACCGTGGCCAGAGCCGCCGTGGAACGCGACAGGAAGTTGGCACTGCCCGAGGCGCCAAACAGGCTGCCCGACGAGCCACTGCCAAAGGAAGCCCCCATATCGGCACCCTTGCCGTGCTGCATGAGGATGAGGCCGATCATGCCCAGAGCGGCCAGCATCTGGACCGCGAGAATGACGCTGGAAAAGACGTTCATATCAAAACCTAAAAGTCTGAATCATTGCGCACCGCACCGGAGTGCGGCGCAGACGAATTATTGCGCTGCCGCAATAATGGTGAGGAAATCCGGAGCCTTGAGAGCCGCGCCACCGATCAGGCCACCATCAATATCGGCCTGAGCCAGCAACTGTGCCGCATTGCCTGCATTCATGCTGCCGCCGTAAAGCACAGGCACGCGAGCGGCCTTGTCGCTGGCAGCAGCCAGTTGCGCACGCAGAACGGCATGCACCTGCTGGGCCTGCTCGGGCGAGGCGGTCTTGCCGGTGCCTATGGCCCAGACGGGCTCGTAGGCCACGACCAGCTCGCTCACGCAGTGGCCAACCTGATGAATCACGGCTGCCAGCTGACGCTTGACCACGGCTTCGGTCTGACCGGCTTCACGCTCCGCCAGGGTCTCGCCCACGCAGACGATGGGCGTGATGCCCTTGCCCAAGGCAGCTTGAGCCTTGGCGGCAACCACTGCATCAGTCTCGCCATGATACTGACGACGCTCGGAGTGACCGACCAGCGCATAGCGCACGCCGAACTCCTTGAGCATGGTGGCCGAAACCTCGCCCGTGAATGCACCCTGCTCGTGCAGGGACACATCCTGCGCGCCCACACCGATGGAAGTACCCGCAAGTTCCGCCTGGACCTGAGCCAGATAGGGAGCAGGAGCAGCCACGGCTACACCCGCCTTGTTGTCCGCAGGCAAGCCCTGCTTGATGGCCTGCAGCAAAGCAGCATTGGCAGCCAGGCCGCCGTTCATCTTCCAGTTGCCAACAATGAGTTTTTGCTTCATGTTTCCCAAGTCAAAACGATTTTTCCGGTGTGCTGGCTGGATTCCATCAGCGCATGAGCCTGCGCTGCGTCAGCAGCATCGAATTCACGATAAATGGCTGGGCGCACCTTGCCGGACTCCAGCAGGGGCCAGACATTGCGCTTGAGCGCCTCGGCGATCGCCGCCTTGAAGGCCACGGAGCGCGGGCGCAGCGTGGAGCCGGTCACGGTCAGGCGCTTGCGCAGCACCAGACCGGCATCGAACTCGGCCTTGACGCCGCCCTGCACCGCGATGATGACCAGGCGGCCATCAGGAGCCAGACACTGGACTTCGCGCGCCACATAGCTGCCGGCGACCATGTCGAGGATGACGTTGACGCCTTCGCCCGACGTGATGCGCAGCACCTCTGCCGCAAAATCCTGCGTCTTGTAGTTGATGGCGTGATCGGCTCCGAGCTTGAGGCAGTCATCGCACTTGGCATCACTGCCAGCCGTGACAATGACCGTCGCCCCCCAGGCCTTGGCCAGCTGAATCGCCGTCACGCCAATGCCGCTGCTGCCGCCCTGCACCAGCAAGGTTTCGCCGGGCTGCAGAGCCCCCCGGTCAAACACATTGCTCCAGACCGTGAAAAAGGTCTCGGGCAAGGCCGCCGCCTGCACGTCGCTGAAGCCCTCCGGCACCTGCAGACACTGGTCCACGGGCGCAGCGCAGAAACTCGCATAGCCGCCACCAGCCACCAGCGCGCAGACACGGTCGCCGAGCTTGAAGCCCGCCTTGCGCATGGCCGCCTCGTCGCCCGCCACGATCACACCCGCCACCTCAAGCCCCGGAAGATCGGAGGCACCGGGAGGTGGTGCGTAATGACCTTTGCGCTGCAGCACATCGGGGCGATTGATGCCGCTCGCGGCAACGCAAATCAGCACCTCCCCCTCAGCCGCCACCGGCATGGGACGTACACCCATGCGCAGCACGTCTGGCGCGCCATAGCTGGTGATTTCCACCGCTCGCATTGTGTTGGCTTCCATAGTCAGGCTTTGCTCTATCAAAGAAATCAGGCTTGAACGCTTATGCAGAAAGCGCTGGCAGCTACAAAATCAGGATCAGCCAGCAAACAACAAAGCAGGAGACCGCCTCACGACGACCTCCTGCTCAGCCATTACTGCTGCTGTTGTTGCTGCTCGTCAGCGGCTGCGCGGTTCTCGCGCGGCTCGCGGCTTTCGCGGGGTTCGCGATTCTGACGAGGAGCACGTTCGCGGTACTCGCGATCGCCACGGGGTTCACGCGGCTCGCGCTCGGGCATGCCGGCGGGACGCTCGGTCAGCGCCTTCATGGACAGCTTGACACGACCCTTGTCGTCGGTTTCCAGAACCTTGACCTTGACCACTTGACCTTCTTGCAGGTAGTCAGTGACCTTCTCCACGCGCTCGTGGGCGATCTGGCTGATATGCAGCAGACCGTCCTTGCCGGGCAGCAGGTTGACCAGGGCACCGAATTCCAGGATCTTGACGATGGGGCCTTCGTAGATCTTGCCGATCTCGACTTCGGCCGTGATCTGCTCGATGCGCAGCTTGGCAGCTTCAGCCTTGGCGCCGTCGGTGGCAGCAATGGTGATGGTGCCGTCTTCCTCGATGTTGATCTGGGTGCCGGTCTCTTCGGTCAGCGCACGGATGGTGGCGCCACCCTTGCCGATCACGTCACGGATCTTTTCGGGGTTGATCTTCATGGTGTAGAGCTTGGGCGCGAAGCTGGAGACTTCGGTCTTGGCTTCGCCCATGGCTTCCTGCATCTTGCCCAGGATGTGCATGCGCGCTTCCTTGGCCTGAGCCAGGGCAACCTGCATGATTTCCTTGGTGATGCCCTGGATCTTGATGTCCATCTGCAGGGCGGTGATGCCGTTGGTGGTACCGGCCACCTTGAAGTCCATGTCACCCAGGTGATCTTCGTCACCCAGGATGTCGGTCAGCACGGCGAACTTGTTGTCTTCCTTGATCAGACCCATAGCGATACCGGCCACATGCGCCTTCATGGGCACGCCGGCGTCCATCATGGACAGGCAGCCGCCGCAGACCGAAGCCATGGACGAGGAGCCATTGGACTCGGTGATTTCCGACACCACGCGGATGGTGTAGGGGAATTCTTCCTTGGTCGGCAGGCAAGCGGCCAGGGCGCGCTTGGCCAGACGGCCGTGGCCGATTTCACGGCGCTTGGTCGAGCCCATGCGGCCCACTTCACCGGTGGCAAAGGGAGGCATGTTGTAGTGGAACAGGAAGCGGTCTTCGAACTCGCCAGCCAGTGCGTCGATCTTCTGAGCGTCGCGCTCGGTACCCAGCGTAGAGATCACCAGGGCCTGGGTTTCACCACGCGTGAACAGCGCGGATCCGTGAGTGCGGGGCAGCACGGAGTTGCGGATCTCGATGGGGCGCACGGTACGGGTGTCGCGGCCGTCGATACGGGGCTCGCCCGCCAGGATCTGCGAACGCACGATGCCGGCTTCGATGTCGAACAGCATGCCTTCAACCTTGACGCCGTCGAACGCCACGCCCTGCTCGGTCAAGGCGGCCTTGACATCGGCGTAGGCCGTGCGGCAAGCCAGGGTACGCACCTGCTTGTTACGCTCCTGGTAAGCGGCGCGCAGCTTGGCTTCGCCCAGCTCGACCACCTTGGCGATCAGCGCTTCGTCCTTGGCGGGAGCAGTCCAGTCCCATGCGGGCTTGCCGCCTTCGCGCACCAGATCATGGATGGCGTCGATGGCGATCTTGCCTTGCTCGTGGCCAAACACCACGGCGCCCAGCATCACTTCTTCAGGCAGTTGCAGGGCTTCGGATTCGACCATCAGCACGGCGGATTCGGTACCGGCAACGACCAGATCCATCTGCGAATCCTTGCGCTGGGTCTGACCGGGGTTCAGCACGTATTCGCCGTTGATGTAACCCACGCGGGCTGCACCGATAGGGCCGTTGAAAGGCAGGCCCGACACTGCCAAGGCAGCGGAGACAGCGATCATGGCGGCGATGTCGGCGTCGACTTCGGGATTCAACGAGATGGTGTGGATGACCACATGCACATCGTTGTAGAAGCCTTCGGGGAACAGGGGACGAATGGGACGGTCGATCAGACGCGAGGTCAGCGTCTCCAGCTCGGAAGGCTTGGCTTCGCGCTTGAAGAAGCTGCCGGGGATCTTGCCGGCTGCATAAGTCTTCTCGATGTAGTCAACGGTCAGGGGGAAGAAGTCCTGGCCGGCCTTGGCGATCTTGGAACCCACGACAGTGGCCAGCACCACGGTGTCGTCGATGTTGACCAGCACGGCGCCGGAGGCCTGGCGGGCGATTTCGCCGGTTTCCATGGTGACCGTATGCTGGCCCCACTGGAAGGTCTTGGTAACTTTGTTGAACATGGTCATATTGACTCCTTTATGAATAGCTGGATGCGCTTATCCAGTCTTGATTTGGAGTGCAAACAGAACACGATGCCATTCCAGTGCTGCGCTACGCGCTACAAATAGTGCAGCATTGGAATGACACAGCTTCGCTCTGTTTTGCGAACTCCGAAGTAAAAAACGCCTGAGCTAGGTAATCTAACTCAGGCGTTTCGATCTTTCACCGTGCTTACTTGCGCAGGCCCAGCTTGGCGATCAGTGCTGTGTAGCGGTCAGCGTCCTTGGACTTCAGGTAGTCCAGCAGCTTGCGGCGACGGCTCACCATGCGCAGCAGACCGCGACGACCGTGGTGGTCCTTGGCGTTAGCCTTGAAGTGGGGAGTCAGTTCGTTGATGCGAGCTGTCAGCAGAGCCACTTGCACTTCGGGGCTACCAGTGTCGTTTTCGGAACGGGCATTGGCCTTGACAACTTCAGCCTTCTTATCGGCAGCGATCATTTTGTTTTCCTTAGGATTTGGCACTCGACGAGGAGCACCTTGGTTACTTGCGCCAAGACTGGAAAGGCCTCAGCGTGCGTCTTGCACCATGCAAAACCTAGCGATTATATCAAGAGGCGATTTATTCCCGATACAACCGCAGGGCAAGCCTTTGGATCAAGGCAGGCAAACCCGCTTGCCCATGCCTGAAGCTGACCCGGACAATCTGCCCATCCACTCCAGCCAAGGACGCGCCATGGCCAGATTTCTGAGACGCCGTTCGCTTGCCCAACTCTGCACCGCAGCCCTGACAGCCGTCGCATTTGCCAACCTGCCAGTGCTAGCCGCCAATGCATCCGGTGAGCGCAGCCACAAGGCAGCCAAAAAGCAAAGCGGCAAGGTCAAGATCCAAAACATCCGCAGCAGTTCGCAGGAGACCACCGCCGAACGCGACAGACGGCTGTACCGGGAATGCCAGGGAAGGCCTAACTCCGGGGCATGTGCGGGGTTTACACAGAGACCACCACCCGGAAGGCGCTGATAGGCACCGCAGGTCTAGCAAAATCAACCGTCAGTCCCGCCCATGGTTACAAAGTGCTGCATCAATCTACCATGCAAGCATGCACCTTTCTTCGTATTTTTCAGGTCAGCCCCCCCGCCTACGAAGGCAAGCCCATGGCTTCACCTTGATCGAACTGTTGACCGTGATTGCCGTGCTGGCCGTGCTTACCGCAGTTGTCGCACCCAGTTTTACACCCATGATTCAGCGATGGAATGTCAAATCGACTACTGAAAGCATGGTGAGCACATTGTATTTGGCCCGCACAGAAGCCATAAAACGCGGCGGGGGGGTCACCATAAAGAAAACCCCAAATAATACCGATGGCTGTACGGTCGCCAGCACCAACGAAGACTGGGGATGCGGCTGGAGCATTTTTTATGCTGACTCGGCAGGAAACTCAATTAGCATTAAAAATATACCCCCGCCAAAGGGGATAGAAGTAACAGTAAAAAGCAGTAGTGGAACTATCTCTTTAGATCGCTGGGGAAAGATGAGCGGAATTAACGCAAAAGGCATATACATACTTCCTGCAGGAGGAAACTTAAATCCACCCGCTCAAGGCATATGCACAAGTTCCGGGGGCAGAATTCAAGTAATCGGGGACCCTCCATGCGCTTGAATAAACAAAATGGCTTCACCTTACTTGAGTCATTAATAGCAATCCTATTAACGGCACTTGGAATATTAGGCATATTGGGTGTTCAGATGCGCACACTTTCCAACACTCAAGACACCATGCGAAGAACCCAAAGCAATCGTTTGGTCAATGATTTAAGTGAAAGAATAAAGAATCAAACCAGCGGCATAGCCAATTCCAGCCAATACACAACCACCTGGACAGACCTTACTCAATCAATTACGGCGCCATCGGTGGACTGCTCCTCGAGCGGGGCCTCTTGCACAGCTACACAGCTCGCCCTTTACGACAAATACATTTGGCTAAACTCAGCAAAGAATGCACTCCCGCTGGGGAAAGCAAGGATTTTCGCCACCGCCGATGGGAAGTCTCTAGGAGTGATGCTTGCCTGGCGCTCCAATGAAGATGCTGCTGGGGTTTCTTCATCAACCAGTGCCACGGACTCGACCGGCACAGCCGTTCAATGCCCAAAGATCGATGCCAATAACTCGCAGAGCCCTTATATGAGTTGCCATCTGCAATATATCAGCCTTGATGAACGCTGCCAAACCGTTGGCTCTACAGCCTACTGCTCACAATAGTCACCAATATTGATATGCAGAAAGATCCTCATTTCTTTAGGACCTCCAATCGCCTGCAACAGCAAGGCGTGACTCTTGTTGAGTTGATGGTAGGTATTGCAATTGGACTTCTAACTGTCGCAGTTGCAATTGGCGCATTACTGGCTTCAAAAAATGCAAGCATATCCACCAGCGACAGCACAACAATGCAGCAGCAAGCGGCTTATGCATTTCGTGTGATTGGACAACAGATTCGACAAGCAGGCAGCCTCTCCTTGGAGCCATCCACCAGCTATCTGGAATCCGCATATTTTCGCAATAACCTAGCTATAGCAAGCTATCCGCCTATCTCAGGAAAGGACAGCCCCGGAAGCAATGAATATAAATTGACTGTCACCTATCAAAATGCTCCGATTGATAAAATTTATCCACTTGCAGCAGACGGAACTGCAAGCACAGGCTCGCTACTGAGGAATTGCTTGGGAGAAAATCCATCCAACTCTCCACCAGAGGCTCTTCAAAGCGCATTCAAACTGGACAGCAATATTCTTTATTGCGCCGGAACAAGCTCCAAACAACCCATTATTGGAGGCTCTCAGGCGAGCGATATAAAGGTCAAGGATTTCATTGTTCGTTATGTGAGCCAGCAAGGCTATACCAATCCGACATTTTCTTACTCCAACGCATCTGCATTCACCGACAACACGGCCTGGTCAAAAGTTCAGTCGGTAGAGGTGTGTATTGAATTGGAGGGATCTGACAACATTGACACTGTTGGCACCAACTATATCAACTGCAGCAATGAAACGGTATCCCGTGGAAATCGCTTACGCATGGTATTCAGAAACACTTTCCGTTCTCGTAGCCATGCCTGGCCAACAAGCAGCTAAATATGAAGATATCAAACAAAAATTTGCAACATGGAGCCGCTCTCTATATTGTTGTAATTTTTATCCTATTATCCATGCTCGTTGCTCTTTGGGCTTCTCGCTCAGCAATTTTCAATGAATTGGTAGCTGGCAATGATGCTGATTACCAAAGAGCCATGGAATCCGCACAAGCAATGGTTCAGGATGCTCAGGATGATATATATCGGCATCTTTACGACAGCACCAAAACCTCATTAAGAACGGGTAGCACCCAGCAGTTCCCTGGAAGCCAAGATGTTTTTTTTGGACCCTGGAGTGACAGCCTTGCAGCTCAAACCAATCAATGCAAGAATGCCATTTGCTTGAGGCGAACCATCGCAGAAGATTTCTGGAATGACCCCAGTACCTTGCAAGCCATGCTTAGCCTAGGGGCGAGATATGGCCAATTTTCAGGAGCCAACCAAAGCGGCTCGGAAACGATTACGCCTCCCAATCCAATTTTGGCATTGACCGACGCCAATAAGGGAGCTTGGTATTGGATAGAGCCAATGCCATATGGGACACTTGGATTAAGTCCCGGCGGGAATATCGGAAAAATAGTGCAAGGCACAGCAACACCAGCGACAAACGCAGAAATGATTTTCAGAATTACAGCCCTGGCCTTTGGCATCAAGGGATCGAGCAGCAGCACTGATTTTAGCGACCATTCCCCTACCATGGCTGTAATCCAGACAGTCATCTCCATGCCTGTGATTAAAGGTGAATAATATGAAAAGAAAAATAATTATCAAGAAACTCGCCTATTCTTTGGCAGTCGCAGGTCTTGTCACACATATTTACACAAATGCAGCGCCACTCAATTTTGCAACCTACCCAGCAGGCAGCGCAAGCATAGAACCTGCACCCAATGTCATCATTTCGGTTGACGACTCTGGAAGTATGGGCGATTCTGGCATTAGTGCACTCAAAACTGCATTAAAGGATACATTTGCAGCAAGCAATATTCCAGATAAAAGACTCCGTATTGCATGGCAATCCATGAATCGATGCAATGGCATCCCTAGCAACAGCACATCTTGTGGCAGCAGGAATTCCATGAAAGTTCTGGAGGGAACACATCGCACCAATTTCTTGACTTGGGTCGATACGCTTACTGCAAAGGATGGAACTCCATCTCATCAGATGGTAAGAAATGCCGGAGATTATTTAAAAAATACACCGTTGAATAGTGATTCCCCGTGGGCAGAAGTGCCCGGAACCCGGTTGGGCAATGTACTCTCTTGCCGGAAATCCTTCCATATTTTCATGACGGATGGTGGCTGGAACAGCTCCACCAGCAACACAAATACAAATATTGATGGAGACAGAAACCTGACGGGCTACAAGACAATATCCCCGGGTAATATTGACGGGACAAATGCAACATTTGCAGATCAAAAATCGTACGTAGCAAGCTCCACTCAAACAAAAATATACTCAGATTTGTGGGGTTCAACCAGTCAAACCTGCTCCAACAGAACCAGTTGCTCAACAGATGGCATAAATACCTTAGCCGATCTTTCATTTTATTATTGGGCAACCGACCTGAGAGACGATATCCCAAATCAAGTCAAACCAATCATAAAAAAAAGTGGCTCAGAAATATTCAAGAACTCCAGAAATCAGAATATTGAAATTGAAGAATACTGGAATCCAAAGAATAATCCAGCAACATGGCAAAGCTTAACAACATATACCATTGGATTTAATAGCGCAGCGACCTGGACAGGCACCCCGACCTGGGGAGGAGACACCTTCTCTGGCGATTACAGCAAATTGATTACAGGAGATTTATCTTGGCCAAGCCCGCTCTGCAAATCTGATAACACACCTTCCGACACCGGGACATTTTCTTGCGATGGTGTTTACAACAGAACCTCCGGGTACAACGCAAACGAAAATAATAGAAAAAAAGAGTTATGGCATATGGCCATCAATGGGCGCGGCAAGTTCATTCCCGCCTCGACCAGTGACGATCTAAAAAATGCGTTCAAGGACATTGTTAGCAATATTATTGAAGACACGTCCCAACCCCTAACGGGCTATGCAAGCTCATCGAGCTCCATTAGCACGCAGGATGCCAAGCTCTATACAGCAACCTACGACGCAAGTGGATGGAAAGGAGCTATTTATTCCCAGATTGCGGCAACGGATACGGGAGTCCTTTCCGCAAACTCAGCTTGGGGAAACAATATAAACAACCGCCTACCTACCACGGCAGACAAGCTTGATGCCCGTACAGGTCAGATAGCAAGTAGATTGGTATTGACAACCAATGGCAGCAGCGGTATCAGCTTTAACTACGCAAACCTATCGGATGCACAGAAGTCCAGCTTGACCACGTCTCTGGGAACCAATGCGACAACCGCAAACAAAACAAGCCTTGGAACAGCCATAGCGGATTTCATACGTGGAGATATCACCAACAATGGCGGGACTGTTCAGAATTTCAATTTCAGGACACGTAACTCCATTCAAGGCGACATCGTCAACTCGGCTATATGGTATACGGGTTCTCCAAGTCAAGGCTACAATCAATCAGGATACTCCGCATTTGCAGCGCGCTATAAAACACGGATACCCATGCTTTATGTCGGCGGAAATGACGGAATGCTGCATGGATTTTCCGCAATAGATGGTCAAGAGAAGATTTCCTATATCCCAGAAGGAATAATATCCAGACTTCCGCAGCTCGCTAACAGCTCTTATACGCACCAATATTATGTAGATGGCTCCGCATTTACCGGTGACATTGTCGTCAATTCCACGAGCTCGGATTTTGCCGATCGATGGCGCACCATGCTTGTTGGAAGCCTTGGCGCCGGCGGAAAAGGCTATTTTGTTCTCGATGTAACCCAGCCCGGCTCCACCGTCAACAATGGATATGCCAGTAACTTCTCAACGGCAAATGCGGGAAGTATCGTTGTCCTGGATAAAACTGCGACAACGGATGCAGATATTGGATATATTTTCAGTACTCCAGTCGTGAGTGAGTACAGCCCTCAGATTTCGACGCAAATTGTCAAAATGAACAATGACCGATGGGCTGTTGTCATGGGCAATGGCATAAATAGCGCCAATGAACGCCCTGTTCTACTTGTCCAGTATCTTGATGGACAAAAGGAACTGGTAAAAATCACCGCAGCATCATCAGGAACCAATGCCAGCAGCAATGGCCTATCCGCTCCTCGTCTGGTTGACTTAAATGGCGACGGTACGCCTGACATCATTTACGCAGGAGACCTTAGGGGAAATTTGTGGAAATTTGATCTTTCTAGTTCAAATCCGCAGAATTGGGGGATTGCATTTTCAGGTCAGCCACTTTTTACAGCGAGCTATACAGCCAATAACGCGACAACCTTACAACCTATCACTACAGCACCACTGGTTAGAGTCAGTGAAAGCACGGCAGGACTCATGGTCGCCTTTGGCACCGGAATAAATGTGACCGAAGGAGATAGAACAGACGCATCTATCCAAAGCTTCTATTCTGTAGTTGACAATACACGGTATAAGCTATGCGCGGCCGATCAAACATCATGCACGGCCGGAAAGGTAATTATCGATACAAATGCAGCAACCCCGACTGTAGTAGCAAAGTCAAATCTGGTTGCACGAACATTCTCAAACACCGCAACAGCAGGCACCGGAAATAGCCAAGGTCAGAATTTTTGGGGTATGGGAACTCAATCCGAGCTCAATTATCTTAACAGCAAGGGTTGGTATTTTAATTTCCCGGAAACTGGCGAGCGAGTTCTTAGGAATCCAAAATTTTATTCAGCAGCAAGCAACATCATAGATATTCTTTCAGATGTACCAGCCTCCGGCGGAAATGTAGAAGGTGAAACATGCGAGCCAACCTCCACTCCAGCCAAAGCATGGCGCAGCCTTTTAGGTATCGAATTCGGGCTTAAGCCGACTCAGCAACTTCTGGATACGAATGGAGATGGCCTTTATAATACCGCTGATAGCGGAACGAATAGAACCACGTCTTCTCCAAGAGAAATATCTTTTGGCACCCGGGCAGGGAAGATTAATATTGGCACTCAGCAAACCTCCAATACAGGAAAGCTCAGCAATCCAGTGACCTCTCTGAACTGGCGACAGCTTCAATAAGGAATCGCTCAATGAACCGCATGGAAAAACAAAAGGGCTTCACTCTCATCGAATTAATGATTACGGTTGCCGTCATAGGAATTCTGGCTGCGATTGCTTACCCCAGCTACGCAGAGTACACGCGGCGGGGATTTAGAAATGAAGCCAAAGCCGGCTTGCAGCAAGCGGCTTTATGGATGGAGCGCGCAGCAACTGCCAACGGCGTCTACCCGATCACCGGTGACAGCACACAGAAGACAGCCATGGACAAGATGCTGGCCCAGTACGGTACAAGCAGGTATACCTTCAGCTTCGCAAGCTCCAGCACATCGGCCTATGTCATCCAAGCAGCCCCTCAAGGAGGTCAAGCCGTTGACAAATGCAAGACTCTTACCTTGAACCAGGCAGGTGTTACAGGCGCCAACAGCAAGGTGCAGGGAGACACGGGCTACAACACCGACTGCTGGGGCAAGTAAGCCCGGCACCTCTGCATTACCATCCTGGGCATGACACCCTCTGCCCATTTCATGAACAAGGCGCTTGAGCAGGCTGCTCAGGCGCTTTTTCTTTCCTCACCCAATCCGCGCGTCGGCTGCGTGATCGTCGATGCCTCGGACCGCATCATCGGCCAGGGCTTTACCCAGCAGGCCGGCGGCCCGCACGCCGAGGTGATGGCATTGCGCGATGCGGCTTCCAAAGGCAACGATGTGCGCGGCGCCACGGCTTATGTGACGCTGGAGCCCTGCTCGCACCATGGCCGCACCGGCCCCTGTTGCGACGCCTTGATCGCAGCCGGCATCGGCAAGGTGGTGGGTGCGCTGACGGACCCCAATCCGCAAGTGGCCGGCCAGGGTTTCGAGCGACTGCGCGCTGCGGGTGTTGAGGTGGAGATCGGCCCCGGCGGAGCCGAATCACGCGAGCTCAATATCGGCTTCTTCAGCCGCATGATTCGCGGCACGCCCTGGGTACGCATGAAGGCAGCCAGCTCGCTGGACGGCGTCACGGCCCTGCACAACGGTCAAAGCCAGTGGATCACCTCGGCGGCCGCTCGCGCCGACGGGCATGCCTGGCGTGCCCGTGCCTGCACGATTCTGACCGGCATAGGCACGGTGCTCGAAGACAATCCGCGCCTGAATGTGCGGGATGTAGACACGCCACGTCAGCCACGCATTGCCGTGGTGGACAGCAAGCTGGACATCCCGCTGGACGCTCATGTTTTGAAAGCACCTAACGGTTGCCTTATCTACACTTGCAGCACAAATCAATCCAAGATCGAGCAATTGCAAGCGCTAGGCGCTACGGTTATTGGTATGCCGAACGCAGCAGGCAAGGTGGATCTGGCGGCCATGCTGCGCGATCTGGCCCAGCGCGGCACGAATGAGCTGCATGTGGAAGCGGGCTTCAAACTCAACGGCTCCCTGATTCGCGAAGGCCTGGTCGATGAGCTTCTCTTCTATCAAGCCCCCAAACTGCTGGGCACAAGAGCCATGGGTATTGCCAACTTCGGCCCGCTCGACAGCCTGGACCAAGGCCTGCCACTGGTGTTCCATGATATCGCCCGCCTGGGACCAGACCTGCGCATTGTTGCCAGAGTCCAGGGCCGAGAGCAGCTCTAGCGCCGTCTGTGTCCGACATGTGAACTCGGTCATCATGGGTTACAAAGCAGCAATGACGGCTTCTATCTCCACATCGTCACGACTGCAACCATCAGGGCCGCAAACGCATCTGGCGCTGCTTGCCGGCACTATTGCCGCGATGTTGCTCACGGGTTGCGCGGCGTCGCTACCCAAGGATGTGGAGCGCCCCGTCAGCACGGCACTGAGCCAGCCCCAAAGCACCGAGCTGGGCCTGTTCGTCTCTCAGGCTCGCCCGACCAAGGCAAAGCCAGATGCCTCGGCTTTTGCCTTGATCTCCGGCCCCAAGCATGCGCTCAGCAGCCGCATGGCGCTGGTGGAAAACGCACAGAAGACGCTGGATCTGCAGTACTACGCCATCCATGCAGACCAAAGCACCGGGCGACTGCTGCGCGCCGTCGTGCAGGCTGCCAGGCGCGGCGTGCGCGTACGCGTGCTGCTGGACGACTTCCACAGCACCGGGCCGGACGCGCAGGTCATGCGCCTGGCTTTTGTGCCCAATGTGGAGATGCGCATGTTCAATCCGCTGGCCGGCTCGCGCGCCTCCACCATCGGCCGGGCCTGGACGCTGCTGACCGACTTTCAGCGTGCGCAGCAGCGCATGCACAACAAGCTGTTCGTGGCCGACAACACCCTGGCCGTGATTGGCGGACGCAATCTGGGCGACGCCTACTTTGACGCCTCCAATGTCGGCAATTTTGTCGATCTCGATGTTCTGGCCGCCGGCCCCGTCGTCAAAGACCTGTCGCTCAGTTTTGACCGCTACTGGAACAATGTGCGCGCCTACCCCGTGCAGTCGCTGATCAGCGAGCCAGACCTGCTCAAGCTCAAGACGCAGTTCGACCAGGAAGACGCCAGCAGCAAAGCCGAACCGGCCGAAGGCGCCAACGCACCCGAAGACAGCTCCCTGAATCTGAGCCAGGTCCCGTGGATCTGGGCCCAGGCCATGGTGCTGGCAGATAGCCCCACCAAGATCCCCGTCGAAGGAGCGGAACGCTCTGCCGCCAGCGAGTCCGTCGGGGCAGCCGTGCTCAAGGCTGGCGAAACCTCCAGTCCGCCCCCCTCCGTCACCCCGGCGCTGAATGCCGAGTCGGTGGTCGACGGTCTGCTGGCCCTGATCCGCTCCGCCAGACAGGACTTGCTGGTGGTTTCGCCCTATTTCGTGCCGGGGCAGGAGATCATGGATGCCTTTCGCGCAGCGCGCAGCAAAGGTGTCCGCATCCGGGTGCTGACCAACTCCCTGGCTTCCAACGATGCGCCGCTGGCCCATGCCGGCTATGCGCGCCATCGCAAGGCCCTGCTGGAGATGGGCATCGAGCTCTATGAAATGCGAAGCGAAGCGGCCAATGTACGCTCGGCATTGCGCGCAGGCACCACAGGCTCCAGCGGGGGCAGCGCCGGGGCTTCGCGAGCCATGCTGCACACCAAGCTGCTGGTCATAGACGGGCGTCTGGTCGCCGTGGGCTCCATGAATCTGGACATGCGCTCACAGCTGCAGAATACCGAGATCGCCGTGTTGATCGCCAGCCGCCGCTTCAGCCAGCTGGCCGGCGACAGCATCGACGAAAGCCTGCCCGAAAACAGCTGGCGCCTGGATCTGGACCCCAAGGGAAAGCTGGTCTGGCGTGCCCCCCAGGAAAGCGGGCTAGCGGACTCCTACTCGGAGCCCGATGCCAGCCTCGGACTGCGCCTCATGCTGCAGCTGCTCGGGCCTCTGGCTCCGGACAGTCTGCTTTAGACACGGACTGCGGCCAGGCCCATTCCTGCTGCAGATCGCGCAGCGGCAGCGCCTGCACCCAATCGCTGATGGCGCGTTGATCGGTCTGGGTGCGCACTTCCTGATAGGCCAGCTCAGCTTCGGGAAAGCGTCTGCGCATGAGATTGAGCCACTGCTTGAGGCGGCCCGCACGCTGGCGCGGCTCCAGATCCTCGCAGACCATATGCCAGAAACGCTGCACCTGGGGCACCAGCTCAAGCCAATCAATGCCCGCCGCCACCGTGCCACTACCCTGCTCCACGGCGCGGCGCACCGCCAGTGCCAGACCCGGGTCGGCCACGATGCCGCGTCCCAGCATCAGGTCGTCGCAACCCGAGACTTCGCGGCAGCGCAAGGCCTCCTCCACGGTCCAGATCTCGCCATTGGCCACCACATTCACGCCCACCGCCTCGCGGATGCGCGGAATCTCCTCCCAGTAGGCCGGGGGGCGATAACCATCCAGCTTGGTACGTGCATGGACCACGATTTCGCAGGCTCCGCCGCTTTCCATGGCCTGGGCGCACTCGGTCATCAGCGCCCGGTCGTTGAAACCCAGCCTCATCTTGGCCGATACCGGCAGCTGCGCCGGAACCGCCTTGCGCACAGCTTCGACCACACGGGCAATCTGCATGGGGTCCTGCAGTAGCGATGCACCACCGCCATGGCGGTTGACGACCTTGGCCGGGCAGCCGAAATTCAGATCGATGCCCTCGGGCCCCAGACGTGCCAGATTGGCCGCGTTTTCGGCCATGCTGACGGGATCGGAACCCAGCAACTGCGCCCGCACCGGCACTCCGGCCAGCGTCCGGCCGCCGTTACGCAGCTCTGGCATGGTGCGCAGATAGACCTTGTCCGGCAGCAGCGAGCCGCTGATGCGAATGAACTCGGACACGCAGCGATCCGCGCCGCCCACCCGGGTCAGCACATCGCGCAGCACAAAATCCAGCAGCCCTTCCATGGGCGCGAGCAGCAGTCTCATTTCAGATTCAAATCAGATTGACCTATAGCGCTTATTCAGAAAACGCCAACAGCTATTAATTCAGAAGCAATTGGCAAGCTTGGGCAGTAATGACTGGCCGATCCACTGCGAATTGGCGCAGATTCACACCAGTGTCATCGTCAGCTCATGCAATAGCGCATCCGCACTTGTAATGCGCCAGACAGAACCAGCCATGATTTTGCAGAAAACCGCCAAGGCCCAGGAGGAACTTCAGCCCGGATCGCGCCAGCTGCCGCAGCGCGCGCGCTCCCTGCTGTTGCTGGCCGGCGGCAAGAGCATGGAAGAACTTGCCACCATGCTGGGCAGCGATCATGCCGCACTGGCCCAGCAATTGGTGGAGCAGGGATATCTTCAGCTGGTGGCTTCATCCAGCGCCTCCAGGGAGCGCGGCATGGCCCTCCACCCTGCGGCGGCTCTCGCCACCCTCGGCGCAAGCCCTGCCTCACCAGCCCTGGCGCCAGCCGAGCAAGCCTCCAGCACGGTGCCGGCCATCAATATGGCGGGCACGCGCATGTATTTATTCGATATGTGCGAGCGCCTGTTTGCCAACCGCCATGAGGCACTGGCCCAGACATTGCGCACCCAGCTGCGCGAAGCCAGAGACCTGAACAGTCTGCGCAGTGCCGGCCTCAGCCTGCTGACAGCGGTAGAGGAATATGCGGGCGAAGAGCGCGCCCAGTCGCTGCGCGAAAGGCTGGCCGCCCTGCTGGCGCATGGCGAGGCCGCCGATCCGTCGAGCCAGGAACTGCAAGGCGCGACGGCCTAGCTTTCTGACGGCCGACGGACGAAGCCCGCGGTCAAGCGGCAACAGCCAGACGCCAGAGCGAGGTCACTTCGGCCGCGCGCGCAGTGTGCAAGGGGTCCTCGCGGTCCTGCACCTTGCCATGATGCGGGCGAACGTCATCGCGGCCCAGTACCTTGAGGCCGGCCGCTTCAATCCAGCCCAACAACTCGTCACGCGTACGCAACTTCAGATGCTCGGCCAGGTCCGACAGGATGAGCCAACCTTCGCCACCCGGCAGCAGGTGTGCAGCCAGCCCTTGCAGAAAGCCGCGCAGCATGCGGCTATCTTCGTCATAAATGGCCTGATCGAGCACCGATGCCGCCTTGCCCGGCAGCCAGGGCGGGTTGCAGACAATCAGGCCTGCCTGTCCTTGCGCAAACAGATCGGCACGCTGCAGCTCCACCCGGGAAGCATGACCCAGACGCTGCAGATTCTCGGTGGCACAGGCCAGCGCACGCTCGCTGGTATCGGTGGCGACCACCGACTTCACGCCGAGCTTGAGCAGCAATGCCGAGAGCACGCCCGTACCGACACCGATATCCCAGGCCTGTTGCAGACCAGAAGCGGGAATGCTCGCACGCGCCACCAGATCGAGATACTCGCCGCGCACGGGCGAGAAAACACCGTAGTGCGCATGAATGCGAGCGCCATCCAGGGCGGGAATCTCCACCCCCTTCTTGCGCCATTCATGGGCGCCGACCACACCCAGCAGATCGCGCAGCGGCACCAGCACGGACTGCGCAGGGGCTTCGGCCGCAACGGCGCCCCAGGCCTCGAAGCAGGCCAGGCGCCAGTCCGGAGCCCGGCGCAAGGCGCAATGCCATTGCACATCCAGCTCGATCAGAATGCTGCCCAGCATGCGTGCACGCTGGGCCTGGGACTGGCGGTACAGATGAAACGCGTGGGGAAAGCCTGCCGCAGCAGGGCCCTTTGCCGGGCTCTTGCGGCGCGACTTCTTGTCCAGCCGGCGGCCCAGCGCCAGCAACAGCTGACGCGCATTCTGAAAATCACCGCGCCACAGCAGTGACGCACCTTCGCTGATATGGCGAAACGCCGTATCAGCGGGCATGGTGTCATCGGCAACTTCGATGCGGCGAGGCTTGGGCAGGCTGCTTTCGCTGCGCCACAAGGCCGTATGGGCCTGGGCTTGCTCCTGCCATTGCAGCAGATCGAAAGCAGATGCGGGAGCGCAGACTGAGGCCGCGAGCTTGCTGTGGAGAGACGTCACGACCTGTCTTTCAGTGAGGGTTGAACCGCTGTGATCAGCCGTTCAGAGGGCGCTTGACGCGCACTTCTTCGATCTTGATGCTGCCGATCACAGCCGTCTTGGCCGTGGACATTTCACGCTTGAAGCCAGCCATTTCATGGAAACGCAGGGCACGCTCGTTGCGCAGCGGAATCCAGGCAGTCACATTGGTGCAGCCTTCTTCCAGCAAACCGTCACGGGCAGCGTCCCACAGGGCAACGCCAACGCCTTGGTTCCAGTGGGAAGGGGCAGCATAGATGGCCCAAATCTCGCCGGTGGTCTGGCGGGATTTTTCATCACGGGAGCGGTCAAAGCCGACAAAGCCGACGATCTTGTCGCCGTCGATGGCGACCTGGACCTGCGGCTCGCAGTATTCAATAGCTTCGCGCCAGTAAGCCTGGCGCTTTTCAACCGAGGACATGGCCTTCAGTTGATCATCGGGAACCAGACCTCGATAAGCCTCCAGTGCGGAAGCAGTATGGATCTGGGCAATCGCTTTTGCATCGCGAAGAGTAGCGGGACGGACCTGGATACTAGACATGGAAAAACCGGGGCGGAAACATGTAAGAATAGAAGGGCGTAATTGTCTACAGATTCAGAGTTTTGGCACGCGGTGCAGTGGTTAGCCATTTGCTCAACTGCGGCTGTTCGCTATTTCTTGCTATGGCGCAATCTATGTGCTATGCGCTCCACTAAGCAGAGCAGCAAGCCCGCAACCATCAATGGTTTGCGTCACATTTGATGACAATATGGCAAGCGCTCACCACAGCATGCAAGCGCTCAGTCCCTGAATCGCAGTCAAGGAAATTCAGAGCCAGCGCCGCATGAATTCCATCACCCGGTCGAATTTCTCCCCGAATGGCGGGTACAGCAGGGACGTCGCCGCCCAGCGCGACTGCACGAAAACCGCCTTCTGGTGCACAAAGCGCAAAAATCCCTGTTCTGCGTGATACGCACCCCAGCCGCTGTCGCCGACACCGCCGAACGGCAGGTTCTCATGCGCCACATGCAGCAAGGTGTCGTTCACGCAGACGCCTCCGCTGACGGTGCGCGTCAGCACAGCATCGCGCTCGGCCTCGCCATTGCCGAACCAGTACAGCGCCAGCGGGCGCGGGCTGGCGTTGATGGCATTGATCACGTCCTCGATATGCTCGTAGGAGATCACGGGCAGGATGGGGCCGAAGATTTCCTCCTGCATCAGCTGCATCTCACCCGTGGCGCCAAACACCAGCGCCGGAGCGAACTGACGCTCCACCGCCTCGCCCCAGGCCGTGGTGTCGCCATCGACCGCGGGGGCTGCGGCCTCATGCATCCAGTGCACCTGCGCTCCCAGGCTTTGCGCCTGACGCAGCATCTGCTTGAGCCGGGCCAGATGGCGCTTGCTGATGATGGCCGTGTAGTCCGGGTTGCCCGAGATGCGCGGGTACAGCTGCTGCACCGCCGCCTGGTAGGCCTCGGCAAACTCCTGCTCCTTGCCGCGCGGCAGCAGCACATAGTCGGGAGCGATGCAGGTCTGCCCTGCATTGACCAGCTTGCCGTAGGCCACCTTGAGCGCAGCGGCCTGCATATCGCAGTCCTGCGCAATGATGCAGGGCGATTTGCCCCCGAGCTCCAGCGTGGTGGGCGTCAGGTGCACGGCCGCTGCCTGCGCCACACGCCGCCCCACGGCCGTGGAGCCGGTGAACAGCAGATGGTCGAACTGCAGACCCGAGAACTGCGTGGCCACGGCCACATCGCCCTCGATCACGCAGAACTCTTCGGGTGCGAAGAACTGGGCGACCAGCTCGGCCATCTTGGCCGAGGTATGCGGTGTCAGCTCGCTGGGCTTTAGCATCACCCGATTGCCCGCCGCCAGCGCCGTGATGGCCGGCGCCAACGATAGCTGCAGCGGATAATTCCAGGGCGAGATGATGCCAACCACGCCCAGAGGCTGGCGCTCCACCCAGGCCTTGCCGGGCTGCAGCATCAGCGGTGTGCGCACGCGCTGGCGCTTGCTCCATCTGGGCAGGTGCTTGAGCGTGTGCCTGAGCATATTGCGCACCAGCATCAGATCCAGCATCTCGGTCCAGCGCTCGGAGCGCACGCCAAAGTCCTGCTCCACCGCCGCGCACAAGGCAGGACCGTTCTGGTCCAGCAGCTTCTGCAGACGCAGCAGCCTCTCCCGGCGCACCAGCAAAGGTACATCGACCTGCGTGCGGCTGGCTTGGTACTGCAAGTCAAAAATGCGGTGCAAGTCCATGTAGTTCATGCCTGTCTGAAAATCCCAAGATCACAATCCCGACCATACCGCGAGACTGCGTAAACACAGCGTAAAAAAAGAGCCTGATGCAACACTGCACAGGCTCTTGTGTGTTGACCGCGAAACCAGCCTGCGGCCCTTTGCTGCCTCACTGGCTCCAAAGTATGAAGCCTGCGCAAGGGCTTGTCATCACGACTCGTGCACCTCGCGCGGCTGCACATCGGTCACATCGCCGGTACCGGGCAGAACGCCGCGGCGCCCGCGGGTTTCACGCCCATCCTTCTTGGCATCGGCATTGCCCGACGATTGCGCCATCCACTCGGCTCCCGAGCGGTACACCGTCTGCCAACCGGCAAAAGGACTCATGGCACCCATGCTCATTGGCACCACGGGCTGGCCCGTGAGTCTGGCCCACAGGGCGCGCACGCCCCAGGCCAGGGCGATGAGACAGGCCACGGCCATCAGGCACAGGAAGAACACCAGGCCCACCAGCATCAGCATGATGCGGATGGCCCAACGGGTTGCAGTGGCGGCGAAATCGTTCAAAGCAATACCTCTTTCTAGGGTTCGGGACCTCAGGCAATGCCTGCGGACTCGAACCGGAACACCCCGGGATCATTCACCGGGTCGACTGTCACAGCTATCGTACTCTTGGGCGGGAACTTTCCTTCGAGTAACAACTTGGACAGCGGGTTTTCAATACGCTGCTGGATGGCGCGCTTGAGCGGACGGGCACCAAACACGGGATCGAAGCCCACCTTGGCCAGCTCGGCCAGGGCCTGCTCGGACACCTGCATGCTCAGCTCCATCTTCTGCAGACGGCTTTCCAGCAACTTCAGCTGAATCCTGGCAATCGCCTCGATGTTCTTGGCATCCAGGGCATGGAAGACCACGGTTTCATCGATACGGTTCAAGAATTCGGGTCGGAAATGGTTTTTAAGTTCCCCCCAGACCGCTTCCTTCACATCATCGGCATCCTCGCCAACCATGGCCTGTATCAGATGCGAGCCGATATTGCTGGTCATCACGATCACGGTGTTCTTGAAGTCCACCGTGCGCCCCTGGCCGTCGGTCAATCGACCATCGTCCAGAACCTGCAGCAACACGTTGAAGACATCGGGGTGGGCTTTTTCCACCTCGTCCAGCAGCAGCACGCTATAGGGCTTGCGGCGCACGGCTTCCGTCAGGTAGCCGCCCTCTTCATAACCCACATAGCCGGGAGGCGCACCGATCAAGCGTGCCACAGAGTGCTTTTCCATGAACTCACTCATGTCAATGCGCACCAGATGGTCCTCGCTGTCGAACAGGAATCCTGCCAACGCCTTGCACAGCTCGGTCTTGCCCACGCCCGTGGGGCCCAGGAACAGGAAGGAGCCGGTGGGGCGGTTGGGATCTGACAGGCCCGAACGCGAGCGCCGGATGGCATTGGCCACAGCCGAGATCGCCTCCTCCTGGCCCACCACACGCTCGTGCAGCTTGTCTTCCATGTGCAGCAGCTTGTCTTTTTCGCCCTGCATCATCTTGGCCACGGGGATGCCCGTGGCGCGGCTCACCACCTCGGCAATCTCTTCGGCTCCGACCTGGGTGCGCAGCAGCTTGTTGGCCGGCGCGCCATCCTGGCCTTCTTCCTTGGCCTGGGCCTCATGCAGCTGCTTTTCGAGTGCGGGCAGCTTGCCGTACTGCAGCTCGGCCACCTTGTTGAAATCGCCCTTGCGCTTGAACTCCTCGATCTGAATACGCAGCTGATCCACTTCCTTACGGATCTGCTCCGAGCCCAGTGCGCTGGCTTTCTCGGCCTTCCAGATTTCCTCGAGGTCGGCGTACTCGCGCTCCAAGCTCTCCAGCTCTTCCTCGATCAGCTGCAGACGCTTTTGCGAAGCCTCGTCCTTTTCGCGCTTCATGGCTTCGCGCTCGATCTTGAGCTGAATCATGCGGCGCTCGAGCTTGTCCATCACCTCGGGCTTGGAGTCCATTTCGATCTTGATCTTGGCCGCAGCCTCGTCGATCAGGTCGATAGCCTTGTCAGGCAGAAAGCGGTCGGTGATGTAGCGATGGCTCAGCTCCGCAGCGGCAACGATGGCGGGGTCGGTGATATCGACGTTGTGATGCGCCTCGTACTTCACCTGCAAGCCGCGCAAAATGGCAATCGTGTCCTCCACCGAAGGCTCATCCACAATGACCTTCTGGAAGCGGCGCTCCAGCGCTGCATCCTTTTCGATGTATTTGCGGTATTCATCGAGCGTGGTCGCACCCACGCAATGCAGCTCGCCGCGCGCCAGTGCGGGCTTGAGCATATTGCCGGCGTCCATGGCGCCATCGGCCTTGCCGGCACCCACCATGGTGTGGATTTCGTCGATGAAAAGAATGATGCGGCCTTCGTCCTGTGCGATTTCCTTGAGCACGGATTTGAGGCGCTCCTCGAAGTCGCCGCGGTACTTGGCACCAGCCAGCAGACCGGCCATGTCCAGCGACAGCACGCGCTTGTTCTGCAGGCTCTCGGGCACCTCGCCGGCCACGATGCGCTGGGCCAGGCCTTCGACAATGGCAGTCTTGCCCACGCCGGGCTCGCCGATGAGCACGGGGTTGTTCTTGCTGCGGCGCTGCAGCACCTGAATGGCACGGCGGATTTCATCGTCGCGGCCGATCACCGGGTCCAGCTTGCCGCTGCGGGCACGCTCGGTCAGGTCCAGCGTGTATTTCTTGAGCGCTTCGCGCTGGCCTTCGGCTTCTGCACTGTCCACGTTCTGGCCTCCTCGCACGGCATTGATGGCCGCTTCCAGGCTGGACTTGCTCACGCCGCTTTGCTTGAGCAAGGCACCGGCACGCGTGGCCGAGCCTGCGGCATCGGCCAGCGCCAGCAGAAACAGCTCGCTGGCGATGAACTGGTCACCGCGCTTGAGAGCTTCTTTCTCCGAGGCCTGCAGCAGGCGGGCCAGCTCGGAGCCGACCTGCACGTCGCCTTGCTGCTGCACGCGCGGCAGATCAGCCATGGCCTGTTCTGCCAGGTTCTTGAGTTGTTGCACATTGCCGCCGGCGCGCTGCAGCAGTGCACGCGGGCCGTCGTCCTGGCGCAGCATGGCCACCAGCAGGTGCAGAGGGTCGATGGTGGATTGATCAGCACCGAGCGCCAGGGACTGCGCGTCGACCAAGGCTTCTTGGAATTTGGTCGTCAGTTTGTCAATTCGCATGGTTTGTCGCTTTCGCTCCAATCAGATTCATTGCCATTTATCTGATAGTCAAACAGGGGGTTTCAAGACCCGAATGCGCAAAAAACAGCAAAAAGCAGATCCGCAACCGCCCTGCTTGCGGTATATCAAGTTCAAGCATCGCGCCAGCACCGAGCCAGTTGCGTAGGAGTAAGCCCATAGTGCTTGCGAAAGCTGCGCAGCAAATGACTGGCATTGGCAAACCCCGTTTCGGCGGCCAGCCATGCAAGCTGCGGCGTGCGTCCTCTTGCACCGCCTGCGCTGCCCTGAAGGCGGGCACAGACCTGCTGCAGACGCCTCTGCATGACCCAGTCATGCACGGTGCAACCCATGCTTTGATGGAACATACGGGCAAAGTGATATTCGGACAAGGCCACGACCTGCGCCAGCGCAGGCAAGCTCAGGGCTTTGCTGTCGGCCAGATGAGCCTCCACATAGTCAAGCACCTTGCGCCGGGCCGTGGATGACAGGCCACCCAACGGTTTCAGCAGCTTGTGCCGCTGCCAGGGCGCCGCCGATTGCAGCACCAGCCGATCCAGCACTTGCTGGCTCAGGCAGTCCGCCTGCCATATGTCGTGAGCCCCACTCCAGTCCAGTCGCCACAGCGACTGCGACCATTGCGCATAGATTGGATCCTGGGAATAAATCTGCGGTGTCAGCGTAATGCTGCGCGGCTCGGCATCCAGCAGGCGCACCACACGGTCGGCCCAGGCAATATCAGAGACATATAGGTGCAGAAACTGCACAGGCTCGCGCACCAGCCAGCGCGATTCATGCTCGGCCGGGAGAACGCAAAAGCGCCCTGCTTCACCCCGGGCCAGTGCATCGTCCTTGAGTTGCGATCCCCGACCTCCGGCCAGATAGACAGACAGCGTGTGATGGCCTTGCTGGCGGTAGTGCACCTCATCATCGTGATTGGTCCAGATTGCCAATTCCAGCGACTGACTCAAACCCGCTCTGCGGCTGATCCGGGCGCGTGACCGAGCCAGTACATGACTCAGATGCGATGGGGCGGATACAGCGCTGGCGGGCATGCCTGCATTGTGGCGCCAGCCATCTGGCCGCGCTTGCTGCAGCGCCACAAAACCGCAGGAATGTGCAACGAAGAGCCAATCCAGGCGCGCAAGATCTGGTTCTTCCAAGCACCAAGACTTGCCATGCTTTTACCTCTTTATGCCCTGGTCGTGCTGATCTGGGGCTCCACCTGGATCGCTCTCAAGATGCAGCTGGGCAGCGTACCCGTAGAGCTGTCCATCGCCTACCGCTTTGGTCTTGCCGCCCTGGTGCTTTTTGCCTGGCTGCTGCTGACCCGCCAGTGGCGCGTCCCCCGGGGCGCAGCCATTCCACGCGTGCTGGGCCAGGGACTATGCCTTTTCAGCCTGAACTTTGTCTGCTTCATGCACGCCAGCGAGACCCTGACCAGCGGCCTGGCTGCCGTGGTGTTTTCCAGTGCCAGCATCTGGAATGCATTTCTGGCGCGAGTCATTTACGGCCGCAGGCTTGCGCCCAATGTGCTCGCAGGCAGCGCTCTGGGCCTGACGGGTCTGGTGATTCTGTTCTGGCCGGAGCTGCAACAAGGTCAGCACGCCAGCTGGCAAGGTCTGTTGTGGGCGCTGGGTGGAACGCTGTGCTTTTCCTGCGGGAACATGCTTTCTGCATCGCTGCAGGGCCTGGGCTACAAGCCGCTGCACACCAATGCCTGGGGCATGCTGGCCGGCACGCTGCTGCTGGTGGCGTATGCGCTGATCGCCGGTCTGCCATGGCGCTTTGATACCAGCCCGCAATATGCAGGCGCACTGCTGTATCTGGCCATTCCCGGCTCGGTGATTGCCTTTACCGCCTACCTCACACTGGTGGGCCGACTGGGCCCCGAGAAAGCCGCTTATGCCACGGTGCTGTTTCCCATAGTGGCGCTCAATATCTCGGCCGTGGTGGAAGGCTATGAATGGACTGCAGTGGGACTGCTGGGCCTGGCCCTGGTGATGGTCGGCAATGTGCTGGTCTTCAGGCCGCCACGCTGGCTGCAGCCGAACGGTCTACAAAAAGCATAGCGCCTACCGCTCTTATGCACTTCATTTCAGATGATTTTTCGACTGAAACTCAATGAATAAATGCGAAAGCAGCTATCAATTCATAGAATCACTGCCATCTCGCCAATGCCTGCTCGTCGCTGACACGCGCATCCACCCAGCGAGCGCCCTGCCCGGTCTGCTCTTTCTTCCAGAACGGAGCTTCGGACTTCAGATAGTCCATGATGTATTCGCAGGCCTCGAAGGATTTGCCGCGGTGGGCGCTGGTCACGGCCACCAGCACGATCTGGTCCATGGGCTGCAGCAGGCCGATGCGGTGAATCACGCGCGCGCCATAGATGCCGAAGCGCGCCACGGCCTTGTCGATGATGGCTTCGATCGACTTCTCGGTCATGCCTGGATAATGCTCGAGCTCCATACTGGAGACGGCATCACCCTCGTTGCGGTCGCGCACCGTGCCGACAAAGCTGCAGACCGCGCCCACGCGTGCATCGCCGGCGCGCAAGGCGGCAATCTCGGCCGAGAGGTCAAAGTCCTGGGTCTGAATGGATACACGTGCGGCAGTCATGCCTGCATTGTCGCAGGCCAGCATGGGCATGTCCGGCGCATTAGCATTGCGCCATGGCCACACAAACCATCAATCTGCCGGAGTACACGCTGTACCCCTCTCCGCGCAACGAGCACCGGATGATCTTCGAGTTCCAGCTCTTTGTGCCCTATCCCTACGAGCTGATCCACCTGCCCGACTACAACTTCAAGGGCAAGGCCACGCTGTTTGCCGCCCACCGCAAGCGCGACAACAAATCGGGCCAGCTCATTACCTGCGAGCTGGCCGTGGACATCGAGCGTTTCGAGCGCCTGTTCGAGCCAAGCTAAAGGTCAAGGCCCTATGGACGACACCAGCCAGATTCAGCCGCCACCCAGCTTTGCCGAGCTGTTTCGCACGCGCAGCGGCAAGCTGTCCGCCCCGATTGCCGAGGTCGTCGCACGCTATGAGCTATGCGAAGACCTGGCAAGCCATCTGACCGAGCAGGCACAGACGCTTTATCACTCGGGCAATTCCTCCGAAGAACAGGTGCTGCTGGGCATGCATGCGGGCCTGGCCGCGGAGGGCTCGGTCGTCACGGCGCCGGAGGCAGGCTGGATCGTGCAGCGTCTGGCCGAGCTGCTGGAATGGCGTGCACCGCAGTTCTCCGCTCCTGCAGACCGGGCCTGAAAGCCCGGACGAAACCGGTTTCTAGCGCTTTAGATCAGCATTTTTCGCTTCAAACTCCGGAGCTAGATCAGAAGGCTCCGGCAGGCGCATGCAGACGCTGCCAGGCCAAGGCCCGCCAGGCAGGCGTTCCATAGGCAGCGACAAGATCGCGCCCGATGACGGCCCAGGCCGGGTCGGCCGGACTCAAGCCCAAGGCCTCGATGAACGGCGCTTGCACGATGAAGCACTGGCGCCGATAAGGCAGCAAAAAGCCATCCGCCTGCTGTGCAAGCACGCTGCGCGCCTGCGCATGCTCGCTGAACCAGATGTGCAGAAGAATGCCGCTACGCGGCACATGCCAGAAGCTGCCCATGTCATCTCCCGGTGCCGCCAGCACTCCCAGCACCCGACGCGCCTGCTCCCAGCCGGCAAAGCCGACCTCGCGCGCCGCCTGATGCAAGTGGTCGCGCAAGGTGGCCGAGCCCCCAGTACCCTCGCGACGCGCACGGCTCAAGCGCACACGGGCGCGCACCTTGATCTCGTCGACCAGGGCCTGCTGCGACAGGAATCCGGAAACAGAACTTGCCCCAATGGCCGAACCCGACGGGTCAATGGCGGCAGCACCCGCGGGCAGTGCTTGGCCTGGGCTCATGGCATTCACGGCTTCGCTGCTCATGGCTGCACCCCTTGCAGCTCTTGCTGCCACAGGGACAGCAGGGCCTGAAGTTCGGCGTCATAGTCGAACAAGGGGTCGTCGCGTTCCTTCACGCGGTCCAGTACTTCAAAACGGAATGCCTGTGCGCCGTGGCGGGCCCAGGCCTGGGCCAGTGCCGCATCGCGCCGGGAGCCATTGCTCAGCTCGAACCGCAGGCGGTTGAGCATTGCGTCCACATTGCGGCTGGCACCCAGGCGCAACAAGTCGGCGGCATCGCAGCGCACCGCGTAGATACCCATGGCGGGAAACGCCTGTTTGTAGTCCCGCGTCAGCGCGCGCCGCGCCTGGGGAAGAAGAGGTGAAGTCATGACAGTGCTCCAGGTTGCATCGGAGCCTCCCGCGCTGGGCCCCTAGAACAACCATGGTCTGACAGAACATCGATCGAGCGTGAACACGCTGCCTAAAGCAAGGGTGAGAGCCTCTTGTGCGGGCAGGCGCCCCTTTGCACCTGTGAGCCGCGATTCTAGAGCAAGCGCCTCAGGCCTGCTCGGACGTCAGGTGCTCGACCAGCTTGCGCCCGAAAGCCACATCGGGCTGCAGACCGTAAAGAATGCGATAAACGATGGGTGCCACCAGCTGGTCCAGCATGGTGTCCACATCAGGACCCGACTCGCCACGCGCCCCGGCCCGACTCAGCACAATGCAAAGTTGGTCGCGGATGATGTCCACGCAGGCGCAGGTCACCTGATCTTCCTGGGTCGCCACCAAGGTATCGCGCAGCAAGGTGCGCCCCAGAGGCGAGCCCATTTCCTCGATGTATTGCTCGGTCCAGGCCTGCAGATCGCCATGCAGGCTACCCGTGTCCGCAGGCTCGGCAATGGGACGGATGCGCTCCAGCGCCACGTCGGCCAGCAGTTGCGGCAAATCGCCCCAGCGGCGGTACAGCGTGGAAGGCGTCACGCCGGCTTCGGTGGCTATCAGGGGGAAGGTCAGCTCCTCGCGCGGCATGTGCTCCAGCAGTTTCCTCACCGCCTGATGCACGCTGGCCTGTACACGGGAGCTGCGCCCGCCCGGCCGGGATTGGACTGGGTCTTTTGCAATCATGGTCATTAAAGCTAAATATTTGCGTTAATGAGAAATTAACGCAGAATACGCAAACGCAAAAATTTTGCTTTTATGGTAGCGGAGCCTGCTTTTCCATGTCCACATCCTCTGTATCCCTGACTGCGGTGTCCAGCACCCGCAATATGGCTGCTGTCGCCCTGACCCTGGCCAGCTTTCTGGCGGCATCCAGCGCTCCCACGCCCTTGTATCGCCTCTACCAGCAGGCCTGGGGCTTTTCGTCGGGCATGCTGACCCTGATCTTCGCGGTCTACGCCTTCAGCCTGCTCGTCGCCCTGCTCACCATGGGCGCACTGTCCGATTACCTGGGGCGACGCCCCGTCATTCTTGCCGCCCTGGGACTGGAGGCAGTTTCCATGCTGATGTTTGCCCATGCACAGGATGCGCAAGCCCTGCTCTGGTCTCGCGTAGTGCAGGGCTTTGCCACCGGCATGGCCAGTGCGGCCCTGGGCGCGGCCCTGCTCGATATGGACCGCGAACGCGGTGCGCTGATCAACACGCTATCTCCCATGATCGGCATGGCAGCCGGCGTGTTCGGCGCCAACCAGCTGGCCAGCCACGGCCATGACGGGCTGCACCAGATCTACTGGTGGCTGCTGCTGGTCTTTGCGGCATCGGCCTGGGCCATTGCCGTGATGCCTGAAACCGTCAGCCGCCGCAGCGGAGCCCTGGCCTCCATGCGCCCTCGCATCCGCCTTCCCGCGCATATCCGCCCGGCCTTCCTGCGCATGGCGCCACTGGATATCGCCGCCTGGGCGCTGGCGGGCTTTTATCTGTCTCTAGGCCCCACCCTGCTGCGGGTGATCACCGGCTCCACCCTGATGGCGGGACTGGCCGTGTGCATCAACACCCTGAGTGCCGCGGCGGCCATCTGGCTGCTGCGCCACTGGACGGCCCAGCGCATGCTGCGCTTTGGCGGCTCGGTGCTGCCACTGGGCATCGTGATACTGCTGCTGGGCGTGGCCAGCCACAGCCTGACGCTGATGGTTGCAGCCTCCGTCATTGCCGGCGCGGGCTTTGGCGTGGGATTTCAGGGCGCGCTGCGCAGCGTGCTGCCGCTGGCCGAGCCGCATGAACGCGGTGGCCTGCTGTCCACCATCTATGTGCTGAGCTATCTGGCCTTCAGCCTGCCTGCCATCGCCGCAGGGCTGCTGACCCAGAGCCTGGGGCTGGTGCCCACCACCTATGGCTATGGTCTGATGCTGATCGTGCTGGGCTTGCTGGCACTGGCAGCCACAAGGCAGCAAGCCTGCGTGCGGCAGGCCGCCTGAACCCCGGGCTGTCGCCTGCGCGCCGCGTGGCCTGACAGACTCTCTGCTGCCCCATCAAAAAAGCCGTGCAGCAGACGCCGCACGGCTCGAGGATCGGTCTGACGGCTTCAGGCCTGGGCCGAGTCGGCAGCCTTCCAGTCCGCATAGCGGTTCAGAATGCGCTGCACCTGACCATGGGTCCACTCGCCGCCCTTGGCCGCCGCAATGCCCCGTGCATTGAGTTCGGCCGCCATGGCGCGATGGGTCAGTCCTTGTTCCTGCAACGCGGCAAACAGCGCTTCATGCTGTCTGGCAAAGGCATCGGCTGCCGATTTGCGCTTTTCCACCGTGGCGCGGATATTGGCCGCGCCGGCCGTGCCCAGCTTGACGCCGCGCTCGCGCGCTTCGGCCAACGCCTTGCGGGTGCGGGCGCTGATCTCGGGATTGACTTCGGGCGTGGACGGATCGGCGGTTTCGGTCATGGCATTAGAGATGGGTATATGACTCCGGAGCTGGAAACAGCACAGCAGCGGTGTGTGAGGCAACAGGCGGCAAGGCTCATCAGCCGCCCGTCACAGGCGGGAAGAACGCCACTTCGTCGCCATTGCTGAGCACGGCATCTGCATCACAGATATCCTGGTTCAGCGCCATGCGCACAGCCTTGCCGGCAGCCAGCGCCTGCGCAGCCGCATCGCTGCGGCTCATCAGTTGCTCGCGCAATGCTCCCACTGTGGCTGCCGGAGTCTGCAGGCTTTCGCTGCCTGTGCCCAGGGCCTCCCGAATCGAGGCGAAATATCGAATCGTAACGGTCTTCATCTCCAACTCCATCAGGCCATGAGTTCGGCAAACGGGATAAAGCGCACGCTGTCTCCCATGGCAATCGTGGTGCCTGCGGGATTGTCCACCACACCGTCGCCCCAGGCCGTGGAAGTCAACACCCCCGAACTCTGGTTTCTGAACAACTCCAGCCCGCCACCCTCGTTGTAGCGCACCCGCAGAAACTCTCTGCGCTTGTCGCCCTTTGGCCACTCGAAATCGGCGCGCGCCGAGATGGCTCGCGGCAGCACGTTCTCAACGCCCTGCAGACGCAGCAGGAAGGGGCGCACCAGCACCTGGAAGGTGACAAAGCTGGAGACCGGGTTGCCCGGCAGCCCGATGAAATGCGCAAAGCCTGTGCCGGACTCGCGATTGACACGACCGTAGGCAAAAGGCTTGCCGGGCTTGATGTTGATCTGCCAGAGATCCAGCTGCCCCAGCTCCTGCACGGCAGGCTTGATATGGTCTTCCTCGCCCACGGAGACGCCGCCGCTGGTGACAATCACGTCGTGGTCCATGGCGGCATCGGCCAGTGCGGTAATCGTGGCCTCGCGGTCGTCGGGAACAATGCCCAGATCCGTCACCTCGCAGCCCATGCGCAGAAGCAATGCACGCAAGAAGAAGCGGTTGCTGTTGTAGATGCTGCCCGCCGGCATATCCTGCGGAGCGACGGTGCCGGGCATGACCAGTTCATCGCCGGTGGAGAACAAGGCCACACGCGGCTTGCGTGCCACCTGCAGGCGGGCAAAGCCCATGCTGGCGGCCAGACCCAGGTGGGCCGGCGTGAGGCGGGTGCCAGCCTCGATCACAGTCGCTCCCTGCGTGATGTCCTCACCCGCGCGGCGAATCCACTGGCCGGCACGAGGCTCGGCCTTGATGCGCACGCGGCCGTCCTCGAGCAACTCGCAATCTTCCTGCATGACGATGGCATCGGCCCCGGCCGGCACGGGCGCGCCCGTGAAGATGCGGGCGACGGAGCCTGCAACCAGGGCCTCAGGCGAGGTGCCGGCGGGAATGCGCTGCGACACCGGCAGCACCGCCGTGCCGCCCACGCATTCGGCGGTGCGCACTGCATAGCCGTCCATGGCCGAGTTGTCCTGAGGCGGCACCTGCAGCGGTGAGACGGCGGCCTGCAGCAGCACGCGGCCATCGGCATCGAAGGTGTCCACCAGCTGTGCGCCGGCATGGGGCCGGGCATGGGCCAGCAGCTCCTGCAGGGCCTCGTCCAGAGGCTTGAGCGGCTTGCGGGGCGTCTGTGATGCTTGCATTGCTGTGTCTTTCCTTAGTTCTTGTATTGCAGAGAATCCGAATGCGCCAGCAGCCATTGCAGCACAAGCTGGGGCTGGTTCAGGTCCAGCACGGGCTGGACAGGCGTTTGCGGCAGATCCCGGGCAGCATCGGTGGCCACGGCCAGCACCCGAGGGTCGTGCGCAAACAGCGGCTCCAGGCTCTTGCCCTTGTCCAGCCTGTCCTGCTGCTGACGCCAGACCTCGATCTTGGGCAGCTCGCCATGCTTGAAGCCTTCGACCAGCACCCAGTCCACACTGGGGTCCAGCTGCGCCAGCATGTCGTGCACGCTGGGCTGCGCGGGCTGCTCATATTCGCGCATCAACGCCATTCGCCTGTCGGATGCGAGCAGCACTTCATAGGCTCCCGCCTTGCGGTGACGCCAGCTGTCCTTGCCTTCGCGATCCACATCAAAGTCATGATGGGCATGCTTGATGACCGAGACCCGCAGCCCGCGCTGCCTCATCAGCATCACCAGCGCCTCGACCAGGGCCGTCTTGCCCGCGCCCGAATATCCGGCAAAGCCTATGACCTTCATATTGATTTCAATATAATTTTGATAGCTAACAGCGCTTTATGGATAAGCGAATGACGACTATTTTATTCAAAGAAAAAAGCACCTGTCGCCAAGCCACAGGTGCTTTTCAAGCTTAACGCCGCAAGGCTTTATTTGCAGTTTTCGGCAATAAAGGCCTTGACCTGGTCCACATCGGAAGCCATGACGACCACACGCTTGGGCAGGTCTTCGATGCCGTTGAACTTGGCGGGACGGTCGGGCTGGCGGCCCAGTGCTTCTTCGATAGTCGCCGCAAACTTGATGGGCAGAGCGGTTTCCAGCACCAGCATGGGCTCGGCGCCCAGATGCTCGCGCGCCACCTTCACGCCGTCGGCGGTATGGGTGTCGATCATCTGATCAAAGCGCTCGAAAGTGTCCTTGATGGTGGCCAGACGGTCGGCATGGGTGCTCTTGCCACTCACAAAACCGTACTTGCCGGCCGCATCCTGGAAAGCGGGATCTGTGCTCAGATCGAACTTGCCCGCCTTGGCCACGCCTTCGGCGAACAGCTGCCTGGTGCGCACGCCGTCGCGGCCCACCAGATCGAACACAAAGCGCTCGAAATTGCTGGCCTTGGAGATGTCCATCGAGGGGCTCGATGTCTCGTAGGTATTGGCCGAGCCTCGCACCTGGTAGACGCCGGTGCGGAAGAACTCGTCCAGCACATCGTTCTCATTGGTGGCCACCACCAGCTTGGCAATCGGCAGGCCCATCTGGCGCGCCACATGGCCTGCACAGATATTGCCGAAGTTGCCCGAAGGCACGGTGAAGCTCACCTTCTGGTCATTGGAGCGGGTGGCCTGCAGATAGCCGGCAAAGTAGTAGACCACCTGGGCCAGCAGACGTGCCCAGTTGATGGAGTTGACGGTGCCGATCTTGTACTGGGCCTTGAAGGCGTGGTCGTTGGAGACGGCCTTGACGATGTCCTGGCAGTCGTCGAACACACCTTCGATGGCGATGTTGTGGATGTTCTCGTCCTGCAGGCTGAACATCTGCGCCTGCTGGAAGGGGCTCATGCGGCCGTGGGGGCTGGTCATGAAGACGCGCACGCCCTGCTTGCCGCGCATGGCGTATTCGGCCGCACTGCCGGTGTCCCCGCTGGTGGCACCCAGGATATTCAGTTCCTCGTTGCGACGGGCCAGTTCGTACTCGAACAGATTGCCCAGCAACTGCATGGCCATGTCCTTGAAGGCCAGCGTGGGGCCGTTGGACAGGGCTTCGATGTGCAGCACGCCGTCCAGCTGGCGCACGGGCACGATGGCGTCGCTGCCAAAAACTTCCTTGGTATAGGTCTTGGCACACAGGGCGCGCAGATCTTCGGCCGGAATGTCGTCGATATAGAGCGACAGAATCTCGAAGGCCAGGGCCGCATAGCCCTTGGTGGCCAGCGTCTCGCGCAGCTGGCTCAGCTTGGCATCGTCGATCCGGGGATACTCGACGGGCAGGTACAGGCCGCCATCGGGAGCCAGACCTTCGAGCAAAATGTCGCAAAAACGCTTGCGGTCAGCATGGCCGCGGGTGGACAGATACAGCATCTCAAACTCGCCAAAAACTAAAATTCGGAACCAGCAGCCAAACGGACAGAAGTCGTGCCGCCAAGCCGACCATTATCGGTCAGCAAGCCCGATTTGACTGCGCGCGAATGCAGAGACCGGCCAACGCCATTGCCTCATATCGCCCTGAACGGGGACTCAGGGTTGGAAATAGCGCTGCGCCCCCGGCTTGATATAGGGCTTCAGCTCCTTGAACGGGACACTGACTCCACTGCCCAGGCACACTCCCATGGCATGGCCTATGCCTGAAATCACAAAACTCATCTTGTCGGGATTGTCGAACATCAGCGCCATGTACTGAGGCAGGAGCTCGGTGCACTCCTTGTCATCCTCGGAATACCGGCTCACTGCCTTGCTCAGAAAACGCGAAAGCCGATCACCGTATTCCAGCTTGTACTCGCCATATTTCGCGTCCTTGAGCAGGCGGGTGAAGTCCATATAGCCGCCCCGCAGCAAATCCAGCACAAAGGGGTCGTAATGATTGTTGGGGTGCGCGCCGCCACAACCGGTTGAACCGGACTCCACCACACTCATCAAGGCGCTTGAGAGGTAAGTCACCTTGATCGACTCGTTATTGAAGTCCCCCAATGAGCCTGCCGCCGGGCCAGCGTTCTGGTAGATCGAACCCACACAGGCCAGCGCCTCCAGGCTCATGCCCCAATGGCGCTGCTCCAGAACGGTATTGGTCTGAGCCAGAATTTTGCTATCCGGATGGCGCGTGAGGCGCGGATACCAGAACTGGGTACGCGCGTCACGCACCGGCCTCCAGGCCAGATTGGGGCTGACCACCACTTCCTTGCCCTGCTCCAGCTTTTGCTCGGCCACTTTCAGATAGTCGTAGGGCGTGGCCTGTGCCGAGATGGCAACGCCCGATGCAATACCGCTGCCCGCACCTTGCACAATCGCCAACGTCACGGCCTCCACACCGAATGGCGCTATCTTTTCAGGGTCGTACTGCGCAATATGGGTAAGGGCTAGCGGCAGTTTTTTTCCATGAATATCATCCACCCACTCACCAGCCAAAGCACTGCCTTGCTGGCGCAGTTGCCAAACGATGCGGCGCTGTTGGGAGTCGGTCAACACGGGAGGCTCGCCACCGCTTTCACGCGCCCAGTCGTTATTCAAAGGACGTGCCTCAGACAGCGCATTCAGCGCGCCCCGGAGCGGAATATCCACTCCATGCCGCAGATAGAAATAGCGCCCCTGGCGTTCACCATCCCCACCCGGCTGGCCCAGCTCCATCACCACCGCCGAGCCACCCAGCGTGCCACGATAGACATCGACGGGCGCCGCTTGCGCACCCGCTGCCACCCAAAGCAAAAAGGCTAGCGCCATAGGGCGCCAGCCTTTGAAGGAGTTTGCAATACCGACATCGCACTGAACAGGGAATAAACCGGTTTGAGTGCGACGGTACATGCTCAAGTCCTTAGTTCAGCTCTTCCTTGCGGATGCGGGTGATGGGAGCCAGCACCGTGGGCAGGCCCTGGATTTCCGCCAGAGCCTTGTCCATATCCCCTTCGCGCGTGTCGTGCGTGAGGATGATCAGGTCGGTCTGGGTCGAGCCTTCGCCGCCCACTTCGTCGGCCTCGCGCTGCAGCACCGCATCGATGCTGATGCCGGCACCGGCCAGCAGGCCGGTGATCTTGGCCAGCACTCCGGCTTCGTCAGCCACGCGGATACGCAGGTAGTAGCTGGTCACGACCTCGGCCATGGGCAGCACGGGCAGCTCGCTGCCAGCGGCAGCCAGGCTGCTGCTCTGGAAGGCCAGGGCAGGCACGCGGTGGGCAGGATCGGAGCCGTCCATGCGGGCGATATCCACCAGGTCGGCCACCACGGCGGAAGCGGTGGGCTCGGACCCGGCGCCCTTGCCGTAGTACAGCGTGGTGCCCACGGCATCGCCGTTCACCACCACGGCGTTCATCGCGCCTTCCACATTGGCGATCAAACGCTTGGAAGGCACCAGCGAGGGGTGCACACGCAGCTCGATGCCCTTGTCCGTGCGCTTGGTGATGCCCAGCAGCTTGATGCGGTAGCCCAGTTGCTCGGCGTAACGGATATCGGCACCGGCCAGCTTGGTGATGCCTTCCACATAGGCCTTGTCGAACTGCACGGGAATGCCGAAGGCAATCGCGCTCATCAGCGTGGCCTTGTGGGCAGCGTCCACACCCTCGATGTCGAAGGTGGGGTCGGCTTCGGCGTAGCCCAGACGCTGTGCTTCCTTGAGCACCACGTCGAAGTCCAGGCCCTTGTCGCGCATTTCGGACAGGATGAAGTTGGTCGTGCCGTTGATGATGCCGGCCACCCACTGGATGGAGTTGGCGGTCAGGCCTTCGCGCAGGGCCTTGATGATGGGAATGCCACCGGCCACGGCGGCTTCATAGGCCACCATCACGCCCTTCTCGGCCGCAGCCTTGAAGATTTCCGTGCCGTGCACTGCCAGCAGGGCCTTGTTGGCGGTCACCACATGCTTGCCGGCCGCGATGGCTTCCAGCACCAGGGCCTTGGCAATGCCGTAGCCGCCGATCAGCTCGACCACCACATCGATATCGGGGTTGGCGATGACTTCACGTGCGTCGCCGACCACCTTGACCTTGTCACCCACCACGCTCTTGGCGCGTTCGGTATCCAAGTCGGCGACCATGGTAATTTCAATGCCGCGACCCGCACGACGGCGAATCTCGTCTTGATTGCGTTCCAGCACATTGAAAGTACCGCTGCCTACGGTGCCAATGCCCAACAGGCCTACTTGGATGGGTTTCATAAGTTCTAAGGTCAAAAAAGCGCTGAAGCGCTTGAAAATCAAGCGCCACCAGCTATCAAAAAGATGAGTTACGCGGCTTTCTCAGCCTTGGCAGGCTTGAGTGCCTTTTCTGCCGGCACTGCCTTGGGCTTGTCCGTGCCATGGCGCTTCCGGTACTTCTCGAGGAAGGCTGCCAGCCGGTTGATGGCCTCGCGCAGATCTGCCTCATGAGGCAGGAACACGATGCGGAAATGATCAGGCTCGGGCCAGTTGAAACCCGTGCCCTGCACCAGCATGACCTTGGTTTCCTGCAGCACTTCGAGGAAGAATTCCTGGTCGTCCTGGATCGGGTAGACGACGGGATCAAGGCGCGGGAACATGTACAGCGCGCCCTGAGGCTTGACGCAGCTCACGCCGGGAATGGCGTTGATCAGCTCCCAGGCCAGATCGCGCTGCACGCGCAGGCGACCGCCCTCCTGGACCAGAGCATCAATGCTCTGGTGACCGCCCAGTGCCGTCTGCACCGCCCATTGGCCGGGCACATTGGCGCACAGGCGCATGTTGGAGAGCATGTTCAGGCCCTCGATGTAATCCTTGGCGGGCTTTTTGTCACCCGAGATCACCATCCATCCGGCACGGTAGCCGCAGGAGCGGTAGGCCTTGGACAGGGAATTGAAGGTGATGGTCAGCACATCGATGGACAGGCTGCCCAGCGGCGTGTGCTTGGCATCCTCGTACAGCACCTTGTCGTAGACCTCGTCCGCGAAGATGACCAAACCATGCTCGCGCGCCAGCTCCACGATCTGCAGCAGCAGCTCCTTGGAGTACAGCGCACCCGTGGGGTTGTTGGGATTGATGACGACGATGCCCTTGGTACGCGGCGTGATCTTGGCGCGGATGTCGTCCATATTGGGCATCCAGCCATTGGACTCATCACACATGTAATGCACGGGCGTGCCGCCGGACAGGCTGGTGGCAGCCGTCCACAGCGGATAGTCGGGCGCAGGCAGCAGCATCTCGTCGCCGTTGTCCAGCAGCGCGTTGGTGGCCAGGCTGATCAGCTCCGAAGCACCGTTGCCCAGATAGATATCGTCCAGTGTCACGCCCTTGATGCCCTGGCGCTGGGTTTCGTGCATCACGGCCTTGCGCGCCGCGAAGATGCCCTTGCTGTCGGAGTAGCCTGCCGAGTTGGGCAGGTTGCGGATCATGTCCTGCTGCACTTCCTCGGGAGCGTCGAAGCCGAACACGGCCAGATTGCCGATGTTGAGCTTGATGATCTTCTGGCCGTCGTCCTCCATCTTCTTCGCCGCGTCCATGATCGGCCCGCGGATGTCGTAACAGACGTTTGCTAATTTGGCGGATTTTTGAACGGTTTTCATGCGAATCAATACAAAAGGATTTCAGGCACGCCAGGGCGCATTAAGTGCCATGGTGAAACCTATAATTTAAGCACAGTTCCGCGCTGCAGCAATGTCCCCACCCTCTCTGTATGGAGACAGCAGCCATCGCACCCGTCCAGTGCGCCGATTACGCACACTCTTCATCATGAAATTTCATGCAGACAAATCCGATGCGCAAACCATCACCGGCTATGGCCCGGGCTGGATCGCCGTTGACAAGCAAAACCATGAAACCAGTCTGCTGGTCGGGGCCCGCGGCCTGCTGACCGAGTGGAACTGCCCCCGCTTCGAAGACCTGACGGCCGAGCATTTCGAGGAACTTGCCAAGCTGGATGCGGAAGTCGTGCTCTTCGGCAGCGGCAGCAAGAACCGCTTTCCGCCTGTGGCCTGGCTCAAGCCGCTGATCGCCAAACGCATTGGCCTGGAGAGCATGGACACTGCTTCGGCCTGCCGCACCTATAACGTCCTGGCCAGCGAAGGCCGTAACGTGGTCGCAGCCCTGCTGCTAGCATAGACTTCTGAGCTTACATTGAGAGAAATACGTATTTCAGGGTAAAATCGCAGGTTGCGGTTGGGGGCGATCGATTGATAAAAACAAAAATACCACCGACGCCCTCGGCATTTCAACGAACACACCCGAGAGATACAAGCGCATGGCGATCGTTGTCAACAAACCACTCCCAGAATTTGAAGCCAACGCCACCGGCGGCGTCAAGGTGTCCAACACCTCGCACAACGGCCAGATTCTGATCCTGTATTTCTACCCCAAGGACAACACGCCGGGTTGTACCACGGAAGCAATGCAATTCCGCGATAAGTACAAGGATTTCGTGAAGGCTGGCGCCACCGTGTTCGGTGTGTCGCGCGACAACATGAACTCGCACAACGACTTCAAGGAAAAGCTGGAACTGCCGTTCGAGCTGATTGCCGACACCGAAGAGAAGATGTGCCACATGTTTGGCGTGGTCAAGAACAAGATCATGTACGGCAAGAAGGTCAAGGGCATCGAGCGCTCCACCTTCCTGATCGGCGCCGACGGCATCCTGATGCAGGAATGGCGCGGCCTGAAGGTTCCCGGCCACGTGGACGAAGTGCTCAAGGCCGTCAAAAGCCTGAAGACTCAGGACAAGAAGGTGGCCTGAGCCCCACCCGGGACTGAAAACCTTGCAATTATCTACACGCAAAGTATTTCAAAGTCTTTAAACAAGGCAAAACAGGAAATACTGCGTTCAGGCCCTCGCGGCCTATGCATAATGGGGCATGCCTCAGTGCTACGCAGTATTCTCTGTTCACCCCACCAAAGCCGCCTCGGTTTCCAGGCGGCTTTGTGCTTTTTGAATCTTGTTGAGAACGGTTCGTCCACTATGCCCCTGCCCCCCGCACCCGGCCACCGCGCCGCAAAGCTCCCCGCAGAAGCCTTTTCGTCCATCCGCAAGTCTGCCAAGACTGCAGAGCTTGACGAGGATCTGAACCCCTCCACCGGAGCCGCCCTGAGCGCAGCTCCAGAGACCGCTCCCGCTGCCACCAAGCCGCGCCGCAGCACCAGCAAGCCCGCCGCCTCCGCCAAGCCGCGCAAGACCGCCACGACAACTGCTGCTGCAACACCCACTGCGGCAGCATCGGCTGGCGCAGCAACGGCTGCCGCAGCCAAGACAGGACCAGCTGCCGCAGCCTCCGCCAAACCCGCCGAAGCGGCTGCCAAGCCTGCCCGCCGCGCCCGCAATACGCGTACCGGCCCGACCACACTGTTCGTGCTGGACACCAATGTGCTGCTGCACGACCCCAGCAGCCTGTTCCGCTTCGAGGAACATGACATCTTCCTGCCCATGGTGGTGCTGGAAGAACTGGACAACCACAAGAAGGGCATGACCGAAGTGGCGCGCAACGGCCGCCAGGTCAGCCGCACGCTGGACTCCCTGGTTGCCTCCCAGCCCGCCGACGGTCTGGAAAAAGGCCTGCCGCTCAATGCCACGGGTCAGCGCAGCGCCACCGGCACGCTGTACTTCCAGACCAACCCTCTGGATGCATCCCTGCCCGAGAGCCTGCCCCAGGGCAAGGCCGACAACCAGATTCTGGGCGTGGTCGCCGCCTTGCGCGAGCAGCACAAGGCCCGTGAAGTGGTGCTGGTGTCCAAGGACATCAATATGCGCGTCAAGGCGCGCGCACTGGGCCTGGCTGCCGAGGACTACCAGAACGACAAGGTGCTGGAAGACGGCGATCTGCTGTACTCGGGCGCCCTCGCCCTGCCCCACGACTTCTGGACCAAGGCCGGCAAGAATGTGGAGAGCTGGCAGGAAGGCGCCATCACCTACTACCGCGTCAGCGGCGTCATCGTCGACCAGCTGATGATCAACCAGTTCGTCTACTACGAGGCGCCGGGTGAACCCAGCCTCTACATGCGCGTGACCGAGATCCGCGACAAGACGGCCGTGCTCAAGACGCTGCGCGACTTCGGCAATCCCAAGAATGCCGTCTGGGGCGTTTCCACACGCAATCGCGAACAGAACTTCGCGATGAACCTGCTGGTCAACCCCGAAGTCGACTTTGTCACGCTGACCGGTACGGCCGGCACCGGCAAGACCCTGCTGGCCCTGGCCGCCGGCCTGGCCCAGGTACTGGACGAGCGCCGTTACACCGAGATCATCATGACCCGCGCCACGGTGAGCGTGGGCGAGGATATCGGCTTCCTGCCCGGCACCGAAGAGGAAAAAATGGGTCCCTGGATGGGCGCTCTGGACGACAACCTGGAGTTCCTGGCCAAGGGCGACGGCGGAAATGCCGGCGAATGGGGGCGCGCCGCCACCAATGAGCTGATCCGCAGCCGCATCAAGATCAAGAGCATGAACTTCATGCGCGGTCGTACCTTCCTGAACAAGTACGTCATCATCGACGAGGCCCAGAATCTGACGCCCAAGCAGATGAAGACCCTGATCACCCGTGCCGGCCCCGGCACCAAGATCATCTGCATGGGCAATCTGGCCCAGATCGACACACCCTACCTGACCGAAGGCAGCTCGGGTCTGACCTATGTGGTGGACCGCTTCAAGGGCTGGCCACACAGCGGCCACATCACGCTGGCGCGCGGCGAACGCTCGCGCCTGGCGGACTTCGCCAGCGAGGTGCTGTAAGTGACCAGCTGGATCGCGGCGCTCAAGCTCGTGCCCTGGGGCGAGGTCATCAAGGCCACGCCCCAGGTGGTGAAGGCTGCCCAGGGCATGCTCAAGAAGAAAGAGGCCCAGGCAGAAGCGCGCGAGCAGGATGCCAGCGCGGACAGCGCCAGGCAGCGCATTTCGCCACCGGCTTCCGCCGGCGAGCAGGCGCTGCTGCTGATCCAGCAACAGGAAGAGCGCATCGCCCAGCTGGAGCAGTCGCAACGCCAGTCGCTGGAGATCATCGAGAAGCTGGCCCAGCAAAATGCCCAGATCGTCGCGACCGTGGGGGCGCTGCGCATAGGCGCACAGCGCCTGGCCTGGGCCTGCGGCGTGCTGGGACTGTGCGTGATCGGTCTTGGCATCTACCTGTTCACACGCTAGCGCCGCAATCACTCAAAAACAAAGCCCGCAAGGTCTGTGCCTTGCGGGCTTTTCTTATATCCACATTCAATTTGATAGCTGCTAGCGCCCGTTATTCATAGATTTCATATTCATAGAGTTCTGAAATCCATACGCTACAAGCGCTAGAAGCTATGCTTTTTAGTATTCGTCCGTACCGTAGCCTTGCGCCAGATTCTCGAAACGCGTCTGGTTCTTCTGGAAGAAGAGCTTCACCGTGCCCGTCGGCCCGTTACGCTGCTTACCGATGATGACCTCGGCAATATTGGGCTCCTTGCTCTCTTTGTTGTAGTAGTCGTCGCGGTAGATGAACATGATGATGTCCGCGTCCTGCTCGATGGCGCCCGATTCACGCAGGTCGGACATCATGGGGCGCTTGTCGGTACGCTGCTCCACCGAGCGGTTGAGCTGGGACAGCGCAATCACCGGGCATTGCAGCTCCTTGGCCAGCATCTTCAAGCCCCGCGAGATTTCGCCCAGCTCGGTCGCGCGGTTGTCGGAACTGGCGGCCGATCCAGAGCCGCTCATCAGCTGCAGGTAGTCGACCACGATCAGGCCCAGCTTGCCGCACTGGCGCGCCAGACGACGTGCATTGGCACGCAGCTCGGTTGGAGACAGGCCCGGCGTTTCGTCGATATGCAGCGACACCGTGCGCAGGCGCTCGATGGCCTCGGTCAGACGCGGCCACTCGTCGTCGCTGAGCTTGCCGGTACGCAGATTGCCCTGGTTGACGCGGCCGATGGAGCCGACGATACGAACCGCCAGCTGGGCCGCGCCCATTTCCATGGAGAAGATGGCGACCGGCAAGCCTTCATTGAGCGCCACATGCTCGGCAATATTCACGGCAAACGAGGTCTTGCCCATCGAGGGACGCGCCGCCAGCACCACCATGTCGCCGGCCTGCAGGCCCGAGGTCATTCGATCCAGATCGACAAAGCCCGTGGGGACGCCGGTCACATCCATGGGGTTGTCGGCCATCTCCTGGACCCGGTCCAGCAGATCCACCACCAGCGTGTCCAGCGACTGGAAGCCCTGCTTGTTGCGCGCCCCCTCCTCGCCGATCGCCATGATCTTCTGCTCGGCCTCGTCGAGGATGCGCTCCACGGTCTTGCCCTGAGGATTGAAGGCATTGGTCGCGATGTCGTCGCTGGCCGTGACCAGCTTGCGCAAGATGGCACGCTCACGCACGATTTCCGCATAGCGGCGGATATTGCTGGCACTGGGCACATACTGCGCCAGCTGATTCAAATACATCAGGCCGCCGACTTCCTCGGCCTTGCCCATGCCCTGCAGATGCTCGTAGACCGTGATCACGTCGGCCGGCTTGCTGGCATTGATCAGCTTGCCGATGGCTTCGAAGATCAGCTTGTGCTCGTGCCGATAGAAGTCGCCGTCGTTCAGCAGGTCGCCCACGCGCTCCCAGGCATTGTTGTCCAGCAGCAGACCACCGAGCACCGAAGATTCCGACTCCATGGAGTGCGGCGGCACACGCAGTTGCGCCACCTGCTGATCAGCAGTGGGAACCGGGGCGAATGCATCATCTTGCAGATCAAGCGGGGGCATTACTGACGACATGAGACTCCTAGAGACAAGTCCTCCATCGTAGCGGGAGGCGGTGGCAACGTCACGGCGGGCGACGAGAAAAACGCTGGCGAGACAAACAATTACCGGAAAACAAAAAACCGCCCGAAGGCGGCTTTTTGCCAATTCAGAACAGATCCTGAATTAGGAGTGGTCGCCGTACACGGAGACAGCCACTTCTGCAGCCACGTCGGTGTGCAGAGCCACCACCACAGTGGCGTCGCCAACGGTCTTGATGGGGCCGTTGGGCATGCGCACTTGCGACTTGTTCACTGCGAAACCGGCCTTGACCAGTTCTTCAGCGATGTCGGCGTTGGTGATGGAGCCGAACAGACGACCGTCAACGCCGGCCTTCTGAGTGATCTTCACGTTGGCGCCGTTCAGCTTTTCGCTCAGTTCTTGAGCGGCAGCCAGCTTCTCGGCAGCAGCCTTTTCCAGCTCAGCGCGCTTGGCTTCGAATTCAGCCTTGGCAGCAGCTGTTGCACGACGTGCAGCGCCGGAGGGGATCAGGAAGTTACGAGCGTAACCGTCCTTGACCTTGACGATATCGCCCAGGTTACCCAGGTTCACAACCTTTTCGAGCAGAATGATTTGCATAGTCGTGCTCCTTAGATCTTGTGCTGGTCAGAGTAGGGCAGCATAGCCAGGAAGCGAGCGCGCTTGATGGCTGTGTTCAGCTGACGCTGATAGATGGCGCGCGTGCCGGTCAGGCGTGCGGGCACAATCTTGCCGTTTTCGGCGATGAAGTCACGCAGGGTGTCGACATCCTTGTAGTCGATTTCTTCGACGCCGGCGACTGTGAAGCGGCAGAAACGCTTGCGCTTGAACAGCAGCGACTGGGTGTTGCGCTTAGGACGCTTGTCCTTGTTGAATTTCTTGAACGTGGCCATTGCTGGACCTCTTGAAAATTAATTTTGTTGAATATCCTGAATGTGTAAAACCAGCATCTTGCTATTGCGCGGCGTGGCCAGAAAACCTTGAAAGGTCCATTGGCTACCGGGTGCTTGGCGGGCCAGCTTTTCAGCCAGGGCGCCAAAGGCAACAGCCTTGACAGATGCATTCACGTTGCGCGCACTGCCCAGCTCTTGTTGCTGCGAACTGTGTTCAATTCGCAAATCCAGGGCCGGCAATCCGGCGGGCGTGTAGCGCAAAGCAGCTTGCTCTGCGAGAAGGCCCGTCAATACAACGCGGTTTTCCACTCCTTCAGTGTCTGATGCTATTAAGCGTGCTCAGCCTGGTTGGCCTTGCGGGCTTCTTCGCGCTCAACGCTCTTCATCATGGCGGAAGCAGCTGTATCAGCCTTCTTCTTCTGCACAGTCAGGTGACGCAGCACGGCATCATTGAACTTGAAGGCGTGTTCCAGTTCAGCCATCACAGCCTGGTCGGCTTCGATGTTCAGGCACAGGTAGTGAGCCTTAGCGAGCTTGTTGATCATGTAAGCCAGCTGACGACGGCCCCAATCTTCTTCGCGGTGCACCTTGCCGCCACCAGCAGCAATCATGCCCTTGTAGCGCTCCAGCATCGCGGGAACTTGTTCGCTTTGATCCGGATGGATCAACAAAATGATTTCGTAATGACGCATAACGACTCCTTTTGGGTAAACGCCGCCCACTGCGTCTGTAGCGGTGCGGCAAGGCAAAACGTTAGATTCTAGCCGAGTGGCAGACTATCTGTACACTCTGGGGCCTATAAACCTGCGATTAGCATTGGTCAATCAAGGCGAGAGGTACTGAAATCACAAGCACTTACTCTCCTAGAATGCTCCGCAAATCCTGCAGGCTCACTTCAGCCGCTGCGCCCTTCGCCCTTGTCGGGCGGCACAGGTCTTGAAATAGACCTGCCGGAGCGCATCTGGAAGACAGATTGTCTTAAGTTTTGAGAAACCTTCACCAACTATGACCGAGAACCAAAACCCCAACACCATCAACGACGCCAGCCCCGAGGAACTGGAAGCGGCCCTGGCAGCCAATGCGTCGGACGAACTGGGTCGTCTGCAGGCCGAGCTGGAAGAACTCAAGGCCAAGAGCGCCGAACTGGCCGATCAATACCTGCGTGCCAAGGCCGACGCCGAGAACATGCGCCGCCGCGCCGAAGAAGAAGTGACCAAGGCCCGCAAGTTCGGCATCGAGAGCTTTGCCGAAAGCCTGCTGCCCGTGATCGACAGCCTGGATGCCGCCCTGGCCATCCAGAACGCCACGCCCGAGCAGCTGCGCGAAGGCTCGGACGCCACGCTGCGCCAGCTGACTTCGGCCCTGGAACGCAACAAGGTGCAGGCCATCAACCCGGCTGCGGGCGAGAAGTTCGATCCTCACCATCACCAGGCCATCTCCATGGTTCCCGCCGACCAACCCGCCAACACCGTGGTGGCCGTGCTGCAAAAGGGCTATGTGATCGCCGACCGCATCCTGCGCCCCGCGCTGGTGACCGTGGCCCAGGGCTGAGCTGCAAAGACACCAATAACCCCACCGTCAGGGCAAAAATTGTGAGTGATGGCTCTTGAAGCCAGCCGCAGTGCCCACAAGTGACGAATCAAGCAAACATTCAACAGATTACGGAGAGAATTATGGGAAAAATCATCGGTATTGACCTGGGCACCACCAACAGCTGCGTCGCCATCATGGAGGGTAACAACACCCGCGTGATCGAAAACAGCGAAGGCGCCCGTACCACCCCCTCCATCGTCGCCTATCAAGAAGACGGCGAAATCCTGGTGGGCGCATCCGCCAAGCGCCAAGCCGTCACCAACCCCAAGAACACCATTTACGCTGCCAAGCGCCTGATCGGCCGCAAGTTCGCCGAAGCCGAGGTGCAAAAGGACATCGACCTGATGCCCTTCCAGATCGTCAAGGCCGACAACGGCGACGCCTGGGTGCAAGTGCGCGACCAGAAGCTGGCTCCCCCCCAGATCAGCGCCGAAGTGCTGCGCAAGATGAAGAAGACCGCCGAGGACTTCCTGGGCGAGCCCGTGACCGAGGCCGTCATCACCGTGCCCGCCTACTTCAACGACGCCCAGCGTCAGGCCACCAAGGATGCCGGCCGCATCGCCGGCCTGGAAGTCAAGCGCATCATCAACGAACCTACCGCTGCTGCCCTGGCCTTCGGCCTGGACAAGGTGGGCAAGGGCGACCGCAAGGTGGCCGTGTATGACCTGGGTGGCGGCACTTTTGACGTCTCCATCATCGAAATCGCCGACGTGGACGGCGAAAAGCAGTTCGAAGTGCTGTCGACCAACGGCGACACCTTCCTGGGCGGCGAAGACTTCGACCAGCGCATCATCAACTACATCATCGACGAGTTCAAGAAGGAACAAGGCGTTGATCTGTCCAAGGACGTGCTGGCTCTGCAGCGCCTGAAGGAAGCCGCTGAAAAGGCCAAGATCGAGCTGTCGAACTCCGCACAGACCGACATCAACCTGCCCTACATCACCGCCGATGCCACAGGTCCCAAGCACCTGAACATCAAGCTGACCCGCGCCAAGCTGGAGTCGCTGGTGGACGATCTGATCGAGCGCACGATTGCGCCTTGCCGCACCGCCATCAAGGATGCAGGCATCTCGGTGTCCGACATCCACGACGTGATCCTGGTCGGCGGCATGAGCCGCATGCCCAAGGTGCAGGAAAAGGTCAAGGAATTCTTCGGCAAGGATCCCCGCAAGGACGTGAACCCCGACGAAGCCGTGGCCGTGGGTGCTGCCGTGCAGGGCCAGGTGCTGGGTGGCGAGCGCTCCGACGTGCTGCTGCTGGACGTGACTCCCCTGTCCCTGGGTATCGAAACCCTGGGCGGCGTCATGACCAAGATGATCAGCAAGAACACGACCATCCCGACCAAGTTCGCGCAGACTTTCTCCACGGCTGAAGACAACCAGCCTGCCGTGACCATCAAGGTGTTCCAGGGCGAGCGCGAGATTGCCAGCGCCAACAAGATGCTGGGCGAGTTCAACCTGGAAGGCATTCCGCCCGCAGGTCGTGGCGTGCCCCAGATCGAAGTGACCTTCGACATCGACGCCAACGGCATCCTGAACGTGTCGGCCAAGGACAAGGCTTCCGGCAAGGAAAACAAGATCACCATCAAGGCGAACTCGGGCCTGTCGGAAGAAGAAATCCAGAACATGGTCAAGGATGCGGAACTGAACGCCGCCGATGACAAGAAGAAGCTGGAACTGGTGACTGCCAAGAACCAGGGCGAAGCTGCTGTTCACAGCGTCAACAAGAGCCTGGCCGAACATGGCGACAAGCTGGATGCTGCCGAAAAGGGCGCCATCGAAGCCGCCGTCAAGGAACTGGAAGAAGCGCTCAAGGGCGAGGACAAGGACGCCATCGACGCCAAGACCACGGCCCTGATGACTGCCAGCCAGAAGCTGGGCGAGAAGATGTACGCCGACGCACAGGCCGCTGGCGGTGCCGAAGCCGCTGCTGCCGCAGCAGGTGCCTCCGCCGGTGCCGGCGCCTCGGCTGCCGCTGACGACAACGTGGTTGACGCCGAAGTCAAGGAAGTCAAGAAGGACTAAGCGCGGGCAGGTCCTGGCCTCAAACCATTGACCGCTTGCCGCCGCGCCGGGCTCTCAGGAGCTGGCGCGGCGTTCCTGTTCCATCCGACCGAAAACTCACATGTCCAAACGTGACTACTATGAAGTTCTGGGCGTTGCCAAAAGCGCCTCGGACGATGACATCAAGAAGGCCTATCGCAAGCTGGCGATGAAGTTCCACCCTGACCGCAATCAGGGCGACAAGGCCAAGGAAGCCGAGGAAAAGTTCAAGGAGGTCAAAGAGGCCTACGAGATGCTTTCCGACAGCCAGAAACGCGCGGCCTACGACCAGTACGGCCATGCCGGCGTGGACCCCAACCGTGGCATGGGCGGCGGCGAGGGCTTCGGCGGCTTTGCCGAGGCCTTTGGCGACATCTTTGGCGATATGTTCAACGGCGGCGGCGGCCGCGGCGGTCGCGGCGGCCGTCAGGTCTACCGTGGCAACGACCTCAGCTATTCCATGGAAATCACCCTGGAAGAAGCCGCCAAGGGCAAGGATGCCCAGATCCGCATTCCGAGCTGGGACAGCTGCGACACCTGCAGCGGCAGCGGCGCCAAGCCCGGCACCAGCACCAAGACCTGCTCCACCTGCAACGGCATGGGCACGGTGCAGATGCGCCAGGGCTTTTTCAGCGTGCAGCAGACCTGCCCGCACTGCCGTGGCACGGGCAAGATCATTCCCGAGCCCTGCACCTCCTGCGGCGGCCAGGGCAAGGTCAAGCGCCAGAAGACGCTGGAAGTGAAGATTCCCGCCGGCATCGACGACGGCATGCGCATCCGCTCGGCCGGCAACGGCGAGCCCGGCACCAATGGCGGCCCGGCAGGCGACCTCTATATCGAGATTCGCGTCAAGGATCACGACATCTTCGAGCGCGACGGCGACGATCTGCACTGCAATGTCCCCGTGAGCTTCATCACCGCTGCCCTGGGTGGCGAGATCGAAGTGCCCACGCTGCAGGGCAAAGCGGCGATCGACATCCCCGAAGGCACGCAGGCCGGCAAGCAGTTCCGCCTGCGCGGCAAGGGCATCAAGGGCATTCGTTCCAGCTACCCAGGCGATCTCTACTGCCACATCGTGGTGGAGACCCCGGTCAAGCTCACCGAGTACCAGCGCAAGCTGCTCAAGGATCTGGATGAATCGCTCAAGAAGGGCGGCTCCAAGCATTCGCCCAGCGGCGAGAGCTGGACGGATCGCCTGAAAAGCTTCTTCAGCTAAGCACTGACGCTCAACAAAAAAGCCCATCGGCCATGCGCCTGATGGGCTTTTTTTCAGAGGGCGGAAATCACTCCTTGCCCGGCTTCCAGCTACGCACCTCGCGCTGTACCTTCAACCGCTCCGACGGGCTCAATGCCTGCTCCGCCGTCTGCATGCGGCTTTGCAGCGAAGGATCCTTGACCTGGGCGATGGTCAGCCAGAAATAGGCCCTGCCCATGTCCTTCTGCACGCCCTGGCCGCTGGCATACATGGCCGCCAGATTCGACTGCGCCAGCGTGTAGCCCTGCTTGGCCGCGCGATCGAACCAGCGCGCCGCCTGGCCTGCATCCTGCGCCACGCCCTGGCCGTTGGCATAGAGAAAACCCAGAGACGACTGCGCCGCCGCATTGCCCTGGCCGGCAGACTTCTCCAGCCAGCGTGCAGCGCGCGTCAGATCCTGGGGCACCAGGGCACCCACGGCATAGATCATGCCGGCGTTGTACTGGGCATCGGCATGGCCTTTCTCGGCCGCCTGCTCAAACCATTGCAGGGCGGCACGCCCGTCTTCCTTGACGCCGCGGCCGCTGGAGAGCATCACGCCCAGACTGTACTGGCCAGCAGCCTCGCCGCTTTTGGCCGAGCGCTCGAACCATTTCACGGCCTGCGCATCGTCTGCGGCCACGCCACGCCCCTCGGCATACATCAGCCCCAGATTGTTCTGCGCAATGCCGTCACCCTGATCTGCCGCCTTGCGGTACCAGCTCACAGCCTGCGCCTCGTCCAGCGTCACACCCCGCCCATTGGCGTAGAGCACCCCCAGATCGGATTGCGCAGGCGCATAGCCCTGCTCGGCCGACTGGCGATACCAGTGCACGGCCTGGGCCAGATCCTGGTTCACGCCCTTGCCGAAACGATAGCGCGAGCCCAGCAGATACTGGGCCTTGGCATCGCCCGTCTGGGCTTCGGCACGCATGGCGGCCAGCTCCTTGGCATCCTCGGCCTGATTGTTTCTGGCATCCGGCGTCCAATGCTCGCGGCCCAGCGGAGCGGCCGCTGCAGCACCGGCTGCCGCAGCCCCGGCCGCTGCCGCATGGCGACCGGCACGGCCTTTCTTGCCGGCCTTGGCTGCTGAAGATTTGGCAGCGCCTGAAGTCGTGCTCTTGGCGGACTTGGACGATTTGGCTGGCGCGGCCGCGCTGGACTTGGCCGGGGTCTTGCCCTTGGCGGCAGCCGGCAAGGCCATGCCACCACCCAGAGCCAGGGCCGCCGCCAGCAGGCAGGCATGGCTCCAGCAGCGGCTGCGGTTCAAGAGGGGTGCCCCGGCCGAAGCCAGGGCTGGCAACTCGGAAGGCTCACTATCGGACATCGGATGGTTCGGAACTCTCATAACTCACATTTTTGCAGCGAATAGCGGCGCTTCCAGACTGCTTTACTGACGATTTACTTTGTAAAAAATGCGGGGCCCTGACGCCGGGAAGACCTCCCGCGCCCCATGGCCGGATCGGGCTTGCACGATTCCAGTATCTAGAGCCTGCGCTATGAAAATGCAAGTACGCGAAACCGGCAAATGCAACATTGCTGCTCCAGCTCACGCCCAACCATCGCAAAACAAGAAATCACCCATCGCCAAAATTTACCCATCGCCAACCAAGACATCTCATTCAAAGATGGATTCACATGAATTAATCGGTAAAAATGCTGAAAACTTCTCGAAACGAGAAGACTTGAGCCTACCCCATGAAGAATTCAGAGCGCAGTTTTGCGCGCCGCATCGATCTCACCTCGCTTCAGCTGTTCGTCGCCGTGTGCGAACTGGGCAGCATTGGCCGCGCCGCTGAACGCGAGTTCATTGCGGCCTCGGCCGTCAGCAAGCGCCTGTCCGACCTGGAAGCGACGGTGGATACCGCCCTGCTCTATCGCCACAGCCGCGGCGTGACGCTGACGCCGGCTGGCGAAAGCCTGCTGCACCATGCCCGCAATGTGCTGTACGGGCTGGAGCGCATGCAGGGCGAGCTCTCCGAATACGCCGACGGCGTCCGCGGCCATGTGCGCATGCATGCCAATATGTCGGCCATCGTGCAGTTTCTGCCCGAGGACCTGGGGGCGTTTGCACGCGAGCACAGCCAGATCAAGATCGACCTGCAGGAACACCTGAGCCCCGACGTGCTGAGTGCGGTGGCCGAGGGCACGGCCGATATCGGCATCTGCACGCTGGGCAATATCAGAAGCAGCGAAGGCCAGCAGGCCACCGTGCAACTGAGCCAGGGCAATGTGCCGCTGCAATACCGCAGCTATCGCGAAGACAGGCTGGTCGTCGTCGTGCCCGAGCGCCATGCCCTGGCCGATCGCGAGAGCGTGGCCTTCACGGAAGTGCTGGAATGGGACATCGTCGGCCTGCATGCGGGCTCCTCCATCAGCCTGGCCATGCGCTCTGCCGCGGCTCAGGCCGGCCACCCGCTGCACCAGCGCATCCAGGTCACCAGCCTGGACGCCATGTGCCGCATGATCGACAACGGACTGGGACTGGGTCTGCTGCCCGACCGCGCATTCGAGCTGATGCATGGCGTGGGCCATCTGCGCGCCGTGCGGCTCACCGACGACTGGGCGCACCGCGAACTCTGCGTGGTGGCGCGCGACTTTGAAGCGCTGCCGGTGACCACCCGTCTGCTGGTCGATCACCTCTGCCCCGCCAGCGCCAAGGCTTGAAGCACTGCTCAGGTCCGCCACAGAACACAGAATCCTCCCAACAAACCAACCTCACGAGACCACCATGGGACGCACCCTCTACGACAAGATTTTTGACGAGCACGTCGTTCACACCGAGGAAGACGGCACCTCCGTCCTCTATATCGACCGCCATCTGGTGCACGAAGTCACCAGCCCCCAGGCCTTTGAAGGCCTGCGCATGGCCGGCCGCAAGCTGTGGCGCGTCAGCTCGGTCGTGGCCACGGCCGACCACAACACGCCCACCGACGGCTGGGAGCGCGGCTATGACGGCATTGCCGACCCCATCAGCAAGGAACAGATCACCACGCTGAACAGCAACATCGCCGAGTTCGGTTCGGCGGCCTTCTTTCCCTTCATGGACAAGGGCCAGGGCATTGTTCACGTCATGGGCCCCGAGCAAGGCGCGACCCTGCCCGGCATGACCGTGGTCTGCGGCGACAGCCACACCTCCACCCATGGCGCTTTCGGCGCGCTGGCCCACGGCATCGGCACCTCCGAGGTCGAGCACGTGATGGCCACCCAGACCCTGCTGGCCAAGAAGGCCAAGAACATGCTGGTGCAGGTCAACGGCAAGGTCGCACCCGGCATCACCGCCAAGGACATCGTGCTGGCCATCATCGGCAAGATCGGCACCGCCGGCGGCACGGGCTACACCATCGAGTTTGCCGGCGAAGCCATCCGCGACCTGAGCGTGGAAGGCCGCATGACGGTCTGCAACATGGCCATCGAAGGCGGCGCTCGCGCAGGTCTCGTCGCCGTGGACGACAAGACCATCAACTACATCAAGGGCCGCCCCCTGGCGCCCACGGGTGGCGAATGGGATGCCGCCGTCACTTACTGGAAGACACTGCATTCCGACGCCGACGCGAAGTTCGACCGTGTGGTGGAGCTGAACGCCGCCGACATCGTGCCGCAGGTGACCTGGGGCACCAGCCCCGAGATGGTGCTGGGCATCGATGCCGCCGTTCCCGATCCCGACAAGGAAAAGGACTCCAACAAGCGCGGCGCCATCGAACGTGCGCTGACCTATATGGCACTGGAACCCGGCAAGCCCATCAACGACATCTTTGTCGACAAGGTGTTCATCGGCTCCTGCACCAACAGCCGCATCGAAGACATGCGCGAAGCCGCGGCCGTGGTCAAGAACCTGGGCCAGAAGGTCGCCAAGAACATCAAGCTGGCCATGGTGGTGCCCGGCTCCGGTCTGGTCAAGGAACAGGCCGAGCGCGAAGGCCTGGACCAGATCTTCAAGGCCGCCGGCTTTGAATGGCGCGAACCCGGCTGCTCCATGTGCCTGGCCATGAATGCCGACCGCCTGGAGCCCGGCGAGCGCTGCGCGTCGACCTCGAACCGCAATTTCGAAGGCCGTCAGGGCGCCGGTGGCCGCACCCACCTCGTCAGCCCCGCCATGGCCGCTGCGGCAGCCATCCACGGCCACTTTGTCGACATCCGCAAGTTCTCCTAAACCATTTCTTCAGCGAGACAGAGCATGAAGCCTTCCGTCACGATTCTCCTGATCGGCCTGGCCTTCACCATGGCCGCCTGCAACACCGTCAAGGGCCTGGGCCAGGACGTGCAAAGTGCGGGCAGCGCCATCGAACGAGCCGCTCGCTGAACCCTTGATCCCTGGAATTCACGCCATGCAAAAATTCACCGTGCACAAGGGCCTTGTCGCCCCCATGGACCGCGAGAACGTCGACACCGACGCCATCATTCCCAAGCAGTTCCTGAAGTCCATCAAGAAGACCGGCTTCGGCCCCAACCTGTTTGACGAGTGGCGCTATCTGGACCAGCCCGGCCAACCCGGCGTGCCCGAGGCCGACCGCAAGCCCAACCCCGACTTCGTGCTCAACCAGCCCCGTTTCAAGGGTGCCAGCATCCTGATCGCGCGCAAGAACTTCGGCTGCGGCTCCAGCCGCGAGCACGCGCCCTGGGCCCTGGACCAGTACGGCTTCCGCGCCATCCTGGCCCCCAGCTTTGCCGACATCTTCTTCAACAACAGCTTCAAGAACGGTCTGCTGCCCATCGTGCTGCCCGAGGCCACGATCGACCAGCTGTTCAACGACGTCGCGGCCTTCCCCGGCTACGAGCTGACCATCGACCTGGAGCGCCAGGTGATCGTCCGCCCGCAGGGCGAAGAGATCGCCTTCGACGTCATCGCCTTTCGCAAGTACTGCCTGCTCAACGGCTTCGACGATATCGGCCTGACCATGCGCCACGCCGACAAGATCAAGGCCTTCGAAGCCGAGCGCCTGGCGCAAAAGCCCTGGCTGGCGCATACGTTGATTCAGAAGTAACCCCCTGAGCCGCTGCGCGGCTTCCCCCTTTCTCGATGCGTTGCATCGGAAGGGGGACGGCATCTTCGCTGCGGGGCGGCCCTTGCTTGATGCCCCTTGTTTGGGGCGTGCTTGTTTTTAGGTTGCTACCCATAAATGAGCTGCTTGCGCCTTCTATTCATGAACATCAGCATTAATTCAATCTGAAATCTATGAATAACGAGCGCTAACAGCTATCAAATTAATCAAAGGAACATCATGAAGATTGCAGTTTTGCCCGGTGATGGCATCGGTCCCGAAATCGTCGCGGAAGCCGTCAAGGTGCTCGAGGCCCTGAATCTGGGCCTGGAGATGGAAACCGCTCCCGTGGGCGGTGCCGGCTACGAAGCTGCCGGCCACCCCCTGCCTCCCGCCACGCTGAAGCTGGCCCAGGAAGCCGATGCGATCCTGTTCGGTGCCGTGGGCGACTGGAAGTACGACACGCTGGACCGCCCCCTGCGTCCCGAGCAGGCCATTCTGGGCCTGCGCAAGGCCCTGGGCCTGTTCGCCAACTTCCGTCCCGCCATCTGCTACAAGGAACTGACCCACGCCTCCAGCCTCAAGCCCGAGCTGGTGGCAGGCCTGGACATCCTCATCATCCGCGAGCTGACCGGCGACATCTACTTCGGCCAGCCGCGCGGCCGCCGTGTGGCTCCCGACGGCCATTTCCCCGGTGCCGAGGAAGCCTTCGACACTATGCGCTACACCCGTCCCGAGATCGAGCGTATCGCCCATGTCGCTTTCCAGGCCGCCCAGAAGCGCAGCAAGCGCGTGACCAGCGTGGACAAGGCCAATGTGCTGGAAACCTTCCAGCTGTGGAAGGACGTGGTCAGCGAAGTCGCCAAGCAGTACCCCGATGTGGCCCTGGACCATATGTATGTGGACAACGCCGCCATGCAGCTGGTCAAGGAACCCAAGCGCTTCGACGTGGTGGTGACCGGCAATATGTTCGGTGACATCCTCTCCGACGAAGCCTCCATGCTGACCGGCTCCATCGGCATGCTGCCCAGCGCCAGCCTGAACGATAAGAAGCAAGGCCTGTACGAACCCAGCCACGGCTCGGCTCCCGACATCGCCGGCAAGGGCATCGCCAACCCCCTGGCCACCATTCTCTCGGCCGCCATGATGCTGCGCTTCAGCCTGGGCCAGGAAGCAGCCGCCCAGAAGATCGAAGCTGCCGTGCAAAAAGTGCTGGCCGACGGCCTGCGCACTGCCGACATCTACAGCGAAGGCACGACCAAGGTCAGCACCCGTGAAATGGGTGATGCCGTGGTCAAGGCGCTGGCCGGCGTCTGAGGCACCGAAACCGCTGAAGCCCAGCCGCCGCCCGCAAGCGGCGGCTTTGGGTTTGACGCAAATTTCGGCACCAAATAAAACAAAACGTCAAAAATAAATCATTTATTTCGACGTTTTGACTAGAGTTTCAAGCACTTTTAGTTCTTCAAGCTTTTTCTCTAGTCGCTAGAATGACAACTCTTATGTTTGCCGCACGCACCTTCGCTCCCGAAATCGTCACACCCGCAAAGACTGCCGGTGTGAATGCGCGCGCAATCACCATTAAGACGATTACAGGCTGACCCAGCCCGGTTCGTCGCGCGCCCCTTCCGGCCCTGACGAGCCGGCCGAAGCAGTCTCAAGCTACTGTTTTCAAAACTGAAAGGGCGTTTCAAATGAGCAAGCAATTGGTAGGTTTGGTGGGCTGGCGCGGCATGGTCGGCTCCGTGCTGATGGATCGTATGCAGGCCGAAGGCGACTTCGCGCTGATCGAGCCCGTGTTCTTCTCCACCTCCAATGCAGGTGGCAAGGCTCCGGCCATGGCCACGGTGCACACCGAGCTGAAGGACGCCAACGACATCGCCGAGCTGTCCAAGTGCGACATCATCATCACCTGCCAGGGTGGCGACTACACCAAGGAAGTCTTCCCCAAGATCCGCGCCGCCGGCTGGAACGGTCACTGGATTGACGCCGCCTCCTCGCTGCGCATGGAAAGCGACGCCGTCATCGTGCTGGACCCCGTCAACGACGACCTGATCCAGCAGAAGCTGGCTGCCGGTGGCAAGAACTGGATCGGTGGCAACTGCACCAACTCCATCCTGCTGATGGGTCTGGGCGGTCTGTTCAAGGCCGGTCTGGTGGAATGGGTCTCCTCCATGACCTACCAGGCCGCATCGGGCGGTGGCGCCAACCATATGCGCGAGCTGCTCAAGGGCATGGGCGTGGTGCACGCCGCCGTCGCCGACGAGCTGGCGACGCCTGCTTCGGCGATTCTGGAAATCGACCGCAAGGTGGCCCAGACCATCCGTGACGATGTGCCCACCGAATTCTTCGGCGCACCTCTGGCCGGCGGCCTGATCCCCTGGATCGACGCGCAGCTGCCCAACGGCCAGTCCAAGGAAGAATGGAAGGGCCAGGCCGAAGTCAACAAGATTCTCGGCACCGAAGCCACCATCCCCGTCGACGGCCTGTGCGTGCGCATTGGCGCCATGCGCTGCCACAGCCTGGCTCTGACCCTGAAGCTGAAGAAGGACCTGCCCCTGGAAGAGATCGAAGCCCTGATCAAGGCCGGCAATCCCTGGGTCAAGTTCGTGGCCAACGACCGCGCCGAGACCGTCAAGGAGCTGACTCCTGCTGCCACCACCGGCGGTCTGGAAGTGGCTGTGGGCCGCGTGCGCAAGCTGAACATGGGCCCCGAGTACGTCTCGGCCTTCGTGATCGGCGACCAGCTGCTGTGGGGTGCTGCCGAGCCCCTGCGCCGCATGCTGCGCATCCTGCTGGCAGCCTGATACCGGCCGCCATCAAGCCGCCTGACGGCTTGATCCAGCGCAGCAAAGCGCCGGTCATCCGCGTGATGACTGGCGCTTTTTTCATCCCCGGGCTCCGGGCTTGGGCGACAATTGCCCGCTTATTCGGGCGAATGCAAACCGTCAGCCAAGCTACATTAGGTTTCATCTCGTTGCCAATCGACAACAATTCAGCGCCTTGCCAGCCATGCTTTTGCTCACATTGCAATAGCGTCGTTGACAATGCAAACTGTGTCCGCCGGCCCGAGAGACCTTTGCCGCCTGCTGGAATTTCCAATTTTTTATGTGCACCGCAGCCACAAACCCGATCAAGAACAAGAGGGCTGTAGGCTGCACGAATCAAGTCTGAGCCCTATGCAACGCTGGAAACTCTCTGCGCTAGCCGCAGCCACCCTCGCACTGTCAAGCCTCTCGGCCACCGATGCATGGGCATTGGCATTGGGGCGCATCACGGTGCAGTCGGCTCTGGGTGAGCCTCTGCGTGCCGAGGTTGAAATCCCTCAGCTCAGCGCTGCCGAAGCCGACAGCCTGCAGGCGGCCATTGCATCGCCAGCCGCCTTCCGCGCCCAGGGCATGGAATTCACAGGCACGGCCAATTCGGTGCGCGTGCAGGTGCAAAAGCGCGCCAACGGCACGGCCGTGCTCAAGCTCAGCAGCTTTCAGCCGGTCAACGATCCCTTCGTCGATCTGGTGATCGATGCCAACTGGGCATCGGGCAAGCTGCAGCGCAACTACACCTTGCTGCTTGACCCCCCGGCAACGCGCCGCCCTGCTCCTGTGCCCACCACTGCGGCTCAGGCCACGCCTGCCGCAGTGCCTGCACCTGCGCCAGCACGTGCCGCCGTGACCACACGGACTGCCTCCAGCCCTGTCGGCACCACTGGCCGGGACCTGCGCAATGACCGCGACCAGGACGAAGCCGCGGCGAAGCCGCTGCGCAAGCGGCAGGCCGCCGCTGCAGCACCTGCTGGCAGTGGTGACGAAGTTCGCGTCAGAACCGGCGACACCGCCGGACGCCTTGCTGCGGCGCACAAGCCCGCAGGCGTCTCTCTCGACCAGATGCTGGTGGCCATGCTGCGCAGCAACCCCCAGGCCTTTGTCAATGGCAACATCAACCGCATGCGCAGCGGCGTCGTGGTTCAGATGCCCGATCAGGCTGCGGCCCAGGCAACCTCGGCCAAGGAAGCACGCCAGATCATGGCGGCCCAGTCTCAGGATTTCAACCAGTTCCGCCGTCAACTTGCAGGCGTGGCACCTGTGGCCACCGTGGAAGCCGCATCGCGCAGTGCCTCCGGCCAGGTTCAGGCCCATGTCGCAGATGCCAAGGCCGCTACCGCCGCCCCCGACAAGCTGACCCTGTCCAAGGGTTCCGTCAAGGGCGTTGCAGCCGACGAGCAGATGGCCCAGCAAAAGCAGGCTGCCGACCAGTCTGCGCGCGCCGATGAACTCAAGCGCAACATGGCCGAGCTGAGCCAGATTGCGGCCGCCACCAAACCTGCCGGAACGGCTGCAGCTCCCGCGGCTGGCACACCGGCAGCCGCTGCGCCTGCGGCAGGCCCCGGCGTCGCCGTGCCCGCGACCGGTGCCGCCAATGTGGCAGCTCCTGCTCCGGTTGCCGATGCCGCTGCAACACCTGCAGCACCAGCCCTGGCGCCGGCCGTGGCAGCCGATGCTGTGACAGCCACAGCTGCGGCAGCCGGAGCGGCACCAGCCGAGGCCGGCAAGCCTGGCGACGCCGCGCCCGCACCAGAGGCGCAAGCCGCAGCCGAGCCTGCAGCGCCTGCACCGATTGCCCCTCCCAAGCCTGTGGCGGCACCTGCCCCCATTCCCGAAGAGCCCAGCTTTATCGACAGCCTGATGGAAGACCCCACCATCCCGCTGGCAGGTGCGGCACTGCTGGCCCTGCTGCTGGGCTATGGCGGCTACCGTGTTTCTCAGCGTCGCAAGGCCGCTGCGGCAAGCGCGGACAGCACGCTGGGCGACAGCCAGCTGTCGGCGGACTCCTTCTTCGGCGCCAGCGGCGGCCAGCGCGTGGACACCACGACCAGCAGCAGCCAGATGTCGGGCCAGTCCATGCAGTACTCTCCCAGCCAGCTCGACGCCGGCGATGTGGACCCGCTGGCCGAAGCCGATGTGTACCTGGCCTACGGCCGCGACCTGCAGGCCGAGGAAATCCTCAAGGAAGCACTGCGCACCGACCCCAACCGCCTGGTGCTGCACCAGAAGCTGGCTGAAATCTATGCCAAGCGCCATGACCGCATGGCCTACGCCTCGGTTGCCAACAACGTCTTTGCGCTGACCCAGGGCAAGGGCCCCGAATGGCAGCGACTGGCCGATCAGGGCCGCATCCTGGATCCCGACAATCTGACCTACCAGCTGGGCGGCGCTCCCCAGCTCCAGGCAGGCGCAGCGGCTGCGCCCAACGCCTTCAGCCCCACCGATCCATCGACCGCGCTGCAAGGCGGCGTCGCCGCCGCCGTAGGCTTCGGCTCGGCATTGGCTGCTGCACAGGCCGCCGAAGCGGCGGCCAGCCGCGAAGGCCCTCCCACGGAGCCTGCCGGCATGGACTTCGACATGGATCTGGAACTGCCAGCAGGCCTGCCCGACACAGCAGCCAGCGCAGCGCCCGTGGCCTCCGAGCCCGTTTCCTTGCCCAACGAGCAGGATTTCGCGGCACTGGCACAGTGGGACACCCCTGTCACCGCGTCCGAGCCGGCACCCGCAGCAGACAATGGCCTGAACCTGAACCTCGACGATCTGGCTTCGTTCAACCTGCCCGCCACGGCTTCTCAGGCTCCGGCTCCCGTCACTGCCCCGGCCCCCGCCGAGCCAGGCACCCTGAATGCCCTCGAGTTCGACCTCGACAGCTTCGCCCTGCCCTTGCAGTCCCAGCCCGAGCCGGAAAGCGGACAGGAAACGACCCCGCTGGAGCTCTCCTCCAGCCAGGAGGGCCCTGGCGCAGAGCAGGATATCGAAGCGCTGACCTTGCAGCAGCCTGCCGAGGAGAGCGACAGCCCCGCCGCCGCCCCTGCACAGCCCGAGGTGACTTTCGACCTCAGCGGCCTGTCGTTGGATCTGGGAACCTCCGACGACACCGCAACCATCGATGCCGTGCCGGCGCCTTCCGAGCCCGAGGACCCGCTGGCCACCAAGCTGGCCCTGGCCGAAGAGTTCAATGCCATCGGCGACAGCGACGGAGCGCGTACACTGATCGAGGAAGTGATCGCCGAGGCACATGGCGATCTCAAGGCCAAGGCTCACAGCCTTCTCTCTCAGATTGGTTGATTGATTTGATGCATTCAGACCCCGCGCCGGGAGCCATGCCATGCGCATAGCTCTCGGCGTCAGCTACAACGGTCAGGCCTATCGCGGCTGGCAAAGCCAACCCGATGGCAACACCGTACAAGACAAACTCGAAGCGGCCCTGGGCCGCTTTGCTGCTCAAGAAGTCTCCACCATCTGTGCCGGTCGCACCGATTCGGGTGTGCACGGCCTGATGCAGGTCGTGCACTTTGACACCGAGCTGCAGCGTGCGCCCAACTCCTGGGTGCGCGGCACCAACACCTTTCTGCCCAAGGACATTGCCGTGCAATGGGCGGCCGAGGTGGCCGACGGCCCGGATGGCTTCCATTCCCGCGCCTGTGCCACCGCACGTCGCTATGCCTATGTGCTGCTGCAGTCTCCCGTGCGCCCCAGCGTAGACCAGGGCCGGGTCGGCTGGGTGTTTCAGACGCTGGATGCGCAGCGCATGCGCGCAGCCGCCGATCTGCTGCTGGGCGAGCATGATTTTTCGTCCTTTCGCGCCGCGGGCTGCCAAGCCAAGAGCCCGGTCAAGACCCTGCGCCGCATTGACATCCACTACCGCCCCGCCGGCCAGGCCCCCATGCGCGACGCGCAGATGGAATGCGGCTACTGGCGCTTCGAGTTCGAGGGCAGCGCTTTTCTGCATCACATGATCCGCAACATCATGGGCTGCCTGATCTACGTGGGCCAGGGCTCCAAGCCCGTGGAATGGATGCAGCAGGTGCTGGAGGCACGCTCGCGCGAGGTGGCCGCACCCACCTTCTCCCCTGACGGCCTGTACTTTCTCGGCCCCATTTACGATACACGCTGGGGTCTGCCTGCCGACACCCCTCCGTTTGCCTGGCTGCCCTGAGCGGCCACCCGCCAACGATTGCTGCAACGCCAGGGATTAGTCATGCCTTCCATTGCCTCCCGCACCCGCATCAAGATCTGCGGCCTGACCCGCGAGCAGGATGTCGACACCGCGGTGGCCGCCGGCGCCGACGCCATCGGCTTCGTGCTCTATGCGCCAAGCCCGCGTGCCGTGACGCTGCAGCGCGCGGCCGAGCTGGCCCGGCGACTGCCGCCCTTTGTCACACCTGTTTTGCTCTTTGTGAATGAAACAGCTACCAATGTGATAGCTGCCTGCGACCTAATACCAAACGCCTGCGTGCAATTTCACGGTGATGAATCGGCGGCGGATTGCGAAGCCTCCACCCGGGGCGTCCAGCCCTGGTTGCGCGCGGCGCGCATACCCCTTGGAGACGATGCGGCCCGGTTTGACCTCGTAGAATATGCCCAACGTTATTCAAAGGCCCAAGCCATCCTGCTCGACGCCCATGTCGATGGTTATGGTGGCGGCGGCAAGGCATTCAATTGGTCACTTCTGCCAACAAGCGTCGACTCTCACCTCGTTTTGTCTGGTGGACTCACGCCTGCAAACGTGACCGATGGCATCTTGCAAGTGCGCCCTCGCGGGTTGTCTCTGGCCGTTGATGTGAGCTCTGGTGTCGAGGCCGAAGGTCCCGACGGCAAGCCCCTCAAAGGCATCAAGGATGCCCACAAGATTCACCGCTTCATTGCTGCCGTACGCGCAGCTGATGCCCAAATTTTGCAGACTGACACATGTTTGAATACCAGTATCCCGACGTCCACGGCCATTTCGGCCGCTACGGCGGCAGCTTCGCCAGCGAAACCCTGACACACGCCCTTACCGAGCTGCGTGAGGCCTACGCAAAGTATCAGAACGACCCCGAATTCATCGCCGAATTCCAGTCCGAGCTGGCCCACTATGTAGGCCGTCCCTCGCCCGTCTATCACGCCTCGCGCATGAGCCGCGAAATGGGCGGCGCGCAGATCTATCTGAAGCGCGAGGACCTCAACCACACAGGTGCACACAAGATCAACAATGTGATCGGCCAGGCCATGCTCGCCAAGCGCATGGGCAAGCCGCGCATCATTGCCGAGACAGGCGCCGGCCAGCACGGCGTGGCAACGGCCACCATCTGCGCGCGTTACGGCCTCGAGTGCATCGTCTACATGGGTGCCGAGGACGTGAAGCGCCAAAGCCCCAATGTCTACCGCATGAAGCTGCTGGGTGCGACCGTGGTGCCCGTGGAGTCCGGCTCCAGAACGCTCAAGGATGCGCTCAACGAAGCCATGCGTGACTGGGTGGCCAATGTGGACAACACCTTCTACATCATCGGTACCGTGGCCGGCCCCCATCCCTACCCCATGATGGTGCGCGACTTCCAGAAGGTCATCGGCGACGAGTGCCTGACGCAGATGCCCGAGTTCCTGGGCGCCGACACACAGCCCGATGCCGTGGTCGCCTGCGTGGGCGGCGGCAGCAATGCCATGGGCATCTTCTACCCCTATATCCCCTACGAGAACACTAAACTGTTCGGCGTGGAAGCGGCGGGCGAGGGTCTGGAATCCGGCAAACACTCGGCTTCGCTGCAAAAAGGCAGCTCGGGCGTGCTGCATGGCAACCGCACCTTCATCCTGCAGGACGAAAACGGCCAGATCACCGAGACCCACTCGGTGAGCGCCGGCCTGGATTACCCCGGCGTGGGCCCTGAACATGCCTGGCTGCAGGAAATCGGTCGCGCCCAGTACGTAGGCATTACCGACCAGGAAGCACTGGACGCCTTCCACTACCTGTGCCGCGCCGAAGGCATCATCCCGGCTCTGGAGTCCAGCCACGCCGTGGCCTATGCCATGAAGCTGGCCAAGACCATGCGCGCCGACCAGTCCATTCTCGTCAGCCTCTCCGGCCGCGGCGACAAGGACATCGGCACCGTGGCCGACCTGTCGGGTGCCGAATACTTCGACCGCCCTTCCATGCGCGGCCTCACCGTCAAGGGCGCTCCCGGACATGATGCAGCCAAGGCTGCCGCAGGGGGCAACAAGTTATGAGCCGAATTACCGCCACCTTCAACAAGCTCAAGGAAGAAGGCCGCAAGGCCTTGATTCCCTATGTGACAGCAGGCTTCCCGTTCGCTGCCATCACCCCTCCTCTCATGCACGGCATGGTGGAAGCCGGTGCCGACGTGATCGAGCTGGGCGTGCCCTTCTCGGACCCCATGGCCGACGGCCCCACCATCCAGCGTGCAGGCGACAAGGCCATTGCCAACGGCGTGGGCCTGAGCCAGGTGCTGGCCTATGTGGCCGAGTTCCGCAAAAAGGACCAGACCACGCCCGTGGTGCTCATGGGCTATGCCAACCCCGTGGAGCGCTACGATCAGATCCATGGCGAAGATGCCTTCGTCAACCATGCCGCCGCAGCCGGCGTCGATGGCGTGCTGATCGTGGACTATCCGCCCGAGGAATGCGAAGAGTTTGCAGCCAAGCTCAAGGCCCGCGACATGGACCTGATCTTCCTGCTGGCTCCCACCAGCACGGACGAGCGCATGCAACAGGTGGCCCGCGTGGCCAGCGGCTATGTCTACTATGTCTCGCTCAAGGGCGTGACCGGTTCGGGCGCTCTGGACACCTCGGCCGTGGAGGCCATGCTGCCGCGCATTCGCCAGCATGTCAGCGTGCCCGTGGGCGTGGGTTTCGGCATTCGCGATGCCCAGACCGCACAGACCGTGGGCCAGGTGGCCGACGCCGTCATCATCGGCAGCCGCATCATTGACCTGCTCGACAACCAGCCCCACGAGAAGATCGTGCCTCTGGCAATAGACTTTCTGCGTGGTGTGCGAAAGGCTCTCGACGCATAATGCACCCCTAGAAATTAGCCACCCCCTGAGCGGCTGCGCCGCGTCCCCCTTGAAGGGGGACGACAGCTTCGCGGCGGGGTGGCCCTTGATCGCTGTCTCTGATGAGATTGCGCCAGTGCCTGTACCACGCTGCTCTCACGGGTTGCGAGTAGCGTGCAGTGCAGTGGAAACTGAAAAGGAAACACCATGTCTTGGCTTGAAAAACTTCTGCCTGCAAAAATCCAGCAGACCAATCCGACGGAACGCCACCAGCAGATTCCCGAAGGTCTGTGGATCAAGTGCCCCAGCTGCGAAACCGTTCTGTACAAGACCGATCTGGAAAAGAACCAGAACGTCTGCCCGACCTGCGGCCACCACCACCGCATCGGTGCGCGCGCACGTCTGAACCATTTCCTCGACGCCGAAGGCCGCTATGAAATCGCACAGGAAGTCATTCCTGTCGACCCGCTGAAATTCAAGGACAGCCGCAAGTACCCCGAGCGTCTGAAGGAAGCGCTGGAGAACACCGGCGAGACCGACGCACTGATCGTCATGGGCGGCTCCGTCAAGAGCATCAATGTGGTCGTGGCCTGCTTCGAGTTCGACTTCATGGGCGGCTCCATGGGCTCCGTGGTCGGCGAACGCTTTGTGCGCGGCGTGGAAACCGCCATCGAGCAGAAGGTGCCTTTCATCTGCTTCACCGCCACCGGTGGTGCCCGCATGCAGGAAGGTCTGCTGTCGCTGATGCAAATGGCCAAGACCAATGCTGCGCTGACACGTCTGGCCAAGAAGGGTCTGCCCTATATCTCCGTGCTGACCGACCCGACCATGGGCGGTGTGTCCGCTGGCTTCGCCTTCGTGGGCGATATCGTGATCGCCGAGCCCAAGGCCCTGATCGGCTTTGCCGGCCCTCGCGTGATCGAAACCACCGTGCGCGTGAAGCTGCCCGAAGGCTTCCAGCGCGCCGAATTCCTGCAGGACAAGGGCGCAGTGGACATGATCGTCGACCGCCGTGAGCT